>JBBQTV010000239.1:0-5081 GCA_038212935.1 Pyrinomonadales bacterium | reverse complement strand
ATGGCGGGCGGAATTTTCAATGCGATACTCAGCCCGTCGGCGCTTATCGGCGGTGCGATCGAGATGCCGCTGCTTGCGTGGGCGCGTCAGGCCGAGATCACAGCCGATCGTGCCGGTCTGCTGACCGTCGGCAATGAGGAGATCGCTCGCCGAGTTCTGCTCTCGTGGTCGCTAAAGTCTTCGTTTCTCTATAGAGACCTGAATATCGACAGTTGGATCGAGCAGCAGGGCGTTGACGACGGTGACATGCTGCGGCTTTCGGAACTGACAACGACCTCGACGCCATACATCGGCCCGCGTCTAAAACTGCTGACGCAGTATGCCAACAGCCCTGAACTGCAGGGCTACCTAAAGATAATCGGCGAGACGATCCGGAAGGCGGCTCCGCCCAAACCGAAGCCCGAAGCAAAACCGGCATCTCCAGACCTAAAGCTTAAATGCGCAATCTGCTCAGCTCCAATGCGCGTCCCGATGTCCGTGCTGGCGGGCAAGCAGGAGCTTTCCGTAAAGTGTCCCGACGGAAAATGCGGAAAGCTCACGGTCATACGCAAGAACCCAAAGCCGCCTTCGTCCAATATAAAGGAACAACCAAGACAGGAGAATCAGAATTATGCAGACTGAAAACCCCGTGATCGTGACCGAAATGGATAGTGATGGAAACGAATCCAC
The DNA here is from genome assembly GCA_038212935.1 of Pyrinomonadales bacterium. GTDB lineage: Bacteria > Acidobacteriota > Blastocatellia > Pyrinomonadales > Pyrinomonadaceae > OLB17. Next base: position 4,412 of record JBBQTV010000239.1, on the reverse strand, counting down.
ATTTGAAATAACGACCGAAGCGAACAGCGACGCCGATGGCGAAGGAACTTTGATCGAAAATGTCGTCGAAGCAATTTTTGACGACAGCGAACCGACGGACACGATCACCGCCGATCTCATCGATACCGACGGCGATGGCAAGATCGATGCCGCGACGGCGGACACGGACGGGGACGGCGAAGTCGACATGGCGGTCGTGGATACCGACGGCGACGGCAATCTCGACACTGGCGTTGCCGATACCGACGGCGATGGAACGATCGACATGGTCGCGGTGGATTCGGACGGTGACGGAATGCTGGACACTGCAGGAATGGATACCGATGGCGACGGCGAGATCGATGTGGTCGCGATGGATTCGGATGGTGACGGCAAACTCGACACCGCTTATGCGGACACGGACGGCGACGGTGTGGCTGACACGGTGATGCGGGACGCGGATGGCGACGGCGAATTTGAATCAACCGAGGAGATCGACGCTGAGGCGAGTTTTACCGAAGAAGCCTCCGCCGCCCTGCCGACCGAGCAAGAGATCGGGACGAACTCTGTTGAGTTCAACCTCGGCAGCGAGGGATTCGAAGATGTGGCCGTTCCGCCGGCGGATGTCGCCGTCTTGGACGCGGACGTTTATGGCGGGGACGATGCCAGTTACTCAACGGGCGATGACACTCTCGCTGCCGAAGCATCCGAGCCCGATCCCGCTATCGCTCAGCGAGCGGCCGATGCGGAATCCGCACGAGTTGCTCAAGAACAGGCAGATGCTTTCGTAGCCGAAGGCGACTATGCGGCCGCCGCCGATGCTCGCGAGGTTGCCGAGGATGCCGCCTGGGCCGCGGGTGACAATGGCATGCTTGATGGATCAAATGCCGCTGAGCTTGATAGCGCGGGATACAAGCAAGAACGGGCTGAGGATTATCGTGAGGAGCAGGCTGAGAATATCGCCGCCGGTGATTACGAAGCGGCCAAAGAAGATGCACAGAACGCCGCCTACGCAACCGGCGAGGCCGATTATCTAGCGAGCGGCGACGACCACACCACCCAATCTGATCAAGACGCTTACAACCTCGGCAACGCCGTCTACGAAGAAAAGAACGCGGACTATTACGCTGACAACGCTCAGTGGTACGCCGAAGCCGGTATGGCCGACGCCGCCGAATCCAGCGCCGCCCACGCTGCAGATTCCCAAGTGGCCGCGGACGGGTACGCCGATCAAGCTGACCCGACTTCGGTCGGATATGACGTCGATGCTTCTTCAGCCGTGGCTACTGACGGGACGTACGATGCTGGAACTTACGATGTGGGTGCGGTCGATACCGGTTTCGATGCGTCGGTCGACACCGCTCCATCGACCTATGACACAACATCGGACGACACTTTGTAACAACTATTTTCAACCGAGCAAACGCGGGAAGGTCATTTGGCCTTCCCGTATTTGCGCATAATCTCGCGGACCTTATCGAGCGGAAGGGCTTCGATGGTGCGGCCGTTGCCGGTGACGGTCGTAGCTTTGAATAGGGAATTGAGGATCGCTTCTTCGGTGGATTCGATCACAGCCTGGAAGAGCGGCGACATTGCGTCGTTGCCGAGAACTCGTATGTTTCGGACGCGCTCCGAGCCGTCGATCCGGTTCGCGGTCGAGAATGCGATGACATAATCTCCGCTGCCGTTGGTCATCGACGAGCCTGTCCGTGCAAGGCCCGCCATAGCGCGTTCGGCGAGCCGGTCAAGCTGCCGCCAATCAAGCGGTGCATCCGTTGCGATGACGATAATGATCGAACCATCTGCAAAATGCGGATCGCGGAATGAGGAATGCGGAATCCGATCATCAAAGGTCGTCGCGACTGCTGCCGACCCGATAGCGTTTTTCAGATAATATTGACCAAGTTCCTGGCCGACGGGGACGCCGTCTATCGCGAGCACGCCGCCGTAGTTCGATTGCACGAGCACGCCGATCGTGTAACCGCCGAGCGATGCGGGAAGTTTTCGCGATGAGGTGCCGATGCCGCCTTTCCAGCCGAATGCGACGGTGCCCGTTCCGGCGCCGACGGAACCTTCCTCGACCGTTCCGCCTTTCGCACCTTTTATCGCGTTGAAAACGTCGTCCCGCGTGATATGCCGACCGCGGCCGTCATTCAACCCGCCGTCGTTCGTCTCGCCGACGAGCGGATTGATCGAGCGGACCTGTTCATTGCCCGGCACGGCGAGCATGTAGTCCATCAGGAAGTCGGCAGTCTTCGGGACGGAAAGTGTAGACGTAAGCAGGATCGGCGTTTCGATCTCGCCGAGTTCGTTTACCTGGGTTGAGCCGGCGAGTTTGCCGAATCCGTTGCCGACGAAAACTGCTCCGGGCACCTTTTCGCGAAATAGATTGCCGCTGTGCGGAAGAATCGCCGTGACACCGGTCCGAACATTGTCGCCGCGAATGATCGTCGTCTGCCCGACCGTGACGCCTTTGACATCGGTTATAGCGTTGTTCGGCCCCGCAGGCAACACACCGATCGTGATGCCGAATTCGCGGGCTCGCGGGCGTTCGTTTGACGCTGTTTGAGCTGGAGCAGCAGACTGTCCGACTAGAGCAATGAGGCAAATGAGAATGAACAATTTGGACATAGGTGTTTAGCGATCCTCTCAGCTTAGTGCAAAATAGAAGAGGTACGTCGTTCTATTAATAGCGGCCGAGGCTCAATTTTACTAGCCGGGGACGCGACTCACAAAAACAAAATTCACCATTTCTGAACCAATAATGTTCCGGATCACCGGTTCATAGGGGCCTTCGTACCGAGGCCCTCCAGCGAGAATTATGACCAAAATTACCTTACTATTGATCACGATATTAATTTCTTCACTTGGCGCAAACGCGCAAACGCGAGCGGCCGAGGTTGCCGATCCCACGGCTTTTGCAGGAATCAAAGTACAGCAAAAAATTGCCGATTGCATTGGAGAATCGGTCTGGGATTGCGGGCGCGAAGTCATGATGCAGCTTGAGCTGGTCGGCTTTGGCGGTGAGGACAATTTTGAAGAAAAGGAAGAGAGCTTTACATACCGAAGCGGCGTAAGCATATATCTTTTCAGTATGTTGGGGACGAAGCCAAGCTTTACCAACGAATGGCGAACCCGTGTGGCGTTCACCAAAACTCGTACCGGATTACGCTTCGTTCAGGCAGGAACGCAATATCGATGTTTGGTAGACGGCAAACGCGGAAACTGGACCAAGACGCCCTGCGAGACATCGACGCCCGTTCCGGCATATGACTTCACTACGAAAACCGAACAGGGCGATGTTGAGTCGCTTGATGCGTTTCGATTTATTTCCGTGACCGGCCGAGGTGCCGCGACATTGTCGACGCCGTGCCGCGGATCTTTGCTTCAATGCGGCCTTAGGCTTCTGGATGCACTCTACAAACCGAACGGGTTTGAAAGCGCAAAGCAGAAGAAGAACGAGATATTTGAGATCCGTCAGGGGCAGGGTACAAAGGGTATTTTTCTAGCGACCGCCGTTGGTTACGAGGACGATTCGGTGGCCGGCGAAAGGGTACGGATCGAATTCCGTCGCGTTGGGCAAACGTGGGTCGCGGAAAACGGTTCGTCGCAATATTTGTGTGGCCGCGGCGACAACGCGTTTCAGTGGACGAAAGAACTTTGTCCGTAGGGTTGGTTTAGACAAGAATTCCGGCCTGCCCGATCGATAGGCTCTCGCAAGCCGGAACTGCTTTGGGCCTTAAACTTTGGCGTACGTTAGGCCGGTCTGGCCTTGATATTTACCGCCGCGGTCTGAGTAGCTGACCGCGCAGTCTTCGTCGGACTCGAAGAACAAGATCTGACCGATGCCTTCGTTTACGTACACGCGGAGCGGAAGGTTGGCGAGGTTCGCGATCTCTACCACGAGCCTGCCGGTCCAGCCGGCTTCGAGCGGCGTCGTATTCACAAGCAGTCCGGCACGCGCATAAGTGCTTTTTCCGAGTGCGACGCCGGTCACGTTTCGCGGCATCTTGAACGTCTCGACCGTAACACCCAGCCCGTAATGGTGCGGCGGAAGCAAATAATACTTTGCTCCGTCATCCGCCGTGTGAACATTCGGCTCGATCAGCGAAAATTGATCGTCGAAACGCTTCGGGTCGATCTCTTTCGCATGCACCGACGAAAAAATGCGAAAGCCGTCATCCGCCAGCCGCATATCGTAACCATAGCTAGACGCACCGGCCGAAATAATGCGGTTGCCATTCACTTCACGAAGAAGCTCCGGCAAAAACGGCGAGATCATCTCATGCTCCTCCGCCATCTTGCGGAGCCAGATATCAGATTTTATAGACATAAAAAAAGTGGTAACGCCAAATACGTTACCACCATTTTGATTCGAAATAAAAACTGAAAAAGTTATCCGGGCCGGCTAACTTCCGATATCTTCATCGTTC
>JBBQTV010000238.1:0-5088 GCA_038212935.1 Pyrinomonadales bacterium | reverse complement strand
GCGGCATAAAAAGCATTGCCTATGACATGCCGAATAGCTTCCAGGGACCGCGAAGCGTTCGTTTTGGGTTCAAGCTACAGTTCTAGATAACTGTATTTTCGTCGAAAGACATTGGGCTGCCGAAAGGCAGCCCTTTTTATTCTTTAGTCGGCGAGAAGAGGCCTGAATGCTTACTGGAGCAAATGTCCGAGTTTTTCTTTTTTGGTGCGGAGGTAGTGGGCGGCGGCGGGTTCGGCGGGAGTTTCTAACGGGATGCGTTCGATGATGGTCAAGCCGGCGTTTTTGAGAGCTTCGAGCTTGTCTGGATTATTGGAGATAACCTTAACGTGACAAAGACCCAGGTCGAAAAGAATTTCGGCACATTGGCGATAGTCGCGGGCGTCGATAGCGAAGCCCAGCCTCTCGTTTGCCTCGACGGTGTCGGCACCTTCGTCCTGAAGGGCGTACGCACGGATCTTATTGATGATGCCGATGCCGCGGCCTTCCTGCTGTTGATAGACAATGGCGCCGCGGCCCTCTTTTTCTATCATCTCCATCGCCAGATGAAGCTGCGGGCCGCAATCGCATTTGATCGAACTGAATACATCGCCTGTCAGACACTGTGAATGGATCCGCACAAGCGTCGGAACGCCCGGCCGCATCTCACCTTTATACAAAACGACGAATTCCTCGGTGCTCGTAAGCGAACGATAGCCTGCGATCAGAAACTCGCCGAACTGTGTCGGCAGTTTTGCAGTGGCTACCCTTTCTACCGATATGTCTTTCGGATCAGGCGGGCAATCTGGTTTGATGGCATCCAATATGATATTTCTCCGGAAGCTTCTATAAACGAAAGTATAACTCTAATTAGCCGGCTTGCGTAAGCCATTGGTGTTAGTCGAAATACAAAAAGACTGCCTGCAAGCGTGGTCTTGCAAACAGTCTAAGTGCGGGCAGTCAACTTGTGTGGGCTACTTGTCGGCAGTTTCGTCGGGCTCGGGCTCTCCGTCTTTGTCATCATCCTTCTCGTCGTGGGCGAAGACGGCTCCGTCCGTTGTGCCGAATATCTTGGTGAACAATCCGCTGAGCACTTCGGAAATGCGAGCCGGTTCGACACCCGGCAATGCGGCCGTCTCTGCGTCAGACTCAGCAAATTCCGCATTCAGCCTTATCAGTTGGGCCGAAACGTGGCGGCAGAACGAGCAATCGACCAGATGCGAAACTACCGGGCCGCTTTCGCGTTCACCTAGCCGGCCTTCAGCAAAAGCTGCGAGAGAATCCTCGTCGACGTGCAAACTAACGGCCTCGCCTCGCCCTTTTTCGCGGGCAGCAAGGTAGCTGTTCATTAAAGATTGAATTTTTTCTTCCTGTGGGTTCATGTTTCCGTTATTCGCCTCCATCGAGAATTCCTCCCGAATAGCAGACGTTACTTTCGCGTAACATTTGCGAAAAAAGTTTCATAGTCGGGGAAAAAAAGTTCGCCGGTGTAAGTGGGCCGGTCAATTGGGCGTCAAACGGGCAAAGAGGCTGTTTCCGGCCAGATCCTTCGTCGCAAGATCAAGGCAGATATCGATCTCCTTCTGCGACATCGAATGGGCACCTTTAAGGTCAGCAACGAATAGCTCCAGTATGCGTGCATAACTCTTTTCCAGCCAACGCATGACCGTCGATTCATGTGTCCGGCCACCCGAATCACGGGTCGCCGAACGCCGCTGAAACCAGCCGCGAAGCGGGGAATCTTCGTTCTCTACTAGTTTTGCGATCTCGCGAAGCTTCAGGTTCTCAACGTGATAATAGAGCAACAGAAGCTTCTCATGTGGTTCCAATTCGCCGAATGCTTTGTCGAGAGCGGTGACCGTTGCAGTACGATAGCGGTTCTGGGTGATCTGGGCGATCATCTCGTCTTCGCCGCCTTGTGGCTGTTCGGCAAAATTCGCCTGTGCGCCTCCCTCACCTAGATTTTCGGTCATTTCATCGAGTGACACTTCGTCGTGGCTTGCCCGGTGAAGGTCGACCAGCGAATGCCAGATGACCGTACGCAGCCAACCGCGAAGTGAGCCGCGGCCGCTATACGTCGAAAATTTTGACATCCGTTCGCCGTCAACCACGCGGGTGCCGTAGAGTTCGACATAAACCGTATCAATAACCTCTTGCGCATCGAGCTCCGTCTTCGCCAGGTGGCGAGCGACACGCTCCATATATGCTCGGTGCTGCTGGTCAAACTCCCACCATGCCCGCTCGTTGCCGTTGGCGCAAGCGATAGCCAGAAAAAGGTCATCACTCTGCAACTGATCTATGAAGTCTTTGACCGAAGATGGCGACGGAGGACCGTCCGAAGAAGATTCGGTGAATCGTTTCAGTGACCGTTCGACGGAAGCTTTAAAACAATCCGGCTGAACGCCGAAGTTCGGGGCGTTCTCGCAACAGCGCGAATAGATCTCGTCGATCATTCCCACCGTTGCAACGGCGGGAGAAGCTGTTGTGTTGTCGTCTGCCTGCATTGCGAGCATCATTATATCCAATCTTCAACTTTTAGCATAATTTGGCGGTGTCCGCCGACAGCCCGAAGATGACGTTGGGAAGTCGTTGATTTTGCAAGAGGTTGACGTTTAGAACGACCTAACCGGCCAGACCGGGGCTGAGTTCCGGTGCGGTGCCGCCGCTGGTTTCGCCGCCGTACTGAAGCTGGAAAAGCCGCCAGTACAGGCCGCGTTCGAGCAAAAGCTCATTATGCGAGCCCTGTTCGCGAAGTTCGCCGTGGTGAAACACCAGAATGCGGTCGCATTTCTGTATGGTTGAAAGGCGGTGGGCGACGACCAGTGAGGTTCTGCCGTCCATCACGCGGTCAACCGCCTGTTGGATGAGCTGCTCGGTCTCGGTGTCTATCGAACTGGTTGCTTCGTCCAGTATCAATATCTTTGGGTCAAAGGCAAGAGCACGTGCGAACGATATCAGCTGCTTCTGGCCGACCGACAGGCCCGCTCCGCGTTCGCGGACCTTGAACCGATATCGGTCATCCAATTTTTGGATAAACTCGTCGGCATGAACTTCCTTCGCCGCCCATTCGATCCGTTCGTCCGATATCTCGCCATTGCCGAGGCGAATGTTCTCCTCAACCGACCCGCTGAACAAGAACACATCTTGAAGCACCACCGCGAAATTCGCCCGCAGATCGTGCAGGTCCCACTCGCGAATGTCCACACCGTCGAGTAGGATCTGGCCTTTTTGAACGTCATAGAAACGCATCAGCAGATTGGTGGCCGTTGTCTTTCCCGAACCAGTGTGACCGACCAAAGCGACACTTTCGCCGACGTTGACCGTAAACGAAACGTCCTTCATCACCCACTCATTTTCTTTATAGGCGAACCAGACGTTGCGAAACTCAATGCGGCCGTCGGCCTTGCCGGACTTCTTCGGTTCGGCGGGCGAAGTAATTTCGATATCAAGGTCGAGCAGGATAAATATCCGGTGGGAAGCAACTATCGCCGCTTGAAGGACATTGAACTTATCCGACAGATCGCGGATCGGCTGAAAGAGCTGAAGCGAATACTGGATAAATGCCGCGAGAACGCCGACCGACAATGCCGCCCCCGCCGCAGACATTCCGCTTAGATCTTGAAAAGCGAAAAAGAAGATCACCACCGCGATACCGATGGCACCGATAAAATCCACAAGCGGATAAAAGACGGAGTAGTAATAGATCGTCTCGATATTCGCGTTGCGGTAATCGTCGTTGATGTCGTCGAACTGCTTGGCCGCCTTCTTTTCGGCATTCATCAACTGGACGGTTTGAGCGCCTGAGATGAATTCCTGTAAGAATGCGTTGAGCCGGGCGTTCCGGGTTCGAACCTTGTCAAAGCCGATGCGGGCACGCTTGCGGAACCAGTTCGTAGCGACGAACAAAAGCGGCACCGTCACCAGCGAAATGATCGCCAGCTTCCAGTCCAGAGCGAACATCCACGCGATGATGGCAAAGATTATGACCAGGTCGCCAAGGACGTCGATCACGCCGGAGGTGAACATCTCGTTCAGAGCGTCTACGTCCGATGTCATCCGGGTGATTATGCGGCCGACCGGATAGCGATCGTAATAGGCGACCTCCTGACGTTGCAGCTTGGCAAAGATCTCGCTCCGCAGGTCATACATTACCCGCTGGCCGACCTTGTTCAGCAAGATCTCCTGCACGTATGAAAAGATAAATCTAAAGAGGAATACGCCGAAGAATGCGAACGCAAAAAGCCAGAGGCCGTCGACGCTTCGCGGCCTGATGAAATCGTCAACCGCGGTCTTTGTGAACAGCGGCTGCGTGCTTATCAACACGTTGCTCAGGAGCGTTAATACCAGAGCCGCCACGACAAGGTGCCAATACGGCTTCAAATACCGCAACAGCCGTCTCACGATCCGCAGATCGTACGTCTTACCTATCGCTTCTTCTTCGTGATATTTCTTAACTTCGTCCGACATCCTAAAGTCCTGATTCTAGGTTTTGGATTTCGTAATGGCAACGTATAATTGCGAATGCCGGCCGATGCTCCAGCGTTAGCACCGGCAATTAACATTCGTGAACCGATTCATCGATCAAAAAAAGGATAATTGGGAGCGGTTGGAGGACCTGCTCGGGATGCTACGCGGGACGAGCCTTCGCGGGCTGTCAAAGATGGAAGTGCGCGAATTCGGCGAGCTCTACCGCCGGACCGCGACCGACCTGGCCATCGCACGTGCCGAGACGCGCGACCCGAAACTCATCAATTATCTCAACAGTCTGGTCATCCGGGCACACAACAAGATCTATCGCGCCGAAGGCGACGGCGTCAGCATAATACGCCAATTCTTCGGCCGCGAACTGCCACAGGCATTTCGTTCAACCGCCCGATTTACGCTGATCGCGTTCATCGTTTTCATGGCAACAGGCGTCGCATCCTTCCTGCTCGCCTACAACGATGAGTCGTTCGCCAATCTGCTCGGCCTAGACATCTATCGGACCTTTGCGACGACAAATATGCAATGGTGGATGGACCTAAACGAAGCAAACCAGATCGGAGCTAGCGGCATACTGACGAATAACATCCGCGTCGCTTTTCTCGCCTTTGCCCTCGGGGCTTTCTTCGG
>JBBQTV010000237.1:0-5155 GCA_038212935.1 Pyrinomonadales bacterium | reverse complement strand
GTCATCGGAGCGATCACAACGATCATCGGCATCGTAACGAACACGCTCGCTTTCTTGGGCTTCATTCAGGTTCCAAACTTTTAAGGCGTACATCAGTCTTCGACGCAAATTACCCGCAGTCATTTTAATGTTGCGGGTTTTTTTGCGATAATTCGCTTTCGTAAGGGAATTCTTATGTCGATCATCTCAGACGTCCTACAGTCAACATCCGCGGTCCTAAAGGGAATGAGGCGAACTCTTTCCGAGATCCCGCGCAAAAAGTGGACGGTTCAATACCCGGACGAGCCGATCACCGTTCAGCCGCGGTATCGCGGGCAGCATCTGCTCCATGTTGATGAGGCTGGCAAGGAGAAGTGTGTCGCATGTTACCTGTGCGCCGCAGCGTGCCCTTCGGACTGCATCTATATCGAGGCTGAAGATGACCCGCGGCCTTACGCCGAACGGATCGGTCGCGATGAGCGTTACGCAAAGGTTTATAACATTGATTACGGGCGCTGTATTTTCTGTGGATATTGCGTCGAAGCCTGCCCGAAAGACGCCATAACCCACGGTTACAACTTCGAGATCTCAGTGTACAATCGGGCCGATCTTCTCAAAACGAAGGATGACCTCCTGATAACCAAGCAGAAGCAGTCAAAGAACTATCGCGTTGCTCTCTCCGGCGAAGATGTAGACTCGGAATTCAAGGAAGTTTAGTTTTAGCTCCAGGCAGTCCGCCCTCAACTATTTGACCGTGGATTCTCTTGATAGGCCACCAACTCAAAAAGGGCGTCACCATGAAATAAGGGCGCAGGGGTTGCGTGAATTCGCTGGGCTTCGGTCGGACATGCAGCGGCTAGACCCATTCAAGTTGGCGGCATATGCCAATCTTTTGGTGATTTCATTCGATCAGGTCGAGGCCCTCAGCGACGCAGCTCGGGAGCATCTTCTCGGCACCGGTAAGGATATGTGGTCAGGTGGGGCTGCCTCCAAGAAGCTTCCAGACGGTCGCAAACTTATTATCCTGAACCCTACTCACGGGAAAAATCGCCATAATGCGACACTAATGGAAGAGATCTCGCATGTTTTCCTCGGCCATAAACCAAGCCGCCTTGCCATAAAGTCGAAAAACAGGGAAGGGAAGCTGATCGCCCGAGACTATAATGCGGAGATCGAAGAAGAAGCTTATGCGACCGGGGCAGCCGCTCTCGTACCATACCGGGGGCTGAAGAAGATGATACTCTCCGGAAAGACCTCGGCCGAGATCGCTCGTCATTATGGTGTCAGCCGAGCCCTTGTAGAATATCGGATAAAGATCTCGCGACTATGGGACGACTATAAACATAACGTTTTTCGACAGAGATAGACGCCGAAGAAGACCACTTAGATGGACACGCCGACCAATCAAAAATCAAGACCCGATAAAGATCTGAGCACCATCGACAAGCTCCGGATGCTCTTGGACATCACCACCAAGATCAGCCGGTCCGCGAACCTTGACGATGTCCTGAATCTCGTAATGGACACGCTCGGCTCCCTGCTCCACTACGACGCGGCGGGGATCTACCTCATGGAGCGATCGGATGAAACTGAACCGTATAAGTTCATTTCCAAAGTGATCCGAGGTTATGAGATAAGCTTCGCGCTTATTGAACCTCAGCTTCGCCTGGGCGAAGGTTTTATCGGGTATGTCGCGCAAACAGGCGTGCCGATCATCTCGCCTGATGTAAGTAAAGACGAGCGGTATTTCGCCGCGAGAGATCGCACGCGTTCCGAGATGGTCGCGCCTATCGTTTCTAACGACGTTGTCATCGGTGCCTTCGATCTGGAAAGCGACGATTATGACGCCTATGATGAGGCGGATCTGTCCGTCCTTCAGCTTCTGGCGTCACAGGTCGCAATAATTATTGAGAAATCGCGTCTCCAGGAACAAGCGATCGAAAAGAAGCGGATCGAGGCACAACTAGAGATCGCCCGCCAGGTGCAGCTTGAGCTGTTGCCCGACAACGATCCGGACTTTAAGAATTTCGATATAAGCGCCTATATTTTTCCAACAGAAGAGGTTTCGGGCGATTATTATGACTGGGTCCAGATATTTGAGGATCAGATCGGAATAATCGTCGCTGATGCGGTCGGCAAGGGAATCCCGGCTGCACTCCTAATGTCGTTTCTTCGCGCATCGCTTCGAGCCGGCGTTCAGATCGGTTACGCTCCGCATATTGCGATGTCAAAGGTGAACAACCTCCTTTGGGATTCGACCGAAGACCATCAGTTCATTACAGCGATCTATGGGATCCTGGACTGTACGAACCGCACCTTTGTCTTCTCGAATGCGGGCCATAATCCGCCAATGCTGATCCGCCCGGACGGCGAATATCGATACATCGAATACGGCGACCAGCCGCTGGGAATGTTTCAGGATGGCCGGTATCATCAGCATTTTATTCGGTTCGAACAGGGGCAAGTCCTGGTTATATACACTGATGGGATCACGGAAGCCGCCAATGGCTCGGGTGAGGAGTACGGGAAAGAACGTTTCGCTGCCAGCGTACTCGAATGCATTCACCTTCCGGCCAAAAGGATGATCGATCATATACGAAAGGACGTAGCGGATTTTACAGAGCGTAAGTTTCTAGACGACGACGGAACGCTTTTCATCCTAAAGGCCCTTTAACAAAAAGAACCCGGAAGGGTTCAATTGCTTGAAGCATCTTCCGGGCTCGTTCAGTTGAACTGTTAATTTTACCTAGTGGGCCATAATAGAACCGTGCATCTGATATCCGCCGGGAACAACGGGCGTACGATAATCACCGTACTTCAATTTCTCGTTTTTTGTTGAAAAGGCGTAAATATCGAATCCGTACGCATCTAAAGTATTCGTAAGTTCGTTGACCCGTTCCAAATAAATGGTTTCCGCATAACCAAACTCAGCTCTGATCTCCAGTATTCTATCAATGACTTCTAATGGTGCAAAAAATGTTGCGGGATCTCTAAATGTTGCCATATTTTATTGCTCCGTCAGCCGAAATCGGTTTCGACCGACACGTATATGATTACGGGGCGGTTAATTTGGTTGTTCCGATTTCTTGAGACCGTCCCGCTTAAATCCCCAAGTACATACTTGAATAGCAACGTACTTACGTTGCCCACCATCATATAGACACTAAAAGATTGATGTTTTTGCATAACGGGGTTACAATTAATTAACGAAGAAGCTCTTCCCGTTGGAGAAAATAAAAAAATGAAAGATCTATTTAAAAACACGTTCGCAGGTTTTCTGGCTATAGTGTTTCTTTCGGCGGGTGCGTTTGCCCAGAGCGAAACGATCTCAGCGGCGTTGGGCGATAAATACGTTATTTCCGCGAAAGCGGGCGGCGTGAATTTCGTCGAAGGTACTGTCGGCATCGTTCGCGAAACAGGTCGGAGCGGGCTTTTGATAAAGGGAGACAAGCTCGAAGTTGGTGATAGGGTTTCGACCGGTGCTGATGGAAGGGCTGAGATCCTTCTCAATCCGGGCTCATACCTTCGCATCGATGCAAACACTGCATTTGAGTTCAAATCTACCTCGCTCGAAGATCTGACGATCTTGGTCGATCGGGGAAGTGCGATCTTGGAGGTCTTTGCTTCTAATGATTTCACTGTCCAGCTTCAAACTGGCGATTCCAACTTTTCACTCGTCAAGACCGGGATCTATCGCGTTGATGTTGCCGACGGCCGGAGCACACTTTCCGTTTGGAAAGGCCTTGCCGAGACGGCCGATGGTTCGGATGTAAAAAAAGGCCGTGAGGCCGTCGTCGCAAATGGTGATGTCTCGCTCGCAAGATTTGATCGCGGAGACCGCGATGCTTTCGAGGCGTGGAGCAAACAGCGTAGTAAGGAACTCGCGAAGATGACATCGTCGCTTAAGCCGCGAGATTTTCGTGATCCGCTGATGTCGGCTTTTACGGGCTACGGATTTAATCTGTATGATTCGTTTGGGTTGTGGGTTTACAACCCGTTCATGGGATCCTATTGCTTCCTTCCGTTTGGACGCGGATGGAGTTCGCCTTACGGATATTGGTACGGTTATGACATCTGGTCGTATCGAATTCCCTGGAGGTACTTCACGCCGCCGTCAACCGGGGGAGGAGGAACGGTCAACCCGACGAACCCCACTCCGTCCGAGACTCGGCAGGGAACAAGGACAAGACAAGGTTCGTTGCCGCCTTTCGTTCAGGTTGGAGGAGTTTCGTCGTTGCCTGGAGCTCGAAGTAGGACGTCGGACGATGTATTCGGGCCTCAGGTAACCAGGCCTACTCGAGGAGGCTTTCCGCCGGCACCGGCAAGTGCGGCGCCTTCAGTACCGCTCGGCAATGTGCGTGACACTAAAAGACCTTTGTAGAAAACATGGGTCAATGATGATCAAAAAAAGCGGGTTTCGGCCTGCTTTTTTTATTTTACGACAGCCGTCACTACCGGCTCGATCACACCGTATTTCTGAAGCTGTGGTTCGGCGATAAGGACGATCGCCTGAAGTCCGTTCACCAACAAGTGAAGTATGAAACAAGGCAGCAAACTCCCGCTGAAGGCCCGAAGCATCGTAAGCCCGAGGCTCAATGAACCAAGCACAGCGATCTTTCCAGGATTTTCGATGTATTGTGGGATATGGACTGCCGTAAATAATATAGTCACCAAAGCAACCGCGGCTAAGGTTCCGAGCTGTTTCCTGAATCCTGAGTAAAGTACCCCTCGATACACGACCTCCTCTACGAGTGGTGCTGTAAGGACGGCCATTGCGGCAACCAGATACAGCGCCGTACGAGAACTCCGGATGATTCGCTCCAGCTCGTCCTCTTTAAGCGGGAGCAACGAGGTGACCGCAGCTACCAACCCCAAGAATGCAACAAGCATTGCCACGTAATGCCATGCTTTGACGCCTCCGCCGTGCCAACCGAGCGACTCAAAAAAGGGCTGCCGGCCCATTTTCGTCACCACCGCCCAGGCGAGTAGAAGCGTTAGAAGATGGGCCGGTATGATCGCCGACATTTGAACAATGATCGCTGTCGGATCTTTCGTTACGAACTCGAGAAGTTCCGCATTTGCCGAAAAAGAGGGTCCCCTCGTAAAAACGTATGGCAGCAGAAAAATGCTCGGAAGGAAGATGACCATTGCCACGCTGAATACCCAGACGCCCAGG
>JBBQTV010000236.1:0-5176 GCA_038212935.1 Pyrinomonadales bacterium | reverse complement strand
CACGCCGAGTTCGCCCGAGCTTGCCAAGCGTATGATCGAAGGCCTGGATCCCAGACCCGATAACATCGTTCTGGAGCTCGGCGTCGGCACGGGTGCGATCACAAAATATCTACAGGACATCGTTCCGGATGAACGCTCGTACTTAGGTATAGAGCTCGACACCAAAATGGTACGCTCGCTCCGGCGAAATTACCCTGATCTTAAGATCGTCCGCGGCGATGCGAGCGAAGCGCGTGCTATCCACGAACGCTCCGGCCTTGGCCGCGTCGGAGCTATAATCTGCTGCTTGCCGTTCGTTTCGCTGCCCAATCACGTTGGCGAAAAGATCTTTCTCCAGATCGACCAATTCATGCAGGAAGGCTGCACCTTCCGGACATTTCAATACGCTCACGGGTTCTATTTCCCGTCAGCCCTTCGGCTGCGCGAATTTATGCGGACGCGTTACGGCAGATCGAAGCGCAGCCAGATGATCGTCAAGAATGTGCCGCCGGCATATACCCTAACCTGGACGACACACAAGTAAGGCATCCTGGATCGAGTCATTGACCCTTTTCGGCAATGCCACCTACCACGATGAACAACATTCAATACTACGGCAGCGCGATCGATGCGACCGGTTGCATAAGCAACGGTTGGAACCTCATCAAACCAAATTACTGGATGTATTTCGGCATCGGCCTGTTGGCGATGCTGATGATCTCGTGCATCCCTTGCCTGAATGTGCTTTTGCTCGGGCCCGTGAACGCTGGCGTTTACTACGTTCTGCTTCGCGATATGCGCGGCGAGCCGGTAGATTTCGGGATGATGTTCAAGGGGTTCGAGAAGATAATTCCCACGTTGGTTGTCGGCGTTCTTCAGTCAGTTCCCGGCATTATCTGGCAGGTAGTGAATACTGCGGCTGACTTGACGAACATTCTATTGCAGATCGGACGCGGTGCTTCCGGCGGTACATTTTTTCAGTCGGGCGGAACGGATGTTGCGATCGCAAGCGGACTGCTTGCGATCTATATCGCAATGGGCGTTCTGTTTTTTCTTTTCAGCATCGCATGGGCCATAACGTTTGCCTTTGCACTTCCGCTGATCATGGAACACGACATCTCGCCGATCGAGGCCATCAAGCTGAGCGCAAAGGCCGGGTGGAGCAACGTCGGCGGGATAATCGTTATTTCGATCTTAATGGTATTGATGTCGATCGTCGGCGTACTCGCTCTCTGCGTCGGCATTTTCTTTCTGATCCCGGTCTTCTACGCGGCGTGGGCATTTGCATATCGGCAGGTATTCCCGTCAACCGACGCACCCTTCAACTCGGGCCCTCCGCTGCCGCAGGAATACGGCGGAAGCTTTGGCCGCGGGATGTGATCAAAAGCGAAAGGCTATGAATCGATTCGTTAAAGGAACATTGCTGATCTTGCTTGGATTTGTGATGCTTGCGTGGTTCATCTATTCAATAGCCGATCCGCCTCAGATGCCGAGTGAAACGTATGCGATAGATTGGGTACTGATTCCCGTCCGCCTAGTTGCAGCTATCGCGGGATTTATCGGGGGCATTTTCGCTTTTCGCGGTAAATAGGAACTCTTTTCATAGATCGAGCTGCATAAAAAGCACGCCTTCATGCGGATTGTCGTAGTATTTTTCGACCGGATAAAAGCCGTGGGATTCATAGAGTCCGACGGCTTTTCCCATTTTCGGCGGAAAGGTATCAAGCCGCATCGCAGTGTAACCAGCTGCCTTCGCTTCGCTTATTAGCGTCTCGATCAACTGGTTTCCGAGCCCATGTCCGCGTGCGTTTTCGCGTAGGTAGAGCCGCTTCATCTCGCAGATGTCAGCGTTAAGGCCGCGCATCGCTATACAGCCTGCGGGCTCATCACCGATGAAAGCGAGCAAGAGCCGGCCCGACGGCGGCGCATACTTTCCCGGCAAACTCGCCAGTTCATCCTCAAACCCCTGAAAGCAAAGGTCCATCCCGAGCCACGATTCGTATTCGCGAAAGAGTTCGTGGGCCGTTGCGAAATCCTCGATATCATTTGCCTGTCTTATCATTTTCATCACATGTTACAAAGGTCTTACATCCAACTACAAGGATTGATATTACCGTCAAGCGGCGATAACCTATTTTTACACCAACTTGTCTCTACGTTCGCATTTGGACACGGTTCTTATGAATAGAAGATCATTCATCACTAATCTTACTTTGGCTTCCGGCGGTATTGCCTTGGCTGGAAGTGCACTTGGAAGACGAGCCGAGACCTTCGCCCAGAACGGCGACATTGCAAAGTTTCGAGCGGCGGGCTTTGGCGAACTCGTCCCGGCTGCGGCGAAAAATACCGGCGAAACGCTGATCTCGCTGCCCAGAGGCTTTGAATACAATGTACTCGGCCGGGTCAAGAGCGAGATGTCGGACAAGCGTCCGACCCCTGCAGCGCATGATGGAATGTGGACCTTCCGGGTAAAGAACGAACTGCGTATCGTCCGCAACCATGAGGTCGCTAACCGAAGCTTGCCGGGCGAAAACCTCGGCATCGGCAGCCGAAATCATTACGACGACACCTGCGGCGGCGGAACAACTACGCTTATCATCGACCCAAAGACGAACACCGTGATTCGGGACTTTGTGAGCCTGTCCGGAACGCTGATCAATTGTGCCGGCGGCCCGACGCCGTGGGGAAGCTGGATAACGTGCGAAGAAACGACGCTCGGCCAGACTGTCAGAACGCGCGCCTCGGATGGACGCAAGACCGGAGGATTCAAGAAGCCGCACGGATATTGTTTCGAGGTGCCCGCGTCAGCGAATGCCGAGGTTGCTCCGGTTCCGCTGAAGGCCATGGGCCGATTTGTTCATGAGGCGGTCGCCGTGGACCGGAAGACGGGAATTGTCTATCTGACCGAAGATTACAACCCGTCCGGCTTTTACAGATTTATTCCCAAACGCAACAAACGCCTTGGGGAAGGCGGCGTCCTGCAGATGCTCGCGGTAAAAGGCAAGCCAGAGTACGACACACGTTCGGGTCAGAAGAGCGGCGCCGTATTGGACGCAACCTGGGTAACGATCGATAACCCCGACCCGGTCGAGGCAGATGTCGATCCGATCGCGGTCTACAAGCAAGGGAAGGCGAAAGGCGGTTCAGCGTTCGCCCGGCTCGAAGGTTGTGAGATCGACGCAAAGGGCCGAGTCTACTTCACCGCCACTAGCGGCGGAGACACAAAAGGCGGCCAGATATGGATGTACGAACCTTCAGGTAGGGACGAAGGCCGGTTGACGCTCGCCTTCGAATCGCCGGACCAACGCGTACTGCACATGCCGGACAATATCTGCCTAATGCCAAAGACCGATCTTCTTTTTGTCTGCGAAGACAGCGACTATGCCGGGCATAAGTCGGTCAATCACCTCCGCATTTTGACGCCCGAAGGCAAGATAGCCGACTTTGCACAGAATGTCAGCAAGGATTTTGCACGCAGCGAGTTTGCGGGTTCTACGTTTTCGCCCGATGGCAAGACGCTTTTTGTTAACCTTCAGCTCGCGGGAGCGACGCTGGCGATCTGGGGAGACTGGTCGAAGTTTCGTGCTTAGCGGCAGCTAAGGCTTCATTTTAAGCGCAGATAGGATCAGCATTTATCTTATCTGCGCTTACCTATGTGCATCTATGTCCACGATTTTCATATAATTGAAGAATGGAACTTGCGGTTGAGAAATATAAGGTAGCCGACGAGCCATATTACCTGGCTATCGGTAACGAGGTCGAACTTTTTGAAGCGGCGTATTCGGCAAAGTTGCCGGCGATGCTGAAGGGCCCAACGGGTTGCGGTAAGACGCGTTTTGTCGAATACATGGCGCATCGGCTCGGACGGCCGCTGTTAACGGTTGCATGTCACGAAGACCTGTCGTCCACGGACCTCGTTGGCCGGTTTTTGCTCGAGGGAGATGAGACCATCTGGCATGACGGGCCGCTGACGGCCGCCGTCCGTGCCGGAGCGATCTGTTATCTGGATGAGGTAGTCGAAGCCCGCAAGGATACGGTGGTGATCATCCACCCCCTGACCGACGACCGCCGCCGCTTGCCAATGGAAAAACGCGGAACGGTGATCGAGGCTCCGCCTGAGTTCATGCTCGTCGTATCGTATAACCCGGGCTACCAATCCATCCTGAAAGATCTCAAACAATCTACGCGTCAACGATTCGTCTCGCTCGAATTCGATTACCCCGAGGCCGAAGCCGAAACGCAGATCGTCGCCAAAGAAGGCGGCATCGACGAAGCAATGGCCGCCGACCTCGTCAAGATCGGACAAAAGGTCCGCAACCTCCGCGGCCACGGGCTCGAGGAAGGCGTCTCCACGCGTCTACTAATCTACGCCGCCCAGATGATCGCCAAAGGCATCTCGCCCATCGATGCCGCCGAAGTCGCCATCGTCTCACCCATCACTGACGACCGCGAGCTGCAGCGCTCGATTCGCGAGATTGTTACAACGATAATTTAGGCTATGAATAAGCCGCAACAGAATCTTAGTGATGATGAAAGTCGTTGCGCATGCTGTGGAATTAAAGTCCCTCTGGAAGATTCGCGTGTTACCAATGAAGTAGCATGCCGAATTCGGGAAATTATTGAAACGGGACACACAATATCGGCGATTCAAGAACTTCGTTTGGCTACCGGCCTCTGTCTTGCCGATGCGAAAAACTGGGTGGACCATTGCGGTACTTCACCTGGCAGGGCGGTCACTACTGGCCCGTGTCCTTATTGTGGAAAGCAAATGAGGACGAGCGAGGCAAAACAGTGCAGGCACTGCCTTAGGAGCTGGCACGATCCAAACGACGTCCAATCACTAGCTGATGATCGACCTTGAATCGTCGCGGAGCATCCGCGAGATCGTCACGACAATAATCTGATGGAAAATATACGAGTCGTTGCACATTTGATATCGAAACCCGAGACTGTCGCGGAGACGCGGGAGGTTTTGCTCGGGCTGATCGGGCCGACGTGTGATGAGGACGGCTGCGTTACTTACGAGCTTCATCAGAACACGGCCGATCCGACGGACTTTACGTTTATCGAAGAATGGACTGATGACGCATCGCTCGATGCACATCTCGAATCGGCTCACCTCAACACCGCTCGCGAAAAGCTCGGCGAGCTACTTGCCGAACCGGCTGACATTCGCCGATACAAACTGATCCGCTGA
>JBBQTV010000235.1:0-5298 GCA_038212935.1 Pyrinomonadales bacterium | reverse complement strand
TGGTCGCAGATGATCTCGGCGCTCAAGGCATACGTCGAACACGGCATCGACCTGCGGAAAGGTGCGTATACCGGGCTTTATAGCGCGAGCGACAATCACGGGACGACGGCGGAAAAAGCGGCGTAGGTTAACAGGACAGCGGAGATGTAATTTGCTACATTTCTGTTAATGTTTCTCGACACGGATTTCGTCGTTATCGGCAGTGGCGTGGCGGGCCTTCGGGCCTCGATCGCGCTTGCCGAGAGCGGTGCACGGGTCACCGTCTTGACGAAAGATAAAGCGAGCGAATCCAACACGGAGTATGCACAAGGCGGCGTTGCCGTTGTCCTTTCGGATGACGACAACGCCGAATTGCATGAGGGCGACACGCTTGTCGCGGGTGCGGGTTTGTGTGACCCGCGGGCGGTCGAAACGCTCGTCACCGAAGGCACAAAGTACATCAAGCAGCTTATCGAGTGGGGAACCCAATTCGATAAAGAGGGCGGCAATCTTGTGTTTACGCAGGAGGCCGCCCATTCCCGTCGGCGGATATTGCACGCCCACGGCGATTCGACGGGAAAGGAGATCGTGCGTTCGCTGATCGCCCGTGCGCGAGTTGAAACGTCGATCAATCTGCTGCCGTTTTCGAATACAGAAGAACTGCTCGTCCGCGACGGACGGTGCGTGGGCGTTCGGTTTCTCGATCCGATCTTGCGGGCTCCGCGTGATATTTTTGCGAAAGCGGTGATCCTCTGCACAGGCGGTGCGGGCCAGTTATATTTGCATACGACCAATCCGCCGGTCGCGACGGGCGACGGTATGGCGATGGCGTATTTCGCCGGTGCGGAGATGGGCGATATGGAATTTGTTCAATTCCACCCGACCGCGCTTAGCATCGAGAACGCGCCAAGATTTTTGCTAAGCGAAGCGATGCGTGGCGAGGGCGGTGTGTTGCGAAACGCACAAGGCGAACAGTTCATGGGCCGATACGATGAACGGCTGGAGCTGGCTCCGCGTGACATCGTTTCGCGGTCGATAGTTGCCGAGATGCGGCGGACCGGAACGCGAAATGTGTTTCTGGATATGACGGCCTTCGACGCGGAATTCCTCCGGCACCGCTTCCCGAAAATTTACGAGACTTGTGAGATCTACGGCCTGAACATCGCGAAAGATATGCTCCCGGTGTCGCCCGCGTCGCACTATTGCATGGGCGGCGTTCGGACCGACCTGTGGGGGCGAACGACCGTGCCCGGGCTTTACGCTGCAGGCGAAGTGACGTGTACGGGTGTTCACGGTGCGAATCGGTTGGCGTCAAATTCACTTCTCGAGGGTCTGGTGTTCGGAGCACGTGCCGGCGAGGCGGCGGCGGGGGACAGTAGCGAGCGGAGAGTGGAGAGTGGTGAATTTCGAGAGAATAAAAGCCAGACCGTCGAAGTTGGATCGGAGATCTCGACTGCGGTGCGTAAGCGTGTGAAGCGCGTGATGTGGGAACGCGTCGGGATATTGCGAGACCGTGAGTCATTGCGGCGTGCGATACGCGAGTTTGATCAGATATCACAGGCGAGCCTCGGCAATTCGTCGCGAAACTTTGTTACCCTTGCATCGCTTGTAGCCAAAGCGGCGTTATGGCGAGAGGAATCGCGGGGCGGGCATTTTCGCACGGATCATCCGGCGCAGTCGGAGCGGTTTCAGGTGCATTCTGTCCAGCGGATCGGTGCCGAGATCACACCGGCCAAGACGATGGATTCGGCCGAAACCGCTATGAATATCGGCGCAATGCCATTATCATAGACCTATCACCCTAGTCTTTCTTGAAACGTAAAAATTTATGGAATACAGCGCGACGACACTCAATCTTGCGACGATAGTCGATCACCATGCCAAGCTTGCTCCGCAGAAGGAAGCGATAGTCTGGAACGACGTTCGGATGACGTATGGCCAATTGAACGCGATGGCGAACAAGGTCGCAAACGCACTTGCCGCGATGGGCATCGGCCACGGCGACAAGGTGGCGCTGAGCTGCCCGAACATTCCGTATTTTCCGATGGTCTATTACGGGATAATGAAAGCCGGAGCGGCGGTCGTTCCGCTGAGCGTTTTGTTCAAGCCGCGTGAGGTCGCGTATCATCTCGAAGATTCGGACGCGAAGGCAGTTTTCGTCTTTGAAGGAACGGATGAGCTTCCGCTTGGAGCCGCGGTCAAGGCCGGTTTTGACCAGGTCGATTCGTGTAAGGACTTGATCGTGATGACGAAAGATCCGGCGGGCGCGAGCCCGATCGAGGGCCATAAAACGCTCGGCCAGATCATCTTTCCTCAACCCGACACTTTTGAAACTTATCCGACCGCACCGGAGGACACGTGCGCGATCCTTTATACCTCCGGTACGACCGGCCAGCCGAAAGGTGCCGAGCTGACGCACCTAAACCTTTGGTCAAACGTAGTGACGACGTACAGCATTCATTTGCCGATGCTCGATTTTACGACCGGCGAGCAGATGACGTGCCTGATCACGTTGCCGCTGTTTCACACGACGGGCCAGACCGTGCAGATGAACGCGAATATCTACGCCGGCAATCGATGCGTCCTGCTTCCGCGTTTTGAACCGCAACCGACGCTTGAGACGATGGTCAAGGAGAAGGTGAATTTCTGGGTCGGCGTTCCGACGATGTACTGGGCGCTGCTGAAATTTGCGGATGAGACCGGCTTTGACATCAGCCATATCAAGGATTCGATGAAGGTCTGTACATCCGGCGGTGCACCGATGCCGGTCGAGGTGATGAAGGCATTTGAAGAAAAGTTTGGCGTCCGCGTTCTTGAGGGTTACGGGCTTTCTGAGACTTCGCCGCTTGCGTGCTTTAATCATTTTGAGAAACCTTCGCGGCCGGGAACGGTGGGCCAGGCGATCTTCGGCGTGGACGTGAAATGCGTTGACGAAAGCGGCAGCGAGGTAGCGCGAGGCGAGCGGGGCGAGGTCGTCATTCGCGGGACGAACGTGATGAAGGGCTATTACAAACGGCCCGAAGCAACGGCCGAGGCGTTCAAGAACGGCTGGTTTCACACCGGCGATATCGGGAAGATGGACGACGAAGGCTATTTGGCGATCGTCGACCGGACGAAAGATATGATCCTTCGCGGCGGTTACAACATTTATCCGCGGGAACTTGAAGAGGTAATAATGACGCATCCGGCGGTTTCGCTGTGCGCGGTGATCGGCGTTCCGGACGACCGGCTTGGCGAAGAGGTCAAAGCCTACATTGTCCTGAAAGACGGCCAGCAGCTGTCAGATGCGGCGTTCATTGATTGGTGCAAGGAGCAGTTTGCCGCAAACAAATACCCGCGTTATGTCGAGTTTCGCGACAACTTGCCGATCGGAGCGACGGGCAAGATATTCAAACGTGCTCTGCGGGACGAGCTAAAGGCAAATTAGATGTACGGCATTAAGATCGGAGTGATCGCGTGTTTTGCGGTATTCGGTATGGCTGCGTGCATCAGTTCGGATCCGGACCATTTTGTCATCGCAGAAAGCAAAGCTTACGAGGCGACGCTTTACCGGCAGAACTGCGCCATCTGCCACGGCCCCGAGGGCGACGGCAAGACACTCGAGGACGGGGTCGTCGTGCCGAGCTTGCGGGTCGGAGAATTCAAGGCTGGAACTGAGACCGAGGTCTATAAGCAAATCGCCGAGGGTGGCAACGGAATGCTTGCCTTTCGTTCGCTGCTATCCGACCGTGAGATCAGGCTGCTGACTGACATGGTCAGGCGAGACCTGAGGAAAGCGAAATGATCTAGTCCGATCCCCGGCAATTGCTGTAAACTTGAAGTATGAAGATCTTAATTACCGGAGCGAGCGGGCTGATCGGCAAGGCTCTGCAGGAATCGTTCAAAGAAAAGGGCTACGAGATGCTGCTTGCATCGCGGAGTGAGCCAAAGGACGCTCAGCATATCAAGTGGGACACCGAATCGGGATTTGCGGACGAAGACTTACCTAGGCTGGAGGGACTGGACGCGGCGATCCATCTGGCAGGCGAAGGCATCGCCGGACTTCGGTGGACCGACGAAAAAAAGAAAGCGATCCGCGACAGCCGCGTTGACGGGACGCGGACGATGATCGATGCGTTTGCCAAGCTCGATGCGCGGCCGAAGACCTTCATCGCAGGTTCGGCCGTTGGCTTTTATGGTGACCGCGGTGACGACGAGATGACCGAGGCGAGTGCCGCCGGCGACACTTTTCTCGCAACGACCTGCAAGGACTGGGAAGCCGAGTCGCGGCGTGCCGAGGACCTTGGCATCCGAACCGTTTTGCTTCGGACCGGCATCGTATTATCGAAGGACGGCGGTGCGCTGGCGACGATGCTGACTCCATTCAAATTCGGTGTTGGCGGCGTCGTCGGTTCGGGCAAACAATGGATGAGCTGGATCTCGCTGGACGACGTTGTCGGGGTGATCAACTACGCCCTTGAGAACGAAAATGTACGCGGAGCGGTCAATAATGTATCTCCGAATCCGGTGACGAACGAAGAATTTACAAAAACACTCGGCGAGGTGCTCTACCGGCCGACGTTTCTGCCGCTGCCGGAATTTGCGGTAAATCTGGTCTTCGGCGAAATGGGCGACGCGTTGCTTCTGGATTCGACGAAGGTGATACCGAAGCGTTTGAAGGACGCGGGATATAAGTTTAAGTTCACGGATCTGAAATCGGCACTCGAACACGCCGTTAAATGAACCACATAGGAACATGGTCCACATAGAATCCCTATATGTACTTTGTGCCTATATGGTAAGTAGCATTGGCCGGCTCGGGGCGCAGTCGGAATCGAACGGAGCGATCTGAAGATTTAACGTGTATTCGCCGTCGGCGACCTCGTTGGGGACGTAGATCAATTCGGTGATGGTCGAGTTCATTCGGGTTTCGGCGCCGACCTCAAAACTTCCTTCCTCCACATTCCAAAAAATGCGGTGATTGATGAGCTTGCCTTCGTCGAAGATGCGGTCGATGGACGGCAGATCGACGAGCAGGTGAGTGAAGCCGCGGTCGACGATCAGGTGCATCGCATCGGCGGTGAAGTATGGCGGAATGTTAGCCTCGCCGTATTCGGCGGTGAGTTTGCGGTCGTCGTTGGGTATTGTGCGGACGATAAGAGCTTTTGAATGCGGAATGTGACTTTGCACCGCGGCGATCTTTTCGGCAAGTGAATCTGCGGTAAGGACTTTGTCGCCGGCGAACTGGCCGCCCGCTGACGCAGGCGGTTCTGACGGCTCGACTGAGATCAAAACTGCGGGGATAAGGATTTCGGTCAGGCAGTTGCGAACCGAAACTCG
>JBBQTV010000234.1:0-5443 GCA_038212935.1 Pyrinomonadales bacterium | reverse complement strand
ATAGCCGTGTGCTCGTCCGACCCCGCACAAACGACAGAGACCTATGAAATTTTTATTGAAGGATTACGCAAAAATGCGCAAAACTGACGTCTAATGACGAACTCGGTGGTGTGTACCCTCAACACCGATCCTAGGTTCTCAGGTGCTTTCCACGAAAATATGCCCACTTTAAGCTTCTGCAAGTTTCATGGTTTCGGCAACGATTACATTGTCGTCGAACGCGGCCACATTCCGTCTGACCACGCCTTGCCCGACCTCGCGCGTTCGATGTGTCATCGACATACCGGAGTAGGTTCTGATGGCGTCGCCGTGCTCAAAAAAATGGATGGCGAAGAAGCCGACTACTTTTGCGAGATAGTTAATCCTGACGGCAGTTACGCCGGGTTTTCCGGCAATGGAACGCGTTGCGCCGTCGCTTATCTCTATTATAAAGAGATGTGGCGTGAGCCCAGCCTCCGGCTCAAAACACGCAGCGGGATCAAGAAATTCACGATCATTCAGCGCGAAACCGAAGGCCATTATTGGTTCGAGGCCGAGATAGGAAAGCCGAAGTTTGGAGCCGCCGACGTGCCGGTCGCAAGTGCGGACGGTGCGGCCTCTGTCATCGATTTGCCGGTAGTTTTGGCGGAGGGCACGTTTTTAATGTCCGGGGTCAACGTTGGAAATCCTGTCGCATGTGCATTCGTCGGCGATTTTGATTTTCCGTGGCGGCGGTATGGCAGCGAGATGGAATCGCACCCTTTCTTTCCAGAAAAGGCCAACATCGTTTTTGTTAAGGTGATAGACCGCGAGAATATTGAGATACGGATATGGGAACGAGCTGCGGGCGAAACGTCGGCCTCCGGCACTTGTGCGAGCGGCGCGGCAGTTTTGAGCGCTTTCACCGGCAGGACCGAAAGGACCGTTTCGGTGATAAGCGCCGGTGGAACGACTGAGGTCCACTGGCGTGACGACGACGAAATATTGATAACCGGTCGTGCGGATCTAGCCTTTTGCGGCGAGTGGCAGTTGTGACGTTTCCGTCGAAGTGCTTTCGACGACATTTCCCAATATCTCGGCAACGGCCATCTGGCGAAAATCGAATATGTAAGCCAGCTCCCGCTTGATAAAAAAATGAGCTACGTCGCCGATCGGTTCGAGCGGCAGCCGGTAGCGAACTTCGTCTTCGATTCGCGTTCTGTTCGGAGTGATCTCCGTAAATGTGTGGCGATGTATCCACTGCCGATATGGCCCTTTCAACTGCTGATCCACAAACTCGAAGGGCGGCTTCCAGACAGATATTTCAGTCCGCCATTTCATCGGCATTCCGCGCATCTTCAATCTGTAATCGATCAGCGAACCCTGCGAGATCTTGACGGGCTGCGGCGTGATGATATGAAAGCTAAGCTCCGGCGGAGTGATCCGCTCAAGGTTGGCGGCGTCCGCAAAAAAATCGAAGACCTCTGCCCGAGGCAGGTCCAAGGTAAGCTCGCGAATAAGTATATGTTCGGCCATAGTTGCTCCGAAAATATATTCGACGAACACGGCCGGATGGATTCTATTTCGTCGCGGATGCAAACTCTGTCGGCAGCGGATTCTCCGGCGTCTCGGCCAGCCAGAAAATGTTCATTACCCACCAGCGTTTTCCGTCATAAAGCAATTGCAAGCTATTGATGCCGCGCATAAAGGGATCCTTGTCATCCTTCTTCTTAAACGCGTGATAACTGGAAAAGACTTGGGCCATCGTACCGTACTTATCCACCTTGCGGACGATCTCGCGTTCGTGAAACCCTTCTTTTTCTAGAAAAGGCCCGCTGCTCGTAATGTAATCTTCGGGCGACATTACTCGTGCGCCGGTCACCCCCGTCTTGGCGTTCTTTCCGGTCGGTATAAGCCGTGCGTCTTTGTGAAACAGCGAGCGAAAGCGGTCCCAGTCACGCGCCTTGCCGGCGTCGCCCGAGATGACGTCATAAACCGCGGTCATTATCGCATCGATCGACTCGACATCGGATTGTTTAGCTTCCTTCGTTTGACCCATTGCGGTGAATGACATTAGAAATAAAACAACGATTGTAAAAATACTGGATCTCATGGAGAGGATTACGCAGTATCACGCCGAAAGTTTCGCCCTCTTTCATTTATTCTGTATCTCCATCTGGGTCTCGAGCCTGTCCTGAGAATCTTGAGGCAGGTAGTGCAAAAAGTCGATACCTGTCCGATTTTCGATCTCGCGGATAGTTACCTTGTACCGCTCCCACCGTTCGTTCTCAATGCCATCGCTATTCGGCATATCCACCGCGATGATCCGCATCCTTCGGTCGAGTTCGGATACCAGCTTTCCGCGAGGAACTACCGCGACGATCTTCCAGCAATTTGTTGGCGCCGTTACTTTATTCTTCAGACGCTCGAGTTCGCCATAGCATCCGGCGATCTGATAAACGTCGCCGACTCGTCTGGCCTGGGTTCTTGCAAAAGATTCGAGCTGTTGCCATGCATATTGGTTCAGCGAACCCTTCTGCGGCACGATGTTCGTCATCAAAAAAGTTTCTTCATTCGCGGCCGCGTTGGCAAAACGATCGGCGCTGGGCACGAGATGGCCCCGATCAAATCCGCTCCCCGAATAATCGTAATAACCGACGCGGCGATAACCATCCGGCAATCGCGGGTCAGGCATGAAGTCCGGCCGCGGGATCGAATCGCCAAGATCGGCACGCGTTGTCCTCCATGAGACCCAGTTCGCCGAGCCGCGACTGTAGTTGTAGGCGATAACCGAACCCTCGCCGACGATCAAAAAGTTATCGCGGTCGGAGGGTTGCGACGTGGCTTTCGATGGATTACCAAAAGCCATGTGCACACTCGCAGGCATTTCCACCGACGAGTCTGCGGTTGTCGTGGTTGGCTCCGTGGCTGCCTCCAAGGGGCTGCCGAATCGCTCCGAAATATTTTGGCAGCCTGCCGACAGAGAGAGCAAAATAGCAAGGATCAGATGAAATGTGAGGCAGCGAGGTGACACTTTGGTAATGATATCAAAGTTGCTCTCGCAAGCCTCGATGCGGATTGTGCCCCAATTGCGTTAAAATAAGAAGTGATGGAACAGCATCCACATTTAGTAGGTATGCAGCGAACGGAACTTGTTGAGCTTTTTGCAGAGCTTGGCGAGCCGCGTTACCGCGCCGATCAGGTCTTTCGCGGCCTTCACGGTCGTCGGCTGCAATCATTCGCTGAGATGACCGACTTGCCTAAGGCGCTACGCGAAAAGCTTGGGGAATATTCAGCAGCGACGACTTTAACGCTCGAAGAGAAGTTTGTTTCTGAGGACGGAACCCGGCGGTTTTTGACGAAGACACGTGACGGTTTTCCGGTCGAAACCGTATTTATCCCGACTGAAAACCGC
This sequence comes from Pyrinomonadales bacterium, assembly GCA_038212935.1. GTDB lineage: Bacteria > Acidobacteriota > Blastocatellia > Pyrinomonadales > Pyrinomonadaceae > OLB17. Next base: position 2,070 of record JBBQTV010000234.1, on the reverse strand, counting down.
GACACGATCTGCTTTTCGTCGCAATCCGGCTGTCCGTTGAAATGCGATTTTTGCCTGACGGCCAAGCTCGGATTGCTTCGCAATCTGACGGCGGGCGAGATCGTCGAACAGGTCATCCTTGTGTTAAATGACGTCTACAGTGTCGGCGGCGAAACTCCGCATGGGACCAATCTCGTTGCGATGGGAGCCGGCGAGCCATTTCTGAATTTTGACAATCTGATCAAGGCGTTGGAAATAATGTCGGACGATACCGGCTTATTTATAGTTCCGGGCCGCGTCACGGTCTCGACGGCCGGCATCGTGCCGAAGATCTTTGACTTTGCCAAGCTTGAGCGGCGGCCAAACCTGGCGATTTCGCTCTCGTCTCCGGATGATGAACTCCGCGACCACTTGATGCCGATCAATAAAAAATGGCCGATCGCGGAACTTATGGAGGCCGCCAAGGCATATGAAAGAACGTTAAAACGCGGTGAAAGATTCACCTTCGAATATGTTCTGCTCGGCGGAGTAAACGACACAGATGACCACGCTCGCCGGCTCGCGGCACTTCTAAAACAACACGGCCTGCGACGCGTTAAGGTCAATCTGATCCCGCACAATCCGGCCGATCAATTGGATTACCATCCGCCGGACCGCGAACAGGTGATGCGGTTCAAGACGCTGCTTGAGGAAAGTAATGTCTCGGCTTACGTACGAACTCCGCGTGGGCGCGACATCTATGCCGCATGCGGCCAGCTTGCGGCGAAACACGAGCCGAATTTGGTACAGGTGCGGTCCGCGTGACCTTATTTATATGGAAATATTGATACCAGGTCTGCTGCTCGTTGCCTTGATGGTCTATGCATCGACCAAGATCAAGAAGAACGCGGCGGCGGCTTACGACAAAGAAACCGTCGAGACGGATCAGTTTTCTATCACAAAGCCCGAAGGCATGATCATCCCGGTCGAATCTGAAAACGGGCTGCTCTTCGAAGCATTTTCGAAAGATTTTGGCGTAGATGAAGCAGGCGAAATTCGGCAGATAACTGCGGCCGTCCGGCGGTACGTAGGTGCCGACATTGATGAACTTAGTTCATCGATCATTCAACAATATGGCGATGTCGCTGAGGAGATCGCCGGTAAGATAGGCGAATACCGAATGATGCAGCTTAGGTTTTTGCGGTATGAAAAGAACGCCGAGATCCGTCAGACGGTAAAGCTGGTTGAGACAAACGGTGCGGTCACCGAGCTTCAAGTTTCTGCTTTGACCTCGTATGACGAAATTAACATGGCAAAAGTTGAAACGATGCTCGACACCTTTCGTGCAAATTAACGGCTGATACGTGCATCAAAGCAGGGCAAACGGAACCCTCCCGACAAAAATTATGAGAAAGTTAACATATTCATTTATAGCTATTTTTACGTTGATCTTGATCGGCGGAACTTCCGGGGCCGTAAATGCGCAGACCGTTTCGGGTTCGATAGGAAACGGGACTGTCGCACGCGGCGGAACAGCCCGCGGAACGATCGTTCTTAGCATTCCGGGCGGGCTTCATGTTAATTCAAATCGCCCGAACAGCCAGTACGCCATCCCGACGACTGTGCGGCTAACCGCAACCGGTGGAACAGTTACCGGTGTTACTTATCCGCGGGGGAAGAATAAAAAATTCCAGTTCTCGCCGGATACGATCAACATTTACGATGGCCGGGTGGCGTTTCCGTTCACGGTCCGCGTTCCGGCCGGCTCTAAGGCGAGGACTGTGACCGTACGCGCAACAGTCCGTTTTCAAGCGTGCACTGATGAGGTCTGCTATCCGCCAAAAACACAAAACATTACGCTGACGGCCCGAATTCGTTAACTCAGGGTTTTCGGCCGATGACCGACAACAAACGTCCGGTTTTGCCAAACTTTCTCTTTTCTATGCGGTAGGAAAAAAAGAGGTCGGTACGTTCCATTGTGCAGAGCGGGGCGGTGTAAATGTTTTCGACGTTGATGCCTGTGCTTGCCAGTTGGTCGCGATTAGCCAGGTGCAGGTCAACGAGCGCGTGGCCATCGCGGGTAGGCGTGAAATATTGTTCACTGTCTGCAAA
>JBBQTV010000233.1:0-5481 GCA_038212935.1 Pyrinomonadales bacterium | reverse complement strand
CCGTTCGTTCGCACGTCCATTGGCGACATATGTGTCCTGATCGAAGCTGGCCAACGGCGTCGGGTCGCCGTGGGCGATGCGAAACGCACGATAGCCGAAAACGCGTTCGGCGTCGGTGATATGAGCTAACAATTCATTAATTGTCCATTTGCCCTCGGCGTACGAGTAGTTTCCACGTTCCTCGTCAAGGCTGCTCGCGAGCTCTCGGATCTCGGCTGCTTGATTCGAAAGAACAGCAAGGATGTCGGTCTCAGGTACTTTCTCGACATATCCGGAATAGAACGCTGCGTATTCTGATGTTTCTGGTCGCTCCATATTGCGGTATAGTAGCAAAATCGATTTGAATTTTCGCGAGATAACATCGCGCTCAATAACAGGCAGGGAGAATTAGTAGAATGAAGAGAATATTTCTTACGGTTGGCATTGTCTTTACAGCATTGTTCGTTCTGTCGAATACAGGTGCGGTCGCGGTCGAGCAGCAGTTCGCTGAGCGGTTTGTCGTTAACGGCACGACCATCGCCGAAGGTCCGGCGGGTACGTACAATTTTGACAAGGCACATACATTCATCGGCTTTCGCGTAAAGCATATGGGCCTCATCGACGTTCCCGGATATTTCCGCGACTTTACCGGCAGCGTCAATTATGACCCGAAAGATGTTTCGAAATCCTCGGTTACATTTACCGCGCAGATGACCAGCGTCGACACTGGCGTGAAAGGCAGGGACGACCACCTACGCCGAGCAGATTTTTTTGAAGTAGAAAAGTTTCCTGAGATGACCTTTAAAAGCACGAAGGTCGAAAAGAACGGCGACAGCCTCTCGGTGACCGGCGACCTGACGATGAAAGGCGTAACGAAGTCGGTCGTTATCCCGTTCAACATTACCGGATTTCTACCGGCAACCGAACGCCGCGGTGCTCTAATGGGCATAATCGGCGAAACAACGATCAACCGCCGCGACTTTGGCGTAAACTATGGCACCAATATGCCGAACGGCATTCCGTCGATCGGTAATGACATCAAGGTATGGCTTCAGATCGAAGCCGCAATTCCTGCACCCGCTAAACCAGCGGCCGACTAGATCGCAGGTCATTTTCTATGCGAAAACCTCAGCGTCCTCTGCGCTATGAATATTGTCACGCAGCGATCGCTGAGGTTTTTGCGTATCGTAATTTAAGCTATCTCAACATTGTCTGTTTCAGTTCATCTGCTCCGCTTCGGCAAACGAGACGTCGAGGATGGCGTAGCTTTCCCAATCCTCATAATCGAAGTGCCACCATTCGTTTGGGTTGACCGTGAAGCCCTCAGCCTCCATTAGTCGCCGAAGCATGTCGCGGTTAGCGGTCTCTTCCGAGGACCCTCCTTCGTAATCGGGAGAGGCTCGTTCGGTGAATTCATCGAATCCAGATGGCATCCGAATAAGCTCGCCCGTTTTCAGTTCATAAATACTAAGATCAACGGCACAGCCTCGGTTGTGCTTGGAACCGCGTTCCGGATTCGCGACGAACTTGCGTTTGTCTTCCGGCGTTACTTCCCAAAACAATTTAGTGATCGTCCACGGCCGATAGCCATCAAAGATCACCAAACCCAGACCGTCATTTGCCAATGCCCGATGGACACGAACGACAGCCTCCGCCGCAGGTGTTTGCAAAAACGCACGCGCCTCCGGATACACCTGTTGACCCACGAAGTTGTCTTCGGTGGCATAGCGAATATCGAGTTTTATCGTGTTGTCGAGCTTTGTGAGTTCTACCAAGGCGTCCTCGTCTTAAGGTTACGGTCAATGGTAATGGTCGCTAAGGTTGATCAACGAGTACCTCGTCATCTTCTTCCCTAATTATGACATCGGTACCGAACTTCTGATAATCGCGAAAGCGAATGACGTTGCGAGATTCGAACAGGTCGCGGCCTCCGCGGTGCGTAAGGCGAACGTCGGAAAGCATTGGCAAGAGATATCGTTCCTCGCTGATCGTCGCCCAATCGTAATCGATCACGCGCTTTGCCGATGTTATGGGGAAATCAGCCGGGATCTCGGTCGCCGCACTCTCAATGCGAAGCACGCGGAATATGTCGCGGTCGATCCATACACGGCCTTTGATTCCGGTGATCGTCGTTTGCGAATTGGCACCTGTCGCCGTAATACGTTGCTTCGCCATATCGCGACCGATCTCGAAATCATACATAACTGCGCGCCGTTCCCGTATCGTATCAGTATCGATGGCGGTAAAGCGGGTATTGTTCTCTGGCTTGAAAATCGTAGCGAGCATCGTAACGAATTCGCCGGTCGAACTCGTTCCGCCTACTTCTTCATACGAACCTTTTGCCTCGGGGGCGGGCTTCGGAGCACCGTTTACAGAAAGTACCCGATATTCCTCCTCGCCGCTTGCCCGGTAACTCACCGCGACCACGAGCCTGTCCAAATTGCGAAAAGTTCCGGTTCCTGCGTAAGCAGCCGCCCGCTGGATAAGCTGTTTGACGACGAAATCAGGCATCTCATCGACTGCTGCCAGAGTATTTTCTCTAGCCTTTTCAAGTATCTCTGCCGCTTCTGCCGGTGATGGAGGCTGCGCGGCGGTCGGGTCCTTTCGCCGCCTGTCTGCTTCCTCTAGAGCACTGCGAAGTTCCATGTCGTTCCGCGATTTGGTTCTGGTCAGCGATCTCAGCCCGTCAGTTAGAACGAAATCAATGCCGCGTTGACGAACGGTTTCGGTGAGCTGAGCCTTTTCGGCAATATTCTTGTCCAGCCGATAAAGTAGCCGCACGTATTCCTGCTGCGTCAAGGCTTTCTCTTGAGCGAAAGCGCCGACCGAAAGGGCGAACGTTATAATGAGGAGAAGGAACTTATTCATTACCATCAGTGATGCCGAGACCCAGTGATTAGTTGGCTAAGATGCGGTTAAGTCACCGGCCGTGGGTTAGCCGAAGAAAAGGACGGAGAAACCGTCTGCCAGTCTCTCCGTCCATTCAGATCTGACCCTAGAGAAAGCTTAGTTGACCCACTCTTCCTCGTAATTCAACTGCCAATGACGCGTAACCCATCGCTGAGCTGCGTCCAACGCGTTATTCTTCCACTTTTTCACGTTGTCCATTACCGACAATGCCGCCAGCGGTTTACTGGGGTCGCGTTCGACCCTGATGACTCTGGTCGAAACGTCGACAATGACCTTGTCCTCTTCGAGAACCCTCAGCCGTACTTCGCAGCCAACCGGCGGAAGTGTCTCCAAATTGACCAAAGCGCTGGATTCACCAACGTTTTCGGTCGTGCCGTTCACGACGATCGTTTCGCCGCTTACTTCGTCTGTCCATGATGCTCGAACAGGCATATTCGCCAAGATCCTGTGATGTAATGGCGAGCGAGCCTGTGATGAAGCGTAATCTATCTGTGCCATATATGAATGACCCCCTTATTCGTATTTAACCGGCATTTCCTCGATCAACAACTGGTTTAACCATTAATGCCGCGTAAAGTTAAGCCATTTTTACAAAAAAGTCAAGTTTCTCGCAGTTTAACCCTCGCTGGGATCAATATGACTTTGTTAGACCGCCTAAGTCCTTTACAACAAAGGCTCTCTCACCGCTTTTCGCGATTGCGTATCTTTTCACAAAACCGTACGATGCACAACATGCGAACACCGTTCGACGGAAAACATCCGAGGTGAAAAAAATGATCTTTTTTTCAATTTATTCAACGTAATGGAGTTCGACCGGCCGAAGCTGATGGATTCGTTCCAATCGATCGCACGTTTGAGGCGGCCGAGCACAGGCTCTTCCCAATTTTTTGCAATTTGCGGGCGAACCTCTAAGATTGAATCTTGCGATGCGCATTCTGCAGATCTCATCGGCGAGAACGTATGGCGGCGGCGAGCGGCACGTTGTCGACCTCTGCCGCGGCCTGCAGGAACGCGGGCATGACGTGTTTGCGGCGCTTCGGCCAACGAGCGTCTGGCAAGACCGGCTGAGCTGTTTACCGTCCGAAAACATCCTGCAGGTCTCGATCCGCAATTCCTTCGGCATCTTTAGCGCCAAGCGGATGGCCGATTTCATTAAGGAAAACGAGATCGAAATAGTTCACGCGCATGTTGCCCGCGATTATATTCCGGCCAGCATTGCCTGTATGGCCGCAAAATCGTCGCGGCTTGTGATCACGCGGCATGTAATGCTTCCGCTCAAACCGTTCAATCGGTTTGCGTTAAAAAATGTTGCCGGTGTCATCGGCGTATCCGAACCGGTCGGCGAAAGGCTCGCAGCGACCTTTCCGCGGGGAAAGATACGGGTTATCTGCAATGGCATCGAGATCGGCGATCGGGAATCAGAGGACGTGGCGAAGACCGGGCGGGAGTTTCGCGCACTGCATTCGATCCCGGCGGATGCTCTTCTGGTCGGAACTATCGGCGAACTCCGCGAACTAAAGGGTCAAAGGGATCTTATCCTTGCGGCCTCGGAGATAGTCAAAGAAGTACCGAACGCCCACTTTGTCGTTGTGGGTTTGGACAAAACGCTTGATAAAAGGTTTCGCCGTGAACTGAGACGGCTGGTCTCGGTCTTCGGCTTAACGGATCGGTTCCTCTGGCTCGATTGGCTCGAGGACACAAGATCTTTCTATTCGGCGATTGACCTCTTCGTTTTGCCGTCACATAGTGAGAGTTTCGGCCTTGGGATCCTTGAGGCGATGGCGAACGGCACGGCGATCATTTCGACCGAGACCGATGGGGCCATACAACTGCTCACGGATCCGCGTCAGCGAGTTCCGATCAATGATCCCGTCAAGCTTGCCCGGGCTTGTGTAGAGCTACTTGCCCGCGAGGCCGAGCGGCTCGAACTTGGAGCGAAAGCACGCCTTCTGGCAGCCGAGAAATATTCACTTCCGCGTATGCTGGACGAGACGGAAGATCTTTATAAGGAGGTCGCGGCCGACGCCCGATCCTAAGTTCGCGAGTCAGAACGCGTTAAGCGTCAAGCAATTCATAAAATGATCCAATTCGGTCCTGAGGTCTGCACAAATTTCGATCAAGCTACCAGCCGCGAATGGCTTGAAACGAACGGCATAGGTGGTTTTGCTTCGGGCACGGTCTCGGGTGCGAACACGCGCCGCTACCACGGCCTGCTCACCGCCGCGACCAAACCGCCGCTCGGCCGCATCACGATGCTTTCAAAATTCGTGGAAACGCTTATAGTTGGCGATGAAAGGTTTGACCTGTCGTCCGACCAATATCCGGGCAAGGTCGATCCGTCGGGCTATCGCTTATTGACCGGTTTTCGCCTCGATCCGTTCCCAACGTGGACATATTCGGCCGGCGGCGTCTCGGTCGAAAAACGCATTTTTATGGCGAGCGGAAGCAACACGACCGTTTGCCGATGGCAGCAGAAGGGAAGCGAACGAGCCGATGTTCGTTTAGAACTTCGCCCGCTGCTTTCATTCGTTGACTATCATCATCTGCAGCACGAGAATGTGGAGTTTGACACCACCTTTGCGGCGACGATCG
>JBBQTV010000232.1:0-5536 GCA_038212935.1 Pyrinomonadales bacterium | reverse complement strand
GGCGAAAGGCTTCCTACGGTGATCTGGGCATATCCGCTGGAATTTACCGACTCAGGCGTTGCAGGCCAGGTATCCGGTTCCACTAATAGATTTACGCAGATCGGTGGTTCGTCGCACCTATTCTTCCTTTTACAGGGATATGCAGTCCTTGATGATACGACGATGCCTATCGTCGGCGATCCGGTTACCGTCAATGATACATTCGTGAAGCAGATCGTGGATTCGGCGCGGGCTGCGATCGAAAAAGGTGCTGAGATGGGAGTCGTCGACCCGGAACGCGTGGGCGTCGGCGGACATAGCTATGGAGCATTCATGACGGCGAATCTCCTGGCACATTCCGACCTGTTTCGTGCAGGTATCGCCCGAAGCGGAGCCTACAACCGCACATTGACACCATTCGGCTTCCAATCGGAACGCCGGACGTTCTGGGAAGCACCGGACCTGTACAGCCGCGTATCGCCTTTCTTTTATGCGAACAAGATCAACGAGCCGATCTTGTTGATCCACGGAGAAGCGGACAACAATCAGGGAACCTATCCGATACAGTCCGAACGCCTGTTTGCCGCGATCCGTGGGAACGGAGGAACTGCACGGCTGGTGATGCTCCCGCTCGAATCGCATGGGTACGCTGCACGCGAATCCATAGAGCACACTTTGTTCGAGCAGATCAACTGGTTCGACCGTCATGTTAAGAACGCGAAACCACGAAAGGCAACGGACTAAACGACAGGTGAAAAGTAGCAACAACGCCCGTCCGCTGATCCGCGGGCGGGCTTTGTTTTATTGAACTTCTATTACTTCGAAGAATGGGCCATTAAGGGCGATGTCTCGCTCTGCGAAACTGAACATCTGGCTGGGTTTTTTGCCGATGAGGTCGCATGCCTCAGCTGCCTCGACGGGCCTTGCGAAAAGATATCCCTGGCCAAGCCTGCAGCCAAGCATCCTGAGTCTTTCTAATTGCTCTTCCGTCTCAATGCCTTCGGCGACCACATCAATTCCCAGATTTTCACCGAGCATTAGGATCGTTTTTACGATGGCCGCGCTCTTTTCGTCCTTATTCATCTTGTCGATGAATGAGCGATCGATCTTTAGCCGGTCAAACGGAAATCTTTGAAGGTAGCTCAGACTGGAATACCCGGTTCCGAAGTCATCTGTGGACATCGAAATTCCGAGCGTGCTAAGTTCCTCGAGGACCTTCAGGGATCTCTCGCTGTGTTCCATCACGGTGCTTTCTGTTACCTCAAGTTTAAGCTGGCCTGGCTCCAGGCCCGTTTCGCCGAGCAAGTCCCTGACATGCTCCATCAGCGAAGGATGCATCAATTGTTTTGCAGAGAGGTTTACACTTATAGACAGCATGCGGCTGCTGAGATCTTGCCATTCAGCGACCTGGCGGCAAGCTTCGCCCAAGATCCAAGTTCCGATCGGAACGATGAGGCCGGTTTCCTCGGCTGCGTTTACAAACTCGTCGGGGAGGATAAGCCCGTGCTCCGGATGCCGCCAGCGGATGAGAGCTTCGAATTCGCAGATAGATCCGTCAAAAAGGTCGACAATCGGTTGGTACAACACCTCAAACTCCCGACGCTCGACAGCATGACGAAGATCGGTCTCGATTCGAAGCTGATTCATATTTCGAACGTGCATGTCGCTGTCGAAGACCTCATATCTTGCTTTGCCGGATTCTTTGGCCCGGTACATCGCAGAGTCCGCATCGCGGAGAAAATCCTCGGGCTCACGTAAGATCTCGTCGGAGACGATTATTCCTATACTGGCGGAAGTAAAGACCTCATAACCGTCGATCTGAAAGGGCTTAGCAAGTTCCCGCTGGACTCGCTCCGCTACGTTTATCACATCATGCTGCTCGCCGGTACGGTTTAGCAAGATCGTAAATTCGTCGCCTCCGAGCCGGGCAACCACGTCGCCGGGCCGGACCTGAGCGAAAAGACGCTCAGCGATCGCCTTAAGAAGTTTGTCCCCGACAATATGCCCGAGGCTGTCGTTGATCACTTTGAACCGGTCCAGATCGAGAAACAACACAGCGAAGCGTGCCGACTCGTTCAATCGCCCTCGATCTATCGCAGCCCGTAAGTGTTTCATGAACTCGGCACGGTTCGGAAGGCTGGTAAGCGTGTCGTGCCGCGCATAAAAATTTAGTTTTTCTTCGGTCTGCTTTTGGCTGTCGATATCGGTGTTGGTGCCGAACCATTTTGTGATCTTGCCGTTTGAATCGTAACCAGCATTTGCACGAGCTTTGTGCCATCGATATTGGCCATCATGTCGGCGGAGCCGGAACTCTACTTCGTAGAATTCACCCGTCAGCAGTGAATGCTGCCAGCGGCGCACGCAAGCTAGCAGATCGTCAGGGTGGACGACACTTTGCCAACCCGAACCAAGGATCTCTTCGCCACTCTTCTGAAAGTATTCGACCATGCGATTGTTTACATAATCGAACTGGCCGAGCGGATCGGCGGTCCAGACCTGGTGGCTGATCCCTTCGCCCAGATTGCGGTAGAGTTCTTCGCTCTCCCTCAGCGCCTCTTCGGCCCGCCGCCGTTCTGTGACGTCACGTCCGACCCCCTGCACCCCAATGGGCAATCCCTTCTTCTGTATCAAACGCGTGCTTAGCTCGAGCGATACGCGTCTGCCGTCTTTCGCAATGACGTCGATCTCGTAGGTTGTTGATGAATCTTCCGCGAGCTTTTTCACGGTCATCTCGCGGGCATTCTCAAGCGATTCGGGGGCGACGACCTGAGATAGGTTCATCGTCAAAGCTTCTTCGCGGGTGTACCCGGTTATGCGCTCGCCCGCCCGGTTGAGTGAAGTGAAGTTGCCGCGAAGGTCATGCGTGTAGATGAGATCATTTGCATTCTCAAACAGATCACGATATCTGTTCTCGCTTTCCTTGAGGTCTTCTTCGGCGAGTTTTCGTTCGGTTATGTCGCGGGCAATTCCTTGTACGGCGATCGGCTTACCGTCCTTAGTGATCACGGTGCTGTTGACCTCAAGTGTTATCCGCGAACCATCCTTTCGGATGCAATCGAGCTCATACGCCGTTTGTTTCGAATCACCCTCAATCTTTTCTCTAAGCTTTTTACTTGCGATCTCTAGATGTTCCGGGGCAGCTATCTGCGACATGTTCAGCTTGAGTGCCTCTTCGCGCGTATAGCCAAAGACCCGCTCGGCCGCCTGATTCATTGACTGATAGTTTCCGTGAAGATCGTGAACATAAATAATGTCGTTCGCATTCTCAAAGAGCTTGCGGTATCTTTCTTCGCTTTGACGAAGAGCCTCTTCGGTCTGTTTACGGGCTGTGATGTCGAGCATCACGCCTTCGCGGCAGACCACTTTGCCGTCGTTATCCAAGATCAGGCATCCGCGGTCGCGGACCCAGTGAAGGTCTCCTTTTTCATCGATTATTCGATATTCGTAATCAACCTCGCCGCCGGTAATGTCAGACTCGGCGGTTTGCTGAATAACCCATTCCCGATCGTCGGGATGGATAACTCTCAGCCAAATGTCGGGATCGTTGAGCCAATCCGACATTGGATAGCCGAACCTTCGAAATGCCGGGCTGACGTATAGAGGAGAGTAGGGCGGAGCGGAATCAACAACGTAGAAAAGCACCGGCAGGTTTTCTATAAAGCTACGGTAATTGGTTCGTTTTCGTTTTGGCTTTTCGGTTCTCGCGGCGCTATTTAGTTGCGCAGTAGAATCGGTCTTCCCCGCTTTCATTTGTGAGGACGAAGCTGTTGGACGTGATTTCATAACAAACGGACGACCTGAGTGACAATAAACGACACCTTTATTGTGACGTAAACTGTGAACTTTGCAGGAGGTGAGGGGTTACGAGTGCTGAAATCAAAGTAAAATGTCTCGGTCAGAGAAGTTTGGTGTCAGCCTCGGTGGGGCAGGGTTAGCTCACGCAAACGGCGTTCCACACAAGTTGAATGGCGATCGGCGGCAATTGGCTGTATAATTAACATCAAATTCCTGCTCCTCAACAAAAACTATGAAGATCACCGCAGCTTTCCTATTCACCGTTCTTTTCACCCTTGTTTCCGTTGCCCAGACGATGCCGCCCGATGCGGACCCGAAGGTCTGGGCGAAAGCGCTTGAGATCCACAAAAAAGCGACAATCATCGACGGGCATAATGACATAACCTCGCCGATGGTCGATATGGATTTCAACCTTGCGGAAGATTCGACCGGTCGATTTCATTCCGGCGACACGCCGTTTCACACCGACCTAAACCGTATGAAACGCAGCGGCATGACGGGTCAATTCATGTCGATCTATGTATCAGGCCGCGGCGGCGGAATGATGCGGCGGGCAATGGACATGATCGATGCGACGTATCGCGAAGCCGAAAGGCACGACGACCTTGTGATGTGTACGACGGCTGCTCAGATACGGGCCGCGAAAAAGCAAAACAAGATCTGCTTGCTGATGGGGATCGAGGGCGGATATGCGATCGAGAATTCTTTGCACGCGCTACGCAATTTCTACCGCCTCGGCATTCGTTATATGACGCTGACGCACAACGTAACGCATGACTGGGCCGACTCGCATGGCGATGAGAAAAAGCACAATGGGTTGACCGATTTTGGTAAAGAAGTGGTCCGCGAGATGAACCGCCTCGGCATCCTTGTAGATATATCGCACGTTTCTGACAAGGTGATGCATGACGTGCTCGACATTACAAAGGCCCCGCTTATCGCTTCGCACTCGGGAGCTCGGGGTGTCGCGAACCATACGCGAAACGTTCCGGACGACGTGCTAAAACGCCTTCCGCAAAATGGCGGTGTAATAATGGTTGTCTTCTATCCGACATTTCTCGACGAGCGAACGGCTAAAGAAGCAGCCGATAGAGGGGAAAATCTTAAAGACCAGGTCGCAGCGTTAAGGGAAAAGTTCAAAACCGACGATAACGCATACTATGCTGCCCGTCGTGAGCTTTACGACGCTAACCCGATCTATATCGCTGACTATAAGCGTATTGTCGATCACATTGACCACATCAAGAAGGTCGCGGGGATCGAGCATGCCGGGCTAGGTTCGGATTATGACGGCGTACCGTTCCTTAACCCTCCGATGAAGGGGATGGAAGATCTGGCACTTGTCACCTACGAAATGCTTCGCCGCGGCTACACCGAAAAAGAGATCCGAATGGTTCTCGGCGAAAATATGCTGCGAGCGATGGAGGCATCAGAAAAGACGGCCGGCAATCCACGCATCAGCGCAGCCGGCAGTCTGATGAAGCTGAAGTAGGGAAGTAAAGTTACTGAATCATATAAAAAGGGCGTGGCCATTTAATTGCCACGCCCTCATTATTTTTCAATTGAATTACGCTGATCCCTAAGCTCCGGCGCCGTGGCATTTTTTGAATTTCTTGCCTGAGCCGCAGTAGCATGCCTCGTTGGGTTTCATTTTCGGAGTGTCCCGAACGTACGGCGTGTGTCTGGCGGCTTCTGCTCCGGCGGCGTCGGCTGTTGCCATTGCTCCGGTGAATGCCATTCCAGCTGCCTGTTTGCGGGCACG
>JBBQTV010000231.1:0-5670 GCA_038212935.1 Pyrinomonadales bacterium | reverse complement strand
CGGCCTCGGGCGGGAATTTCTCTTTGACCGCGTCTGCACCGTAAGGCTCAACTCGTTCGGGATCGACGACAACGTGGTCGTCGCCGACGATCGACTTAAGTCTCTCGATCACCGCGAGATCTGAGGCAGGTGTAGTCTTGCGGCCCGTCGACTGGAAATGGATTGACTCAAACATTCTGCGATGGATATCGTGAAACTGCTATTTGATCTTTATGATCAGACGACTTCCTCGATCCGCTCGTCCCATTTTTTCTCGATCGGGTCGCCCAACTTGCCGAGCGATTTGGCGATGATCATCGAAACGGTCGCGTCGCCGGTAACGTTAATGGTGGTTCGGCACATGTCGAGCGGCCGATCGATTGCAAAAATGAGTGCGAGGCCGACTTCCGGAATTCCTGCTTGGGCGAGAACGATCACGAGCATCACCATTCCAGCACCCGGAACTGCGGCAGAACCGATAGAAGCGAGAGTCGCCGTCAGAATGATCCCAAGCTGGACACCGAGGCTGAGATCCATACCAAACGCCTGCGCGATGAACACGGCGGCGACCGCCTGATAAAGGCTCGTTCCGTCCATGTTGACCGTTGCGCCGATCGGCAGAACAAAGCTGGCGACGTCATCGTCAACGCCGAGATGCTCTGTAACGCGCTCCATCGTCACGGGCAAAGTTGCGGCGCTCGAGCTTGTAGAAAATGCAAGCAATTGAGCGGGAGCGATGCCGCTCAGGAAAAATCTCGGCGTTCGCTTCGTGAAGACCCAGACGAGAAGTACGTAGAAAAAATACAGGATCGTCAGGCCCAGCAACACTGAAAATGCATACCACAACAAGGCGATAAACAGATCGGTCCCGGGCGCTTCGGCGATGATCGCGGCGAGCAAAGCAAACACCCCAAACGGAGCCGCGAGCATTATCAGGTCGATCATTTTCAGAACGACCTCATTTAGTCCGACGATGAATCCCTTGACCGGTGCCGCCTTATCCGGCGGGATCAAGATCAGACCGATCCCGAAAAAGATAGCAAAGACGATCACCTGAAGCATGTTGCCGTTAGAACTGGCGGCGGCGACAATATTCTCGGGTACGAGATCCTCGAGTGCTTTCAGCGGGCCCGATTTTTTTTGCTGTTCGGCTGACTTGATTCGCGAACCGGCTTCGGTTTCATATCCGGCGATCAATTGGGTTCTGGTCTCTTCGGTCTCGGCGGTTCCCGGCTGCACGATATTTACGATCGCCAGCCCGAGGCTTACTGCAATGACGGTCGTGCAAAGATAGACCGCTAGGGTACGAAAACCCATCTTGGAGAGCTGCGTTATATTGTTCAGGTCAGCGATGCCGCTGATCAGGGACGCGAGAATGAGCGGTATGGCGATCAGCTTGAGGGCATTGATGAAGATCGTTCCGAACGGTTTGATCCAATCAACGATGAAATCCTTACCCCACTCAAACTGAGTCAAAGCGGTCGCAAAAACAACACCCGCAACCATCCCGAGCAGAATTCGCCAATGCAGTGCCAGATTTTTCATGTTCGAAAGTTTCGCCTTTTTTGAATCGTAAATCAAACGATGGGTTTTTGGTCTTCGCCGAGTTCGGCCAAGCTTCGGGGTCGAGCGGGATCCTCGACGGTTCATTTTCCGTCCTGGTTCTCGGTATACCTGCTAGCCCGCCGGCCAAAATCGAAGCGTTTGTAAGTCATTGATATCCAACGGTTTATGTGACGAGCTTTTGACTAAGAAAATTTAATTTCGAATTGAATGATTTGGGCCATTTTTAGCTTGCTGAATTGCCTGCATTTCCTGATAATCGCACACTACCGTTTCCATTTTGTTTCAACACAAAAGCCGCGAGGCGGTATTTCTCAATTCAAGCCAGTGAGGGAAATAGCACGATGAGTGAACCAAAAGACGAACCTAACAATGGCCACGAATACGAACGCGAACTGACGACCGACCTCGACGACGACACTCCTGATAAACCATCGGGGATGCCTTTGCACAACAAGATATTCATCGGGCTGGCGGTGGGAGTATTCGGCGGGCTGGCGGTGAATTGGACACTCGGCGGCAACAACGAATGGGTCGTTTGGGCGGTCGAAAATTTCACACGGCCGATCGGGCAGCTATTTCTTAACCTGCTTTTGATGATCGTGGTGCCGCTGGTTTTCTCGTCGCTCATTGTTGGCGTGGCGGGGATCGGAGACATCCGAAAGCTTGGGCGGATCGGGTTCAAATCGTTCGCCTATACTCTCATCATTTCTGCGATCTCGGTCGTCATCGGCCTGACGCTGGCGAACACGATCAGGCCCGGAGAGAGGATCAGTCCCGAAACGGCCGCGGAGCTAAAAGCTGAATTTAGCAGCGGGGCTTCGGCAGCGACAGAAGCACAGCGCAAAGCCGCTGAAGCCTCGAAAGCAGACACCGCTCTGATGCAGGCCGTAAAAACGATAGTGCCGAGCAACGTCTTCAACTCCATCTCCGGAGCAAGCCCGAACATGCTCCACATAATGTTCTTTGCTCTCATCATCGGCATAGCGGTCACATTATTACCGGCGCCCGTCTCGGCACCGTTCGTCGGGGTCATGGAATCGCTATTCGCGATAACGGCAAAGATCATTGACATAGTAATGAAATTTGCTCCGTATGCGGTTGCGTGTTTGCTATTCAACAATATCTCGCAGTTCGGGACAGACCTGTTGCTGTCGCTGGGCTGGTTTGTCGTGACTGTGCTTCTTGGGTTATCGATACATTTCTTCGGCGTTTATTCGCTGTCACTTTATTTCCTTTCGAAGATCAATCCGATCGAATTTTTCCGTCGGGTCCAGACCGTTATCCTGACCGCGTTCTCGACCTCGTCGTCGAATGCAACGTTGCCCACGGCACTTCGGGTGTCGCATGAAAACCTTGGGGTACCGAAAGAGATCAATAGCTTTGTGCTTACGGTGGGCGCAACGGCGAATCAAAATGGGACCGCGTTGTACGAAGGCGTCACGGTTTTGTTTCTCGCACAGCTTGCGGGCGTCGAGCTGACAATGTCGCTTCAGTTGATGGTCGTTTATCTGGCGATACTCGGCGGCATTGGAACAGCCGGCGTGCCGTCGGGTTCCATACCTTTCATCATCGGCATCCTGTTCATGATCGGGATCGACCCGGCTCTTATCGCTATAATACTCGGCGTCGACCGCATTTTGGATATGTGCCGAACCACATTGAACGTTGTCGGTGACCTTACGGCGGCAACATTCGTCGCACGGAGCGAAGGGTACGAACTGCTCAAGACACCGAAAGATGTTGGAGTAGCCTAGGATTTCGCGTAGAATACGGCACAATACCTTTTCCGCGAGAATGCTGAGCTATGTTCCCAATAAGTGACGACGATCATGACGTAAAGATAGTTCCTTTTGTTAACTATCTATTTCTTGGCCTGAACATCCTTGTCTTCGTTCTTCTGCAAGGCCTCGGTTCAAACGATGCGTTCTCGTACGCGTATTCGCTTGTGCCGCAGGAAATCACGACCGGCGTGGACATCAGCGGCGTTCAAGTCGTCCGCGACTCGCTCGGAAACACTGGCCAGGTCCAGCATTATGAGAGTTCGCTGCCTGTGTATTTCAATTTCTTGAGCTCAATGTTCATGCACGGCAGCATTGCCCACATCGGCGGCAATATGCTCTTCCTTTGGATATTCGGCGACAACCTTGAGAATTTGCTCGGCCACATCCGGTTTGCGGCCTTCTACGTTGTCTGCGGGATCGCCGCCGCGCTTGCCCAAGTAATGATGGATACGGATTCGATCATTCCGATGCTTGGAGCCTCAGGAGCGATTTCGGGTGTGATGGGCGGCTACGTTTTGCTCTTTCCGCAACGCAAGGTACGTGCACTCATTTTCAATTTCCTTACTACGGTACCAGCGATCGTCGCCGTCGGCATTTGGATCGGCTATCAGCTAATACTCGGTTATATGTCAGACCCGGGCACCGGCGGCGTGGCTTATGCCGCCCACATCGGTGGGTTCGTTGCCGGGTTGGCATTGATCAAGGTCTTCGCGATTGGCCGCCAGGTTTAGATGGATCTGACGTGCCGTATTTGTGGGAACGACTCAGCGAACATCGTTCACCGCGCTCGCGAGATGATGTTTGGAACGCGAGATGAATTTGATTACCTAGAATGCTCCGGCTGCGGAACTCTCCAGATCGTAGAAATTCCTGATCTCGCCCGTTACTATCCCTCCAATTATCTTTCGTTTGATGCTGAAACGCCGCTTGCGAAGACCGCCTTGCATAGTCTTGCGGCGAGATTTGTCGGGCGGTACCTGATGCACGGCAAGGGCTTGGTCGGCAAGTTTATATTTAAGCTAAAGCCGGGCATCGCATTCCACTATGCGGCCTCACTTCGCGATCATCCGTCGGGTATCGATTTCGATTCGAAGATACTCGACTTCGGTTGTGGTTCGGGACAGCTGCTGCGGTCGCTGCATCACCTGGGATTTAATGATCTTCTGGGAGCGGATGCATTTATTTCCGAAGACATCGTGCATCCGGAGGGCGTCCGAGTACTGAAGCGATCGCTTGCCGAGCTTGATCCGGCATTCGACCTGATAATGCTCCACCATTCCTTCGAGCATCTTGCCGATCCGCAAAACAGTTTATCGGAAATAAAGCGGCTTCTAGCTCCGAATGGCACTTGTCTTATCAGGCTCCCGGTCGTAAATCTCGCTTGGGAAAAGTACGGTGTGAATTGGGTGCAACTTGATCCGCCGCGGCATCTTTATTTGTATAGTGAACGTGCAATGCGGATGCTCGCAAAAGAAGCGGGATTTGAGGTCGAGGCCGTCATTTACGATTCCACAGGGTTTCAGTTTTGGGGAAGCGAGCAATACGTTCGGGACATGCCGCTTGTTCCAGACGGCGGCGGAATTTCGCCATCCTCGATATTCACACAAGCTCAACTCGCGAAATGGGATGATGAAGCCCAGCGACTCAATGCCGAAAGCCGGGGAGATTCGGCGTGCTTCTATCTTCGGTTTCCTCGATAGAGTTGGAACCACGGTTTACAAAAGCCCTGGAGGACCCGTTGCAATCTTACTGACGCTGAAACTCGGGCGTACCGAGGACCAAGCTAACGACTTTGAAAACCTCAGGGTCTCCGCTCGGATTTAGTAGACGGGCTCGCCGATTCATGCCGCCCATCTGCCCCGGGCCGCGCATATTTGGAACCTCAGTTTCGTAGTCCAACTCATTCGAGGTAGAAACTTCCGGCAAGGGCTGCTGCATTTGCTTACGAAGAGTTGCCATCGTCTGGTCGGAGATCTCGCCCGCTAGAATAGAATCGACGGCTTTCTCCAGAACCATACTTCGGTCCGCTGCCCCAAATCGTTTAAGATCGGCCCGGGTTCCCGGGATGCGGTTGCTGGCTACCGCAACAGCAAAGTTCAGACGCTCCAGCAAGGCACCCGTATTGACCCAGTCTTCGGCGGTGTCGGGA
This sequence comes from Pyrinomonadales bacterium, assembly GCA_038212935.1. Classification (GTDB taxonomy): domain Bacteria; phylum Acidobacteriota; class Blastocatellia; order Pyrinomonadales; family Pyrinomonadaceae; genus OLB17. Next base: position 195 of record JBBQTV010000231.1, on the reverse strand, counting down.
TAACCCGTCGGGGCCTGATAGCCGTAAGGCACTTCGCCGAGTTTATTGAGCATTGCTACGAACGCCGGGCTCGAATTCGTTTCAGCACCTAGGGCCCTGATGGAACTTACTGCAAGCTCGAACGGGGTCTTGATCTTCGCCCGATAATTCTCGGGTGCGAAGAACTCCTTGTCGTTAAAAAGTGCCCGAAGTGTC
>JBBQTV010000230.1:0-5759 GCA_038212935.1 Pyrinomonadales bacterium | reverse complement strand
TGTCGATTTATGGCTTTACGACAACCGGCTGAACTAGTCGGGTTCGGTGCCGTAATAGAAATGCTTCAGTTTGGTCAGAAGGTCAAATAAAACGAGCCGCTCCGTCTCGGTCAGTTCAACAAGAATTTCTTCCTCGATCTCTAGCCACTGGGCCTCGACCTCATGTCTAAGGCTTCGGCCTCTCTCGGTCAAAAAAATGCGTGTTGACCGAGCGTCGTCGACAACTCGCTCGCGACGGACCAAGTTCATATCTTCTATGCCGTTGATGATCTTGTTCACGGTCGGGGCCGCAAGGCCGAGTTCCTTCGCCAGGTCTACCTGCCGCCGGTCATCTTGTTTCCAGAGTTCGAATAGGATCGACAGCTGGCCTCCATGAATGCCAATGTCGCCGAGCCGGCGTTCGAGGTGATTCTTGTGTGCGGTCGCTACCCGAGAAAGAAGGTAGGCGACCGTCTCGTTAAATTTCATTTTGCTAACAAACTTAATGCTTAATGCAAACAATTAGCAAGCAATTATATGTTGGTTAGCCGGCTAAGTAAATATAGTTAGCGTGCTAACTAGCTAAGATTAGCACGGTACTTGAAATTAATAAACTGGTGTAGAATTTAATTATGCAGCGATCGGAACAGCTTAAGCATGCAAGAAACGTCTTGCTGAAACTTCACAAAACATTGCTCGATCATGAAAGGGCGATCTATGAGGGAATCAACGGCCCGAAGAGTCCGACGGAGTTCCTGGGGATCCTATTGGACGACCCTGATTTCGCATGGCTTCGAAAGTTTTCAACGCTGATCGTTGATATCGACGAAATGTTTGCACAAAAGGATGGTTACGCGGAGGAGGCCGTCGAGGTACACCTGGTAAAGCTGCGGGAGCTTATCGAAATGAAAGACGAAGACGAAACGTTTCGAGCAAAGTATCAAGCCGCTCTCCAGCAAGACCTTGACGCGGCCACCCATCAAGGCGTGCTCCATGATCTGCTTGGGGAATAGCGCAAAAATGCCCGGTGCTTAAAGTGTACCGGGCATCTCTAACGCTTAAAAACTGACCTGCTTAACGTCCGCTTTTCTTCCAATCATCTAGGAATGATTCTAGTCCTTTGTCCGTAAGAGGATGATGGACGAGCTGCTTAATGACTTTAAATGGGATCGTGGCAACGTCGGCTCTCGCCAGTGCACAATCGACGATGTGCATCGGGTGGCGGATCGAAGCGGCAAGCACCTGCGTGTCAAAATCGTAGTTGTCATATATCTGGACAATGTCAGCGATCAACTGCATTCCATTAGTAGAGATATCGTCGAGCCGGCCGATGAACGGCGAAATATATGTTGCACCTGCCTTTGCGGCAAGTATCGCCTGAGCGGCCGAAAAACATAGCGTTACGTTGACCTTTGTTCCCTCCGAGGCAAAGATCCGAGTTGCTTTCAGGCCGTCGATCGTAAGCGGACATTTTACGACGACGTTCTTGGCGATCTGGGCAAGCTCGCGGCCTTCCTTGAGCATTCCATCGACGTCTATTGCCGTTACCTCAGCCGACACATCGCCATCGACCATTTCGCAGATCTTTGCGATGTGTTCCTTAAAATCAACGTCGCCCTCTTTCGCAACGAGCGACGGATTCGTCGTCACGCCGTCGATCATGCCGATCTCATTTGCTTCGCGGATCTCTTCTAAATTTGCTGTATCTATAAAGAATTTCATATTGTATTGAACCCTGCACGTTCGGTAACCACTATTCTAATCCACAATGTTCGCCGGACAAAACGGCCGCTGGTAAGACTTGTCGGTTACGCTGTGATCGGATTCGACAACGTCCCGATCCCCTCTATCGTCACCTCGCAGACATCGCCGGGATTCATCTTTGAAACGCCGGACGGGGTTCCCGTAGCGATCACATCGCCCGGCATAAGAGTCATTTGCCGCGATATGAACCTGACGAGGAAAGGTATGGAAAAGACCATCTGCGAAGTTCTGCCGTCCTGCCGAACCTCACCATTGACCGAACACGTTACCCGAACGTCCGAAACGTTGAGATCGGTTTCAATAACCGGACCAACGGGGCAAAATGTGTCGAACGATTTTCCTCTTGTGAATTGAACATCCGCTCGTTGGATATCTCTAGCGGTAACATCATTTAAGCATGTGTAGCCAAGAACGTACTTTAACGGATCTTCCTCGTCGGCAATGTCTTTTGCACGGTTTACAATGACAACGGCAAGCTCGCCTTCGTGTTCGACCTGACCCGACTGTTCCGGAAGGACGATCGCGTCGCCGTTACCGATTATCGACGAAGGTGCTTTTAGAAAAAGTAGCGGCGACTTAGGCACTTCGTTCCCGAGTTCCGCTGCGTGCTCTGCATAATTCCGGCCGACGCAGACGATCTTTGACGGGGCTGCCGGCGGAAGCAATGTCACTTCGTCGGTATACCAAAGCACTTCGGTCTTCTGCAATTCGCCATCGCACACCCAGATCTCGTCACCTTCTAGTATCCCGACGCCAACCTGACCGTCATTAAGGAATCTGCATATTTTCATCTATTTCAATAAGTTTGCGGAGATAACCTAAGGTACTGTCTCATTGACGACTTCGCTTGGTGGGCTTACATTCTTAAACCTGTCAGTCGCGGTGATGTAATAATAATAGGTTGTACCCGACGCCACGCGGTCGTCCTGGAAGGTCGTCGTCGTCAACAGATCCGGCGTGAGTCGCTCCCAGTTTGCCAATGCCGCATTCGGATCCGTCGAACGATAGATCGTGTAACCGACCACATCAGTCTCCGGATTTGCAGGGAAAAAGATCGATATCGTCGTCGGCGTGGCCGCCAGCGTTATCGAATCCGGAGCGCTTGGGGCGAATGTGTCGATCGGCGAAACTGTTATGATAGTGGACTCGAAACTCTCGATCGGCTTGCCTCCGGTGCCCGCGGAGATCGCTCTTACGAAGTAAAAGTAATCTTTTTCGAACTCAAACGTCTGATCGGCAAAGTTTGTGTCAATGACCGGCTCGGGATTTAAAAGTTTCCCGGCCTCAGTCTTTGAACCGGAACGGTAAACGTTGTAGCCGAGAATATTCGCCGGCGTGGAACCGTCGATGTTTGCCGTCGGCGCCTGCCAGGTTAGGTCAACAGCTTCCTGCCGAACCGAGGCCGCAAGCGAACCGGGCACACTTGCAACGCGTGCGGTCGGTTCGTACAGAAAGAAATTCGAAAAAGCAGCTCGCTGCCCCGCACTATTCACATACCGTATCGCGTAACGCAGACGGACCGGCTGCCCCGCGAACTGCAGCGTGTCGCGATAGGTGAGCGTCTTTAGCCCGAAATCAGAATCTTCGATCGGTATCGAGGCGATAACAATACTTCGCGACGCAAAGTCTGCCTCGGCGATCGATTGTGGAGCGGTGAGTGGTTCTGCAAGACGGTAGACGTCTATCCTGTCGATGTTGAGCAGGCTGTCCGGCTCGGCGTTTCGGGCCGGCATCTGCCACGAGAGGATGACTTCAGGTCCACGTTGGAAGCCGGAGATCTCTGCGCGCTGTTCAACGCGTTCGCGCGGCGGCAAGGGAGCACCGCGTTTTCCACATGCGGAAAAGGCACCGCTAATAGTGAAAACGACGGCGGCCGCGAATATTACCCGCATTGCCGGTCGGCCCGGGCCGGAAAGTAAATGTAAAAATGAAGCCATCGTTCAGATCAAAGAACGTACTGCCGAAGGTCCTGGTCCTGGATCAACGCCCCGAGCTTTTCTTCAATATACGCCGCATCAATTACTTGATGTTTCTCCTCAAGTTCGCCACCCAAAAAGCTGATCTCTTCAAGTAACTTCTCAAGTAAAGTATGCAGCCGGCGGGCACCGATGTTTTCAGTGCTGCGGTTGATCTCAGCGGTCATTTCGGCAAGCCGGGCTATTGCATCCTCGGTAAAGTCGAGCCTAATACCTTCGGTGTCGAGCAGTGCCTGATACTGCTTAATAAGCGAGTTCTTCGGCTGCGTCAGTATCCGCTTAAGGTCATCGATCGTGAGCGATTCGAGTTCGACACGGATCGGGAAACGCCCCTGAAGTTCCGGAATAAGATCGGAAGGCTTTGAAACATGAAATGCTCCCGCGGCGATGAAAAGAATATGATCCGTGCTCACCATTCCATATTTGGTATTTACATTTGTACCTTCGACGATGGGCAACAGGTCACGCTGAACACCTTCACGTGATACATCAGGGTTTCCGCCCGATTCGCGCCCTGCGACCTTATCCAACTCATCCAGGAATATGATCCCCGAATTCTGGACCTTATCGAGAGCCGTCCGTGATATGTGGTCCATATCAATAAGGCTTTCCTGCTGTTCGCGGAGCACGTAGGTTCGTGCGTCAGCGACCCGCATTTTACGCCTGACCGTCTTGGTCGGAAACAGATTGCCGAACATGTCCTTCAGGTTCACGCCCATGTCATCCATGCCCTGGCCGCCGATAAAATCGATGGTCGTATTCGGCCGGTCCTGCGTGTCGAGCTCGATCATCCGCTCGTCCAGATCGCCGCGGCGGAGCTGGTCGCGGAGCTTTTCACGCGTTCGCGTGTAAGAACTCTCGGACGGGCCATCAGACTGATTCGGGTCGTTGCTGAATCCGATATCGGTCGGCGGCAAGAGGATATCGAGAATAATCTCTTCTGAATTTTCCTCCGCACGGCCGCGAACTTCTTCATACGAAGCCTGTTTGGTCATATCGACGGCAACATCCATCAGTTCGCGGATCATGCTTTCGACATCGCGGCCGACATAGCCGACCTCAGTGAATTTTGACGCTTCGATCTTGATGAACGGCGAATCTGCGACACGCGCCAGCCGGCGCGCGATCTCGGTCTTGCCGACACCGGTCGAACCGATCATCAGAATGTTTTTTGGCAGGACGTCCTGGGCTATCTCCGCCGGAAGTTTTTGACGGCGAATGCGATTGCGAAGTGCTACCGCAACGGCACGCTTGGCATCCTTTTGACCAACGACGTAGCGGTCGAGTTCTTCGACGATCTGGCGCGGTGTCAGATCATCGAGTTTGAGTTTTGTCGCGGCCTCTGAAGTCTCGCCGCCCAAATAAATTGCCATTGGTCCGTATCTCTATAGTTCTTCAATAATGATGTCGGAGTTCGTATAAATGCAGATCTCGCTTGCGATCTTGAGCGATTCTGATGCGATCGCAGCCGCATCCATATCAGTGTGCTTCATCAAACCACGGGCGGCCGCCATCGCGTACATACTTCCCGAACCGACCGACAAAAGACCGTCATCCGAAGCGATCACATCGCCTTTACCCGAGATCAGGAAGGCATCCTTTTTGTCTGCGACAATGAGCAATGCCTCCAGATGCCGTAAGTATTTATCGGTACGCCAGTCTTTGCTTAGCTCGATAGCGGCTCGCTCAAGCTGCCCTTGAAATTCGCCAAGCTTTGTCTCAAAACGGCTTAGAAGAGAGAATGCGTCTGCGGTCGCTCCGGCAAATCCGGCCAGGATCTCGCCATTAGCCAGCCGGCGCACCTTACGGGCGCTTCCTTTAATGACCGTGTCGCCCAGCGTCACCTGTCCGTCGCCCGCCATCGCGGTTTTGCCGTTTCTTTGCACCAATAAAACGGTTGTTGACCGTATCTTGGGATTCAACTCGCTTGTACGCATAAAACAAAATGATATGTTTTTAATTTCAAATGCTCAAATTGACAGCGTTCCGAAATTGTTTGAACATTGAATAGTTTATGAAGAAACGACCGCTGATCGGGAT
>JBBQTV010000229.1:0-5811 GCA_038212935.1 Pyrinomonadales bacterium | reverse complement strand
GAACGCCGAACCTACGCTAATACCGGGCAGCGAATTGTCGCCGATTTGTTCGCGATCTGCCCACTCATACTCAAAACGAGTCTCGTTGATCGTCGTAGGATTGATGATCATCGTTTCAGTCAATCGAATCTCATGTTCCGTAAAGGTCGACGACGTCGCTCGCGAAAGCAGCGAAACCCCGCCGATTCCTTGATTCTCATTGGTGGCCCGCGTAAAGCTGTAGCGGGCAATGAGCGTATTGTTTTCGTTTATGGCGTAATCAAATCGGGGGCTGATCGACAGTCGACGTGTCGGAACCTGAATGTCCTGCCGAACCGGGATCTCGTTCAGGTTTTGGTCGAGGACGATCGCATTGAGTATCGTGTTGCTATCGATGTTTCGGCTGTTGACGTCCAGAAAAAAGGAAGACTTGCCCTTTTGAACCGGACCCGAGACGTTGCCGCCGAAGAAAAAGGTTCGTCCCGGGGCTCGATTTTCTGCAAACGGATTACGCGAATTTAATCGTGAATCGTTAAAGTTAGTGAATGCGCTACCGCGGAACTGATCGCTCCCCGGTCGGGTCAGGATCTCGACACGGCCGAAGCCGAGGCGATCATATTCTGCTGAGAACGGATTCTGGTTTATACGAATCTCGCGGATCGCTTCCTTGGGCGGCAAGCGGCCGCCTTCGAAACCATCGATGTAGATCTGTCCGCCATTCGGCCCAGCCGAAGGGCCGGCAAGTGCCTGAAGAGCGGCCTCGAGCTCGTCCGGGTCATCCGGCAAGGCTTCAAGGTCGCCGTCCTTCAAAACGGTTGCACCGAGATTCCCCTGCGGATCGGTCGTAACACCTTCGTCGGTAGAGATATCAACCTGTTCCGTAACCCCTTCCGGAGCCAGCGGCACTGTGAGTTCGGTTCGCTGCCCGGCAGTGACCGTCACTTCAGTGTTTTCGTAAAGCCCGAAGTTCGTAGCGAATACCTTAACGGTATAGACGCCCGGAGTGAGCCCCGTTAACGAAAATTCACCGCGAGCGTTGCTGGTAGTTGTTCGTTCGCGGTTATCGGGAGCAACAACCGTGACACTTGCTCCGACGAGTATGGCACCGACCGTGTCCTGCACGACGCCCGTTATACTTCCGTTTTGCTGCTGGCCGCTGACCGGCGAGTAAAGCATCACGCTCGCGAGTCCGACTATAAATAATGTTCTAATAAATCGCATATGAAACCGATCCTGAATTGAATTTCGGCGTTTTCCCCGCTAAAAACCAGCGGGCCGCCTTTGATAAAAACTTTATGTATTAAGGGAAATCAAGCCCATCGAGGCCAGGTATAGTAAATCCGCCGTTGGCACCTCCGCCGCGTCCGCCACGCTGCAATTGGCCCGCCGTCTGGGCCGCACGAATAAAAGGCTCAACACCGGCAAGCAATTTTATTGCCGTAACTCGTTCGTTAGTTCCGTTCTTCGAACTCGACACGGCGATCATGTCGCCGACCGTAAGGTCTGATGCAGTGATCACCGGAAACCGCTCGAACATGTCGTCGATCCCGCCGCGTGTTCCGCCCATCTGTCCCATTCCGCCGCGGCCAGGCCCGCCACCTTGTCCCGGGGCCGCACCGGCCGGCCGCTGTCCGCCTTGTTGTCCCGCCGTTCCCGCGGGTCTTGCTCCGCCCTGGCCGGGAGCACCGCCCGCCAGACGTGCTGCCATTTCGGGCGGAAATCTTTTTAGCACCGACGCTTGGCCTACAACCACGGTTACGTCGGTGTCGGTCTGTAAGTTCGTAACGACTACCTCGCCGGTTTCGGCGTTTACAGATTTAACTGTTCCGGCGATCGTTTGGAAAGCTCCGGTTACGATCTCTTCTGCCGCAAAGCTAAGGCCGTCCGGACTCCGGTCGCCTAAAGCGCGAATCATGTTTCCTGCCTCGATGTTCGCTAAGGTAGCCGGAACGGTTTCACTGTATTTGATCGAGTTCGGAGCGTATTGCCTGATGATCGCGTCGTCTTTCGGATTGATAACGACCGTCGTGGTTCCCATCAGCCCGCGGACCTCTACCGAGATCTGCCTGGTATCCGGGTTGACCGATGCGACTTTGCCGGATATCCCGCGTGTCGCCCATTTCTGGCTTTCTTCCTGTTGACGTCGGGCGATGTCCGATTTGGACATGATGTAAACTGCCCGGGCCGGAAGCCGCTTGCGGTCATTCGAAAATACGCCGGTGACGAGCAATTTATCGCCCATTCCGATGTCAGAAACCTGAGCCTCAACGGCCGCACTCAATTTCGGATTTTCAGGCGGAACTCGTTTGAAATCTGTCGTTTCGGCGAGTTCTACCGTTATCTGGCCAGTGCCCGTCTTTAATTCGATAGCCGTGGCTGATACCGTCACCACCTCGCCCGTCACAACCGAAGGTTTGATCGCCGCCGAATCCTGCCCGAGCACGCCGACCGAGGAAATTGTGCCGAGAAACAAGACCGAAAAAGTTAAAATAAAATTACGCATATAGTGATCCCCAATGTTCCGGCTAACTTCAATGCTTATACGCCATCGCGCGGCAAAAGTTGCCCTAAGTGTAGTATGACGTAAATCGAAGGCAGGAGGTTTGACGAATTGTGTAAAGAATTGTAAACCCGTGGGTTTAACGGCTACTCCGTAGTTAACTTGTCTCGCGTTCTGGCCGTCAGGATCAGTCCCGTACCGACGGCAAATACGACAAAGACCGCGATCAGCCAAACGTACGGAAGCGAGAGGATAAGAGCGAGGATCACAACACCAATAATAACCGCCAGCGATTCTGAACGCTTCGACGACGGTATGAAATTTCGCTGTATCGCCTTTCCAAGACTGACCTGCAAAACTACGCGGCCAAATCCGAATGCCAGCATCAACAGCACGAAAACCATCAGGCTTACGATAGCCCCGAGATAATCCGGAAGGAATTGGAGGCTACCGATAACTATTGCCGCGGTCAGAACAAGGGCTCCCGCACCGATCGCCGTGGTTTTTGCGAGCGATAAATGCACGCGGGCCGTCGCACGGCTGACCGCACCGGGTGCAAGCGTTGCGAACCCAAGCGTGACAAGGAACCAAAACAGCACCGAAAGCAGGCGTTGGACTATGAAAGTGGGCGTGAACGCTGGGGCAAGAACCGTCGTCGGGTCTTTCGCCATTTCGCGAAACTCGTCTTCGAACATGCCGAAGACCACGGTCTCCGAATTCTCTCCGCGAAGCGGCTGCCCTGTCTCCGGCCGATACGAGCCGCCAATAACGATAACCGTCCCGCCGATAAATCCGCCATCGCGGTGAACGACCGATCCGCCTAGGGCCGCTACGTCGCCGTCGACCCTGCCCTCGATAATTATGTCTCCGCCCCAGGAGAAGACCTCTTTCGCGTGTTTTCTAATGACGACCGTTTTGCCAAAGGCGATGACGTTCATCTCAGGAGCGTCGTCGATGTACAGAATGTCGTCATTTTCCTGCGAAAGCTGGGCCTGCCCAAATCCCGGGATTGCAACGCACATGGCAAACAGCATTGCTGCTATAACGTGCCTCGTGCAATAGGATCGTTGGAATTTGTGCCGACGTGTCATGGCTAGAGATTCAGATTTTGAGCTACGAACTGCGGAATATGCGCTGCATGATCGGACCTCTTATCCGGTATGCCAAGCCGAGCAGGCCTACTACGAATGCCCCTGCCCATAAAGTTCGGACGATGGAAACGTCGGATGTGACCGCTCTGATAACGACCGAAAAGCTCAATGCGATATTGTAGATCAAGTGTCCTACGGCCGAGGCTATGCCGCCGGCGCGGTCTATAGGCGAATTTACTTCGGTGGAGACGCCTCCGCCGATCACAGCAATGGTCACCGCCGCAAGAGCGAGGACGCCAAGGCAGATCAACGCCGCTGTCAACCTTTCTTTCGGGCTGCGAAGTCCCGAAACGCTGCTCTCCGCTTTGACGACGATCGACCGCGTGAGTTTTTCCGGATCGATCCGCGGCAATTCATCGTCGAGAGCACCATCGAGCACGCTCATAAACGCCTTCTGACGGTTCAGTTCCGCCCTACACTCAGCACAAACGGCCAAGTGAGCCTCAAAATTTAATTCTTCGTTGGGGTTGAGTTCGCCGTCGAGATACGCCGCAAAGTCTTCGGGACATGGCACCTTATCAGGCGGAGGTATGTTTGGGATTGCTCTCACAGATCTTGATCTCCGTTTAGGATGATCGAGATCAGAATTCCGTGATGCCGCGTTCGATAAATATCTCCCGCATCATCTCACGTGCCCTGAAGAGACGGTTCTTGACCGTTCCCAGTGGTAATTCGGCAACCTGCGCGATCTCATCGTAGCTTAAATCCTGCGCATGTCGAAGAATTATCAGATCTCGATAGGCTTCGGGCAGACACCTGACCACAGCCTCGATCTCTGTCCGCCATTCGCTTCGCTCGCGTTCTAGTTCAGGCGAAGGCAGCGGACTTTCGATCTGGAGTTCATACGTACCATCACCGTTTTCGGTTTCAATACTCTGGGTATTTACCGAGTTTCGACGCATGTGGTCGATAGCCGCATTATGGGCAATTCGATATAGCCAAGTGGAGAATTTATAATCGGTGCTGTAGCGGGCGAGAGAGTTGTAGACCTTGATGAAAACTTCCTGGGTAACGTCGAGGGCAGAATCATAATCGCCGAGCATTCGGAACACGTATCCGATGATGGGGCGCTGATATCTCCTGACCAATTCTTCAAACGAGGTCTCGCTCCCGCGGATCGATTCGCCGATCAGTTCGGCATCGGTCAAAAGTTTGCTTTGCTCAAGTGTTAGTGCGATCGAGGACATAGACTTCGAAATTCTATCGTGACCGATTTCGTTCCGATGCACAAGCCTTTGGTGACAGAATGAGATCTTTGAGGGATGAAGTGACCTTGGGATGTTACGAATGCCAGCCCAGGGCAGCGAGGCCCGACGGAGCAGCAAGATCGACGAAGGAAAGTTGGCCCTGCGGCAGGCTGAGCCCGACATCCGCCGGCCCGAGAATGTTAAGAGCTCTTCCGAGAGCTTCCTTTGAGATCTCTTTCAGTTTGTCAGGGACGAGGCCGCGGCCAACCGCCAAAAGGTCGTTAAGCGTTCCGCTGCCATCGGCGGCAAAGCGGTCGTTGTAAAACATCAAAAGCCGGTAGATCTCATCATCCAGTTCCCCGGTTGTGCACGTCACAGAACGTACGACGCTCGGTTCGCCGTTTCGCAGCAGAAGTGCCGTAAACCCGTCGTCCTGCGAACTGATAAGCAGCGTATCGCTGCCATTCCGCGAATCCAGCCAATTCACCTCGCTGACGGCCCGCGGCAATATCAGCCCGACCTTCAGCCCCAGATCTTCAAAAATTCGCTCGTATTCGTCAATGACCGAAAGCTTGATAGCCGTTGCCAGATACCGTGTCTTCCCGTTTTCTTCGCTCGCTATATTCTGCCGGCTGATGCGCATCTCGGCGGCGGGTGCTCCGAATATCTGCTCGGCTTTCCAATCGATGATCTGTTCTTTGTCACCACGTTTTATCGCGTCGGTGTCCACCGAAAGGATAGCTGTCCGGGCGGTGTTGCTCGGCAGCGACGCCGACCAGGCTTTCTGCCCAATAAGCCCCGCGATAGTCAATGCTTCGTCAATATACGCCCGCGTTTGTACCGGATCTGAAATGTTAGCTTCGAGGAAATTGGGTTCGATCAGGCCAAGCGGCAATTCGACGCTTGCCGCTCTTTTGATGCCGAAACGGCCGCGGCCCTCGCGTTGAAGCTCAACAGCGGTGATGCGGTCCTTTTCGATGCCGATCGCGGCACG
>JBBQTV010000228.1:0-5812 GCA_038212935.1 Pyrinomonadales bacterium | reverse complement strand
CCGCAAAACTCATGAGGATCAATATTAGCGACAAAAGAAGATACTGCGCTCGAAACCATTCGAACTCCATCACCACGCATACGATGGCCCAGATCAGATTGATCGCCAGCAGCGGCGAGATAATGAAATGAACGAACGGATACCACCGCGTGTGATTCTGATAATTCTGCATTCTTTCCATAATGTTCAGGCGGTCAAAGTTTTGTTTGCTAAAGCGGCTCGGGAGGTTTGGTCGTGAAATCCTCGCCGGGGTTCACAAATAGGTTTTGTTCGAAGCGGTATTGCTTGTCGTAGAGCTGTTTGTAACGGCCATTGTTGGCGATGAGCTCTTCATGAGTGCCGCGTTCGAGGATCGCGCCGGCTTCGACGACGAGGATCTGGTCGGCTCTTCGGATGGTCGACAGGCGATGGGCGATGACGAACGTCGTCCTTCCTTTTCGCAAGTTGTGTAAGCCCTCCTGAATGAGCGCCTCTGATTCGCTGTCAAGGCTCGACGTCGCTTCGTCGAGGATGAGAATTTTGGGATCGGCCAAAAGCGCGCGGGCGATGGCGATTCGTTGGCGTTGGCCGCCGGAAAGCTTAACGCCTCGTTCGCCGACGACTGTTTCATAAGCATTAGGGAATTTCTCGATAAACTCGTCCGCATTCGCAACCGCGCAGACAGATTTGATCTGCGAGAGACCGGCCTCGGGATTTGCGAATCGGATGTTGTCTAGTATGGTTCCGTCGAACAGAAAATTGTCTTGCAATACAACGCCAAGATGCCGCCGATAATCGCGGAGTTTCACGCTCTGCAGATCCTTGCCGTCGATCTTTACTACACCTTTTATAGGCTGGATGAAATTCAGAACGAGGCTCAAGATCGTAGATTTTCCCGAACCGCTGGAGCCGACAAGGGCGGTGGTCGTACCGGCAGGTGAAGCGAACGAAACGCCGTTCAAAACCGGAACGCCTTCGTCATATTCGAATTCAACGCCTTCGAAAGCAATGGTGCCGCGGATGTTCTCAAGCGGCTCGAGGTTGGCGTCTTGCTCGTCCTCCGTCGACATAGCCATGACCTCGCGGATTCGGTCGAGACCGGCGAGAGCTTCGGTGATCTGCGTTCCGACGGATGTTAGCTCGATGACAGGCATCGCCAGGAGGAATGTGAACGAAATGTACATCAGAAAATCGCCAAGCGTCATCGTTCCCGATTGAACCGCGTTGCCGCCGATCACGATCATCACGACTGCGACGGCACCGATGACGATCGCGGCAAACGACGACACAGCGGATACTCCCGTGACGGTCTTAGCGACATTGCGAAAGAGGCGATGGGCACCGCGGGCGAAGCTTAGGTCTTCACGGCGTTCGGCAGTGTACGCCTTGACGACGCGGATGCCACCAAAGCTTTCAGTGAGGCGGCCAGTTACATCAGCTGTGATCTCGCCGCGTTCGCGGAAAATGGGCCGGAGAACTTTGAATGCATAGAGAAGTGCTCCGCCAAATATCAGCAAGACGATGATGGTCGCGACGGTGAGCTGCCAATTCAAATAAAATAGCACGCAAAGTGCGATGCCCGCGGTAACGATCCCGCCGATTATCTGCCCGAGTCCGGTGCCGACGAGATTGCGGATGCCTTCGGCGTCGTTCATCACGCGAGAGATCAACTGGCCGCTCTGCGTCGAATCAAAGTATGAAATAGGCAGGCGTTCGATGTGTGCCTGAACCCGTTTTCGCATTTCGGTTATTGCCCGCTGGGCCGCGACGCCGAGGATCTGCGACAAAGCGAACGAGGTCGTGCCTTGTATGAGTGTCGAAATGCCGATCGCGAGGGCGATCCATTTGATCAGTTCGTACCGTTGGTTAACGAAGACCTCGTCCCCGATGAACTTGGTAGACGCGGGCAGAACCATTCCGGACAGACGTGAAACGAGCAGCAGAACGCTGCCTATTAGCAGACGCCAGCGAGCGTTCCAGACGATCTTTCTAGCCTCAGCCCAAGCACCGGAATAATTGACTTTCTTCTTTTTCTCTTCGGTCACCACTTTGCCTTAAGTCTGTTTTCCGCGCGGCGTAATGTCAAATAGGAAAGGGTCGCGAAAATTCACAACCCTTCCGAACATTTGGCTTGGTAACTAAACCGCTCGTATTAACCTACCGCGGCTAAAATGAACAATTTTGCGGAGCCGGATCGACGTCGATCCTAAAGGCACCGCCTACGGGTACGTCAAAGTAAGTTGCGTAGAGCTCAAGCGGGACACCCGGCTGAAACCTGAGCGGTAGCGAGGGTGACCTGTTACGATCGGGCACACTCCCTACCGGTCGTGTTTCTGCATAAAAATGGCCCGAGGATGCGAGGTTGTATTAACTTCATCATCCGGGCCGCGGTGTGGGTGGTGGATGAACGCTAAACGATCCCTTCGGAGAGGCTCTCGCGACTAGTAGCCAGGATAACTACTATCATTATCGATTAATGTCTCTCGTGCTCGAGGCTCCCTGAAATGGACCTCAATGGACCTGAGGTAACGAATATCCGTAAAAAAGGTTTCTGCATTCCTAAAGATCCCAAGGTATCCGGCCAGACCCGGCGGCAGATGGGTGCTGAGGTCGCCTATACCCTTGAAGATCTTGCCGAAAGCCCAAGCGGCCCCGGCCGGATCGTTGTGAATGGGACCAATTTTTCTTAGGTGCGAAATTCCCCTGCTGATCTTCATGGCCGCTTTATAATTCTCGACTACGGCCTCGGGTGTTTGGAGCCAAACTGCGGTTTTATCGAGGGCGTCTTTGTATTTACGCACTGTTGCAAGGTCCTCGCCGGAACTAACCATGTACTCAAGCATGCCTAGGCCGGTGCTGGCATCGCTCATACCATCAAGTAACTTCGACTTCATTTGGCTGGAATTCCATATCCACGTTATGTCTAATGGATCAAATAAGCCCATATTTTCCTCCTCTTCATAAGTTCTAAGCTGTTCGCCGAAAACCCAGGCGAACGCGGAAACTCTAGCCTTTTGTTATGTGCCGGTATGCCGGAAACCCTTCGTGCAGTTCGGCATGGATATTTCGAGGAATTTTTTCCACTGTTCGGTATCAAGACTCTTAAATATCAGTTCTTTCGATTCCAGGTTTTGTAGCACCCACTTCTCACCTTCCTTTTTGTATTGAACAGCGAGCTTTCCGAACACGGTAATGTATTCGTTCTTCATACCGAGATCGCCGAGTTTGAGGTCACCCCACGAAGACACAGTAACGGAAAGGTTGGCCTCGGTGTCGGAGATCTTGCTTTCGCTGTCGTTTACGACGAAGCATCGTTCGTAGTCCTTTCGGAAGAACCATTCATTATCTGAAGAATATGAGCCTTCGGTGACCTTCACCTTTTTTCCGTTAAGATCGGCGTTGATCTGTTCGTTTGGTACCGCTGTTTTGCCGAGCATGCCACCGCATCCGCATATGACGACTACAAGGGATGCCAGGATTAAGAAGTTTCTAGTGTTTTTCATAAACTTGTCTCGCTATTAGGGCGTATATCCGCTGATCGGATTGCCGTAGAACATATCCGTTTTCCAGGTCGTCGTGTTCCATTTCTCGGTCGTGCCCATCACTTTCGCGGGAAAAAGGATCGAATACTGAGGGAAGAAGAACGAGTCGGAATAAGCAGGGCGGACGAACCGTCCGTCTGCGCCTACTTCAAAGGAGAATTCACGGATCTGAGTGCCGTTGCGAAAGAGCTTGTATACGTAATTTCCGGGATTCTTGTCGATCCAGTGAGTGCTTGCCCAATATTCATTTCGGGGGTTATCGTTGCCATTTGCCAGCAATACGTTCCCGAAGAAGATCTCCCATCGCTTTACCATGCCTTCGGCATCAAAGGCAGGTGTGTATTTCGAGGCGCGTTCGTCCGTGGCCATTCCATCGGACGGCGTTGCTCGGGCGATCATCTTGCCTTCATAGAATAACTGGGCCTCCAGTTCATCGCTGCGAACTCGCCCCTTTAACCACGTGCTAAATAACACTCGACTTGTAGCCTTTGTGATGTCGCCATCAAGGCTAAATCCCACCATCCCGAGCGGCAGCAGCGAGTCATGATCGACGGAAAATCCGAGATTGTTTTTGGTAGGAGGATCCGATATAGGGAATTTGTAAACCCGGAATTTTCCTTCGTAGAACAGTTCTCCTGTTGCCTTATTTTTGACCTTGACGGAAAAAACTCCGGTTGCGTTCGTTGACTTCGTGTCCATTAAAGACCATGTATCGCCGCTTTTGAAAAAAGTTCCCGTGTCAAGGTTTTCGGTGAACCAAAGCGATCCGTCGGGGTTGTACCATTCTGCGACCATGTCCATACGCCTATCTTGGTTCCAGTATATTTGCATTTGAATCTGCGGAAGCCAGCTGGTGGCGTCTCTAACCGTCTTCATTTTCCAATAATCTTGATTGTGAACGGCCTGTATAAAAACCTTTGGTTTGAGGATCATTGGAGTACTTGAAGGCTTCATATATCCATAGATACGACCGCCGGCCGTTGACGCGGGGCTGGAGGGCTGTCGGAGAGGCGTCGGCCCGCTCGTCTGCTCAGTCGGCTGTGCACTTTCAGCTGGCTTTGGCTTACTCGACTTCGGGATCGAGGGGAGTTTGATCGGAAACTGTCCGATCATCACTCCGCACAACAAGACTTTCAAAACGGCTCCAAACAGCAGCCCTTTTAAGACGTCATTCATATTATTTACTCCTCCTTCAAACCTACCGCGGCTAAAATGAACAATTTTGCGGAGCCGGATCGACGTCGATCCTAAAGGCACCGCCTACGGGTACGTCAAAGTAAGTTGCGTAGAGCTCAAGCGGGACACCTGTCTCATTCCGAGCGATATGGGAGTGTCCCTGTCCGCTGTCAATGAATGCGTCACCGGCGGAATAGATTTTGGGCGTGCAGGTCGGGTCGTCACCGTCGTAGAACGACATTGTACCGCTCTTGATCACCACCACGACGGGCCCCGGATGGCTGTGCCATCCGGTGTGGCCGCCCGCTGCGATATCAATTCTTTGTACGACCGTCTGTCGAGCTCTCGGAACATGAATAACATCCCGTTTTCCGTCGCCGATCTTAAATTTTATGTCCGTGTTTTCTGTAAAGCTACCCCGGCCGAGTACTACGCCAGTAACTCCATCCCCCGGAGTCAACATTCCAGTGCCCCCTAAGACCGCGACCGTAGCCACAAGGGCCACCGCGAACCCTGCGAGTGTTTTTCCTGAAAAGATAGTTCTTAATTTTCGAAATTGCATTTTATCCTCCATTTTTTACTGTTCATTTCGTGTCCGTGCACGCTCTTTCTTAAAGTAAGAGCTATTTAATAGACACGGTGCCAATTATCCTTCTTTTGCCACCAGCGAGCGGACCCCGCTGTAGACGCGATTTCGCTCTTCTTTGATGAAGAGTTCCTTTCTCCCTTATCTTCTTGCTCACGCAAGGAACACTCGAAGGCGAGCCACCAGTTCGTTGTCGTACTTGTTAACCTGCAAATGCGTGAACGTGAGCAATCTTAAGGGCTAATCGCTCGCAAAATCTTTGCGTTTTTCTCAAGAAAACCTTCTGTTTTTATTCGGTTGCTGTAAAATCACTTGATTACAAGTTTTGGATAGGTGAGGCGACAGCGTATAACCGCATTATTGGAAATTTGAGCGCGGGCGGAAAATAATTGCCATTCGATGGCACACAGGAATATAATAGTGGCCACCAATTGAGTGCTATAAAAATGTTCGTGGGAGAGCTGATACATTGTTAATTCGGCGACCGTTCATTGAAAAGCTCCTTTATGACTAAGAGTTCCAGTCATGT
>JBBQTV010000227.1:0-5812 GCA_038212935.1 Pyrinomonadales bacterium | reverse complement strand
TATTCGATGCGGCTGACGTATCAGGTGCCTGAAGATGTTGATATCGGACGCGAATATCCGCTTACCGCTTTTGTTCTTCAGAACACGTGGAATCTCGAGGAAGTAGACTTGGATAAGAATCTCCAGAACGCATCCACTGAGGTGCCGACCCGGCCGGCTCAGCCAGCGACCAATTCTGCCACGCGGTTTCAGTAACCTATTAATGACCCCGATCTTAAGAACTGAGAACCTAAAGAAGCTGTATAGAATCGGCAAGATGGACGTACCGGCATTGCGGGGCGTCTCGATCTCTGTCGAACGGGGCGAATTCGTCGCCATCATGGGTCCCTCCGGTTGCGGCAAATCGACCTTGCTTCATCTGTTAGGCGGTCTGCTGAGCCCGACCGAGGGCCGTATCTTGATCGATGACGAGGATCTTTCAGCAGTTTCTGATGCGGAACGGACCGATATTCGCCGGCGAAAGATCGGCTTTGTCTTTCAGCGTTTCAATCTTTTCCCGACCCTTTCGGCCGAGGGGAACTTAAAGCTGGCCGAAAAGATCCATACGGGCAACGGCAGCAAGGATAATACTCGTAGGCATGAGATCTTGCGGCTTCTTAAGCTTGAGGATAAAATGCACCATAAGCCGCTCGAGATGTCGGGCGGCGAGCAACAGCGGGTGGCTCTTGCCCGGGCGGTGATTAATAGCCCGGCGATAATCCTGGCGGACGAGCCGACGGGTAATCTGGATACCGAAAATTCGCAGATCGTTTTGGATATGTTCCGTAAGCTAAACAGGGAATTTAACCAGACGATCATCATGATCACCCATAATCCGGAGGCTGCGGCCGTTTGCTCGCGGACGATCAGGATGCGGGACGGACTGATCGACGAGTCGTAAACATCGAAAATGGGACGCATAAGGCGATTCATCATGTGGGAACACAGCCGCGAAACGTCGGTTTACGTGGTTTTCTGCTTGTTGATCGTCGCGTTCATCTTTTTGACACCCCGATCATGGTTCGACAATCGCGAAAGGCTTGCAACCCAGACCTCTCGGCTTATCGTCCAAGCTTCGGACTTTCCCGCAGACCGTAACGCTCAAGAAGCACATGTAAGGGAACTGAGCGGTAATCCCAAGGCGACTATTGTCGAAACACGGCAAAAGACGAAGCCGAATGGCGAATTGGTTTACGAGATCGAGATAAGATAAATAGATTATCGTAGAAGTGAGGCATGCAGAGGCCTTCTCGACTCTTGGTTTATTCGAAGGAGTATTAATGAGAAATCATATCAAAGCGGTTTTTTCGGTATTTGCTCTGTGCGTTGTTTTCGGGCTCTCAGGGGCGACGAATGCATCTGGGCAGGTAATCGATACGATCCTCAAACGGATGGACGACCATAATAAGGGCCTATCATCGCTTCGTGCGAACGTGACTATGACAAAGGTCAACGCCCAACTCGGAAACGTGGTCGACACGACTGAAGGTGCACTGATCTATGCTCCGAGACGCAACAGCGATCCGAATATTCGAATTGATTGGAAGCGTCCGGAGGAGACGTTTGCCGTCGCGAATGGAACCTACATTATTTTGCGTCCGCGGCTTAACCAGTACATTACCGGTAATACCAAGGATGCAAAGGGCAAAGGAACCGCCGGTGGAGCTTTAGCGTTCATGAACATGTCCCGCAAAGAGCTTCGAGAAAACTACACCGTCGAATATCTCGGCGAAGCGAAGGTGAAGGGCGGCGTCGACACATGGCACCTTCGAATGACCCCCAAAAAGCCGTCTACCTATACTTTGGCTGAGGTCTGGGTCGACGTTAATGGCATGCCCATACAGACGAAAGTTACCGAAAAGAACAACGATTCGACAACTGTTTATCTATCTGGTATCCAAAAGAATGTTCGTATCGAGGCCGCATCATTTAAGGTCACCATTCCGCGCGGGGCAAAGGAAGTAAAGGGATAAATCGGTTTTTTCACGAGAACGATCCTGGAAAGGCTTTGGTTGTGGTGCCAAAGCCTTTTCTGCAAGTTGATAAGGTGTGCGGCAGTGCCTATAATTTTAGGTTTGGAACGATTCGCAGCAAGTGCTTCCTTCCTTTTGCGTTTTTTCGGAATAAGTTATGCCTAAGGCAAGCAGTTTCAGCAGGTTTACTCGGGGCGTACGCCATACGGTTCGTGCGTTTGCCTCGACGAAGCATCCGGTATTGGTACATATTGTGCCGATGCGGAGGTGTAATCTCGCCTGCACATATTGCAACGAATACGACAAGACAAGTGATCCGGTGCCGATCGATGAAATGCTGAAGCGCATCGATAAGCTTGCCGAATTCGGTTCATCCGTCATTACGATCTCAGGCGGCGAACCGATGATGCACCCTGAGATCTACGAGATCATCGCTCGAATTCGGCATCACGGAATGATCGCTGGGTTGATCTCAAATGGCTATTACTTTCAAGTTGATAAGATCCAAAAGCTGAATGAAGCGGGCCTCGATTATCTCCAAATATCAATCGACAACGTTACGCCCGACGAGGTTTCGAAAAAGAGCCTCAAAGTGCTTGACGCCAAACTCGTAAACCTCCGCGACCATGCGAAGTTTAAGGTCAACATCAACTCGGTCGTCGGCGGTGGTGTGGCGAATCCGGACGAGGCTTTGATCATTGCAAACCGTGCACGCGAACTCGGGTTTTCGTCAACCGTCGGCGTGATCCATGATGAAATGGGCCTGAATAAAGGCCTAACACCTCGTGAAAAAGAGGTTTACAAAGAGATCAAGAGCAAGGGGACGCGGTCCTATGCACGCTGGAACTGGTTCCAGGACGCGCTTGTTGATGGTGAGGAATATGAGTGGCGATGTCGAGCCGGAGCGAGATACTTGTACGTTGATGAAGGCGGGATCGTAAGCTGGTGCTCGCAGCAGCGGGGAACACCCGGAATTCCGCTCCTTGAATACACACACGGCGACATGGAGCGCGAATACATCACGGAAAAATGGTGTGCTCCTACTTGTACCATCCAATGTGTCCATCAGGTCGGCCATCTTGATGCGTGGCGTGATCCTCAGATCTCCGTTGGCGATTACGAAAAGCGCAATGGAAATGGACTAAAGAAGGAAACCGTCGCACAGATACTCGACGCAAAGTAGAGACAAATAGCGAGACTTTAGCTCGGCAATATGGACGTTCCGGTTCTCGGCACGTTCTTTTTGTTTGGCAATCGGATTTAATAAGTTTGCGATGCCAACCGAATGCGATATTTTTAATAGTATGAAATTCAATCGAAACGACGCCAAGGTGTTGAGTAACGCAAAAGAGCTCGAACTATATGACGATGCTCGCCCGCCGAAGCTTAATAAACACTCGGCGAAAGAATTGCGGAATTTGGTGAAGCGAAGTCGCACCCTGCGCGACAAACTGCTTGATGTTAAGAAAACGCAGGTTCGTTCCGCCCTTGCCAAGTCTAAAGCTCGCGGTTCTGCACCGGCGGACCGCAGCAAAGAAAAAGCCGCAATGTTCGCCGAGGTGCATGACATCTTCGTCGCACGCCTTGAAAAAGTAGAAGCCGGCGAGGCACAAGAGGCGGCTAAGAAGATTGCATCAAAGCCAACGAAAACGGACAAGAACCTGCAGACGCGGGCGGATCGCACATCGACGAAGCAGAAACTCGGTAAGGTCAAGAAACAGGCGAACGCCCTTGAAACTATCGGTAAAGGTAAGGCGAAAGACGCCGTTAAGACAAAAGCGGCGAAGTCCAGGAACGTAGGAAAAACTAAGAATCTCGCGTCCGCGATCGGTCCACCGAAGAAGCGGCTGAAGATCGATGGAGATCCAGTCGACCCCGCCCAGTCGCCGACAGGAATGGAACCCGCGGCACCGCAATCGGCAGGCAGGCGGCGACCCGCCAAAGGAAAGGTGGAAGAGGAAAGGTTGTCGCGAAGCGGCCAAACCAAGACGCGGGCACACCTCTCGTCGGTTAATAAGCGCAATCAGGCCAAACGCGATTCGAAGTAGCGACGGAGTGAAGGGCGGGGCCAAACACGCTGCCCCCTTTTATTATGACCGAGTCACCGATTTTCATCCCGATCCTATTGGGAACCAACCGGAAAGGTCGGCAGAGCGAAATGGTTGCCAACTGGTTGCACTCGCAGATCGAGTCTCGTGATGATGTCGAGACCCAGATATTCGATGTCCGCGATTTTGATCTGCCGCTTGACGACTACGGAACCGGATTGGCTCAGAAGTTTCCGGAATGGCGTGATGCGATCATCCGTGCGGACGGCCTAGTTGTGGTTGTGCCCGAATACAACCACGGGTATCCCGGCACTTTGAAAAGTGTAATGGATATCTTGCTAAAGGAGTATATTCACAAAGCGGTCGGGTTTGTTGGTGTCTCCGCAGGGGCATGGGGCGGGACACGGGTGATCGAGTCGATGGTGCCGATGGTCAGGGAATTAGGTCTTGTCACCACATTTAAGGACCTGAATTTTCCAAAAGTGCAGACGAAGTTCGACGACAGCGGAGGCCTCATAGATGAGAAATACGAAAAGCTAGTCAAGGCATTTCTTGACGAGCTTTCCTGGATGGCTCGAACTCTTCGTTGGGGCCGCGCTAACGTACCCTCAAAACACCACCAGTAGACTATCGACTCGCGATGTCTTCGCCGACGGTCCAGACGATCACGGAGCTTGAAAGGCCTAGGCCGGAAAGCCGGCCAGCCATCATAATGATCCGCTCGCCCTCCTCCACAACAGCCGCATTCAGCAAAGTTTTCTCGCCGATCTCCAACATTGTTGTCGTTGTATTCGGCCGCGGATGAAAATACGGTTGTACACCCCAGATCAATGCCAGTTGGTGGTAGACATCTTCGTACGTGGTCAGGCCGAACGTCGTCAAGCCCGACCGAAAACTTGACAGACGACGTGCCATCAGGCCCGATTCGGTGAACACTGCTACCTTGTCCGTAATGGTCTCCTTTGCAGCATAGGCCGCGGCTTTACACAGCCCTTGGCTAGCGCGGCCAGACGGCGGGAGCGAAAATTTGATCGGCCGCCGGAGTTGGTCAGGTTTGAGCGATTCGGCGGTGTCGATGATTCGCGCCATCGTCTTGATCGTTTCGACGGGATACGTTCCCGAAGCCGTTTCGGCGGAGAGCATTACGGCGTCGGTACCATCCCAAACGGCGTTAGCGACGTCGGAAGCTTCGGCCCTTGTCGGCTGGGGGCTCTCGATCATCGACTGGAGCATTTGCGTCGCGGTGATGACGAATTTGTCATTTGCGATCGCGGATTCGATAATTTTTTTCTGATAGACCGGGACGAGTTCTACTGAGGTCTCAACTCCGAGATCACCGCGGGCGACCATCAATCCATCGGTCTCCCGAACGATCTCGTCAAGATTTTCCATCGCCTCTGCTTTTTCGATCTTTGCGACCAGCAATGCTCGGCCCATCGGGCGTTTATTCAGAGCCTTGATGAGGTCCTTTACCTCGCGGCAGTCCTCAGCTTTGCGAACGAATGACAACGCGATATAGTCAACGTTCTCGCTCATTGCCCATTCCAAATCAGCGTGATCCTTAGGCGTCATTGAAGGAATCGGCAATGCTGTATTAGGCAGATTGATACCCTTGCGTTCCTTCAGCCATCCGCCTACGACAACGCGGCACATAACGTCCGTCGCAGTGACTGATTCCACCCGAAGTTCGATAGCTCCGTCATCTATCAGAATTGTCGATTCAGGTTCGACAACAGTCGGCAGTTCAAAGAAATTTGTTCCGACCTCATTTGAATTTCCGATGATGTCGCGGTTGGTTATAGTAAACAGCGA
>JBBQTV010000226.1:0-5815 GCA_038212935.1 Pyrinomonadales bacterium | reverse complement strand
AGGTGATCGAGCCCGCCCAGACGCGTCCTAAGCTGATCAGGGCTCTTTCGCTTCTCAAGAACAAGCGTGACACTAATCCGCCAAAAAAACATGGAAATATTCCACTCTAGAAATAGCATTAGGTGTCGGTTTGCAACTTCTGATCTAATACATTGAGTTTCGCCGTAAGCTATCTGATGTGAACGTTTACAGGTATACTTTAAAGCACTATGAGAGATATCGCTTTCACGCCAAGACCGACATGGGCAGATATCGACCTGGCGGCCCTTGAGGCAAACTTCCGCGCGATTAAAGCATTCATTGGGGACGAAATTAAATTTCTGGCGGTAGTCAAAGCCAACGCTTACGGCCATGGAGCGGTGGAATGTTCTCGAACCCTAGTGTCCGCCGGTGTTGACTGGCTCGGAGTCGCACTGGTCGAAGAAGCAGTCGAACTCCGCTCCGCCGGCGTCAACGTGCCGATACTTTGCCTCGGCGGCGTTTGGCCGGGACAAGAAGAGATCATTATCGACAAAGACTTGACGCCTGCGATCTTTCGAATCGAAGATGCACAACGGCTCGACGCAAGAGCAAAAGAGGCCGGCGCGATGGTTAACGTCCACCTTAAGGTAGATACCGGGATGGGCCGGGTCGGAGTTCGGGGCGACGCGTTTGGAGCCTTTGTTGACGCGGTTTCAGAATGTCGAAACCTACGGATCGACGGGTTGATGTCCCACTTCGCATCCGCGGACGACACGGAAGCTCTTGAATTTACGATGGGGCAAATGAACTGTTTCGACGATGCTCTCGCAGTTCTTATAGCGCGTGGCATTGAGCCGACTTTCATCGATCTTGCCAACTCACCAGGTGCGATATGTCATCCCAGATCCCGCGGAACTATGGTTAGAATAGGCGGAATTCTTTACGGTCTCGGCGACGATGTCATTCCGCGGGAGGTTCCACAACCGGGACTGCTACCCGTGATGTCGGTCCGATCAAAAGTCGCTTTGGTTAAGGATATTCAACGCGGCGACTCAGTAGGGTACGGACGGCGATTCATAGCTAAGCGACCGTCGACCATTGCAACCGTGCCGATCGGCTATCACGACGGCTACCGAAGGGGCTTCAGTGGACACGTTGAAGCCCTAGTTAACGGCTTTCGCGTTCCCGTAGTTGGTGCCATATCAATGGACTGGATAACAGTTGATGTAACGGACTTGTCCGATGCAAAGGTTGGAGATGAGGTAGTTCTTCTTGGCCGTGACGCAAAAAACGCGGTTTCAGCTGCGGATCTGGCAAAGACTATTAACTCGATCTCATACGAAATAACCTGCGGGATCAGTGCGAGAGTTCCTAGAAACTACATTAATGCAGATAATGTATTGGATTAGATTGGCCGCAGCAAAGCATTGCATCCTATTGACATACTGTTCGAGACGTGAAGACATTTTTCTTAAAGTTATACGATAAGATATTCGACACGGAGCTTTTGGACCGTGGCGCTCAGGTCGCGTTTTATTTTTCATTCTCGCTCTTCCCTCTTCTGTTTTTCCTGATAAGCCTTTTCGGATTGGTGCTCGATTCGACTGATCGGCTCCAAAGCGAACTTTTTACCTACCTCTACCAGATCATGCCAGCAAGCGCGTACGATCTGGTTCGCAAAACGGTCGAAGAGATCGTTGCAAGCAGTACTACCGGAAAACTGACCCTTGGGCTCGCTATTACGTTGTGGTCATCGTCCGTCGGGGTTGATAGTCTCCGAAATGCACTGAATGCGGTAGCCGGTATTGTTGAAACCCGCCCGTGGTGGAAAACAAAGCTTCAATCCCTCGCATTAACCTTTGTTTCGATCCTCTTGCTTGCGATCACGGTATCTTTTGTTTTTTATGGTTGGCAACTTGTCCAGATAGGCCTCGGGATGATGGGTTTCGAATCCGTGTCGCGGTGGTGGATGGTTACGCTGCAATGGATGATGATCATCGCGGTCATGCTTGCCGCTTGTGAGATCGTCTATAATCTTCTTCCCAATTATAAGCAGTTTCGTTGGGATTGGATCACCTGGGGGTCGATCGTGTCGATCTTTTTGTGGATAGTTTTCACCGGCGGTTTCCGCCTTTACCTCGAATATTTCAATACTTATAACCGCGCTTACGGGTCGCTAGGAGCTGTGATAATTCTGATGCTCTGGCTCTATCTGACGGCGGTAGTCCTCTTGATAGGGGCAGCGGTGAATGCCGTTCTTAAAGAAATGGCGGAGGAAAAAGAAGTTTCTGAGGATATTGCAAACGATGAATCTTGAAATAGGCAGGTCATTCTCGCGTGAGCGCGAAGTGACGGATGAACTGGTCCGCAATTTTGCCGAATTATCAGGCGATCACAATCCGATACATTTGGATGAAGATTACGCCGCGACGACACGGTTTGGGAAGCGTATTGCCCACGGAATGCTCAGCGGAGCATTCATTTCGGCGATCCTAGGTGACGAATTTGGCGAGAAAAAGATCGTTTATCTTTCCCAGACGATGAAGTTCAAAGCACCGGTATTTATCGGCGACGTGATAACCACAACCGCCACCGTCGCCAATATACGTCCGGAGAAAGGACTTGTCTTTCTTTCGACCATCTGCACGAATCAAGACCAAACTACGACTCTCGAAGGCGAAGCGGTGATAATGTTGCTATAATTATAACTTCGAACCCACGCTGAGAAATACTAATCTATGTCTTTAATGCTTGAGGAGATCTCCGAACAGCCGGAGATCTTAGAACGAACCATTGTTGAAGAACGCGAAAAAGTAACTCGCATTGGCGACCACATTCGCCAACGCGACATCGACCTGATCGTGCTCGTCGCCCGCGGAAGTTCGGACAATGCGTCGCTTTTTGGCCGCTATCTGCTCGAGGTAACGACCGGAATTCCCGTTTCGCTTTGCGCTCCCTCGGTTTTTACGCTCTACGGGGCCAAACTTCGGTTGAAGCGGGCGTTAGTGATCGGGGTTTCTCAGTCCGGAGAAGGGACGGACATCAACCTGGTCGTCGAGAGTGCAAAAGCATCGGGTGCCTTCACTCTCGGGATCACGAACGAATCCGGGTCGTCACTCGCTCAGATCGCCGACGAGACGCTTCTTATACACGCCGGCCGCGAAAAGTCGGTAGCGGCGACCAAGACCTACACTGGCCAGATGCTGCATTTCTATATGCTGGCGGAGGCGATCGGCGATCGGCGGTTGAACTATCATTTGATACCGGAGCTTTCTGCGAAGAGCCTTTCCCTTAATGACGCGGTACTCGAGCTCGTCCAGCGATACGCGTTTATGGAAAACTGCGTAGTAGTCGGACGCGGAATGAATTACGGGAATTCCTATGAACTCGCTTTGAAGCTGATGGAAACGTGTTATGTCGTTGCGGAACGATTTTCGTCTGCAGATTTCTTTCACGGACCACTGGCGATAATCGAGCGGCGTTTTCCGGTGGTGCTCTTTGGGCCGTCGGGAGCGACTCACTCGAGCAGTATTGATTTGCTTGAACGCCTGCGGGAGCTTAACGCAGATTGCCTTTCCATAACAAATGACCGGGCGATCGCTGATCTATCGTCGCGTAGTCTCTTCATTGATGCCGAAATGGATGAATTTTTGACGCCGATACCTTTCATAATCCCGGCCCAGCTTTTTGCGGCCCACCTTTCCGAAGCCAAGGGCCTTGACCCGGACGCCCCACGGTCGTTGGCAAAGGTCACCAAAACCGTCTAAGGGTTTTCTGTGCGATCATCGATGGGAAATCACCAATCAGAGTTTCCGCGACCGATCACATGGATGTTCCTCGCCCTCGTCGTTTCGCTCGGATTTGGCGAGCCGTACCTTCGTATCTACGGCTTTCCCGTCCAGTCCACAGAGCTGGTATTTGTGCAGCTGGCCGCGGGCATGGCGATACTATTTGTCTGGCGGCGACAGTTTCTCGCGTTCGATCCCCTATATCTTGTATTCGGTGCTTACTTCATTGCGCTCGCCCTGTCGGCAGTCTTCTCTGAGCGTCCGAGCAGAAGCACCATCAAACTTGCTGGAGAAGCTTATCTCATCGGAATCGGCGTCTTGGCATTTCTTATCGTTCGAAGCCAGACCGATGTTCGGCGTATTTTTCTTTTTTGGATCGGCGCAAGCACGGTCGTTTCGATTATCGCTGCTGTCACCGTTGCGTTGTTTTATATCGACCGCAGCAGCCCTTGGCATATCTATTTTTTGCATCACTATGGGTCGCTGCCGCCCGGAAATTATCCGCGCGTCGATGGAACCTTCATCTATCCGGCGATGCTCTGCAATTACCTTAATGTGAGCATTGTTTTTCTGTTGGGTAGCCGGCAGCTTGCGTGGATCGGGTCACGAACTTTCGTCGTCCTACTTCTGCTGCATCTGTCCGCTGCGGCATTTACTGTAACGCCGGGTTTGGGCGGCATATTTCTCGCTATCGGAGTATGGCTTGCATGGGACGCAGCTGCCCGCGTGCAAAGGCCCAAGACAATTTTATACGGAGGACTCGGAACCGCAGCCGCCATCGCTTTTGTTTTGGTGTCAGCCTTTTCGATCAGGCCGATCGCTACTTCACCCTACACCTTCGATTTTTTCGGCTGGCGAATCGACCCGACACAGCGGCTGCTTACATGGCAGGGAGCTCTGGAAACCTTTATGCAGCATCCCGTTTTCGGAAAGGGCCTCGGCCTGGGAGTTGCAGAGGTACGATTTCTCGCTCCGTCCGGTCAAAAACAGCTGCTTACGGATGCTCACAATGTGTATCTTAACGTTGCAGGTCAATCCGGACTGGTTGGCTTAGCAGCACTTGCGGTTGTCGTCTTATTTCTTTGCCGCCGGGTTTTGCCGTTATCGGGAATTGCCGAAGAGAGCCGCATAATTCGTCGTACTCTATTGGTAGCATTTGCAACTGCGTTCATTTATCAGGGTGTCACTGGATCGTTCGAGAACGCACGGCATTTGTGGCTGCTTTTCGGGATGATGGCCGCTGTGCCGTATCACATTTCCGGTCGCATTGATGATTGATATTATCGGGGATTTCTTGTACTCTTTCGTTTCTATTACACTCTCACAGCGTAAATTCGATCCATTGGTTTCTGGGGGCTTGTACATTGAACAAATACAGAATTTTACTTTCCGTCACGATCGCGGCCGGCCTTGCGTCTGCTCTTTTCTTCTTCGGTTCCGGAAGCGATTCGACGCAGGCCGGGCCGCCCGCATATTGGATCACAATTGATGAGAGCGAGATGGATCATCTTCGCTCCGAAACGGCAGCGACGGGACAGGGCAGCGAGCTTGAGGTGATCGAGCGGCGAAGCGGACTTGCGATTGTCAAGCTCGACGAGATCGGATCGCAGGAGCTTAGCGGCCGCATGCATGACAGTTTCCACAAGTGTGCCGGGTTCTTTCGCCACGAAACGCTTGAACAAGCTCGTGAATCGATAGATCTGGCTGTCAATGCGAGGACCGACATTCAGCTTGTTGATTACACGATCGACAATCAAGCGAATGTAACACCGATGCTTTCGTTAGCCGCAGAACCGAACATTCGCCAACTGATCATCGACCTTTCCGCCATCCACACACGCAGACACGACCAACAGGGTGGATCGGACGGCGCAAATCTGATTTTAAATCGCTGGCGTGCGATCGCTTTAGGAAGGACCGATATTTCTGTGCAGCCTTTCGCTCATCTTTCGACAACGAATCCCGGCGAGTTTATAACACCGCAGCCCTCCATAATCGCAACCGTCACAGGAACCGAATTTCCCAATGAGATAGTAGTCGTCGGAGGCCATCAGGATTCGATCCGA
>JBBQTV010000225.1:0-5837 GCA_038212935.1 Pyrinomonadales bacterium | reverse complement strand
CAGCCAGTACGCCATCCCGACGACTGTGCGGCTAACCGCAACCGGTGGAACAGTTACCGGTGTTACTTATCCGCGGGGGAAGAATAAAAAATTCCAGTTCTCGCCGGATACGATCAACATCTACGATGGCCGCGTGGCGTTTCCGTTCACGGTCCGCGTTCCGGCCGGGACTAAGGCGAGGACTGTTACCGTTCGTGCGGCCGTCCGCTTTCAGGCATGTACAGACGAGGTCTGCTATCCGCCGAAAACACAGAACATTACGCTGACGGCCCGAATTCGTTAACTCAGGCTTTCCGGCCGATGACCGACAACAAGCGCCCGGTCTTGCCGTACTTTTTCTTTTCTATGCGGTAGGAAAAAAAGAGGTCGGTACGTTCTATTGTGCAGAGCGGGGCGGTGTAAATGTTTTCGACGTTGATGCCTGTGCTTGCCAGTTGGTCGCGATTAGCCAGGTGCAGGTCAACGAGCGCGTGGCCATCGCGGGTAGGCGTGAAATATTGTTCACTGTCTGCAAAAGCGGCGGCAAATTCGTCGATCACGTCTTGCCCGATCTCGTAATTCCGTCCGCAAGCCGCCGGGCCGATTGCCGCGAGCATCGTGGCCGGATCTGCCCCAAATTCTTCAATCATTACCTCGATGGCTCTCGCTGCTATCGACTGCACGGTTCCGCGCCAACCGGCGTGAACAGCAGCGTACGAGCGTGTAAGCGGATCACATAGCAAGATCGGTACGCAATCGGCGGTCTTTACTCCCGCAAGAATACCGGCGGACGCCGCGACGATGGCGTCGAATTTCTCATCCGACCGGGCCGCGTCCTGCTTGTCGCGAACGACTTTTACACCATCACCATGCACTTGCCAGGCGGTCGCGAGGCCGAAGTCACCGTCGAATGCAGTGAGGAATCGTCGTCGATTTTCCTCGATGTTCTCAGCGGAATCTTCGTCATAACCCGCAAGATTCAATGAATTTTCAGGAAACGGCGAAACGCCGCCGAGTCGTGTCGAGAAACCATTGACGAATCCAGCTTCCTCTAGCGGACGGCAAACGAGCACCCTGATACCGGAGAGCTCTCGCCAATAGAAGCCTGATTCTGATAAAGTCTCTTCAGCGTCATCAACAATGATAGTTTCAACCGGCATCGACATTACCGAAGTTTACCGTATCACTGATGCCATCGCCAGAACGCCCCGATTTGCCGAGCGTGTATTCACCGAGTCCGAACGCGAATACTGCGAAGCCAAAGGCAAAGCCGCCGGGCAATCATACGCTGCTAGGTTTGCGGCAAAGGAAGCTTTCTTTAAAGCGCTAAAAACGGGCTGGCGCGGCAAGTTATCGTGGCACGATGTCGAGGTCGTAAACGACGAACACGGGGCTCCATCCCTGCAGGTCTCCGGCGAGGCAAAACGTCTTCTCGGAGAGATGAAGGCTAGCCGTGTTCACCTCTCGCTTTCTCATATGTCAAATATCGCCATTGCACAGGTGATATTCGAGACGATCTAGAGTATTTTTTAGGTTGCCGACGTTAGGAATGAGCGATGTAAGTTTTCGCCCAAGCTGAGCATTTTGCGTCCGATCGTGCCCTGATCGATCAAAGACGAAAAAATCCCCAAAATATAATGAAAATCGACGTTTTCGGTGGAAATACTGCGCCGAAAGGGTGTATGCTGTTAGGTTAGTCGTTTGGGGTAACGCCACGTCTGAAATCTTGCCTTTTCGGTGTTTTGAACGCGGACACTTTTCAAACAATTTTAGTTTTTGAGCGGGCGTATTCGGCCCGGAGATATACACAAAATGGCATTTAAATCACTTTTCAGTCTTTTTTCCAGCGATCTCGCCATCGATTTAGGCACGGCGAACACGCTGGTCTACGCCAAAGGCCGCGGCATAGTCGTTAGCGAACCTTCGATCGTTGCGATCAATAAGGTCACCAATCAGGTTGAGGCCGTCGGCCGCGATGCGAAAGAAATGCTCGGCCGTACGCCGGGAAACATCGTCGCGATTCGTCCGATGAAGGACGGCGTTATCGCTAACTTTGAGGTGACGGAAAAGATGCTTCAGCATTTTATCCGCAAGGCACACAACGGCAAATCGTGGGTCCGCCCGCGGGTGGTGATCGGTATTCCATCCGAGATCACGCAGGTCGAACGCCGCGCAGTCGAAGATTCTGCATACCGTGCAAAAGCGTCCGAGGTTTACCTCGTCGAAGAAGCGATGGCTGCAGCGATCGGTGCCGGCCTTCCGATCACCGAACCGCACGGCAACATGGTGGTCGACATCGGCGGTGGTACGACGGACATCGCCGTAATCTCGCTGTCAGGCATCGTCTATTCGCGTGCCGTGCGTGTGGCGGGCAATGAGATGGACGAGGCGATCACGCAATACATCAAGCGCAAATACAATCTGCTCATCGGCGAACGTACGGCAGAGGCCATCAAGATCGCTCTCGGCTCGGCGTTCCCGTTAGAGGAACCGCTCTCGATGGACGTCCGCGGCCGAAACCTGATCGAGGGAATTCCGAAGACGATCACGATGACCGACGAAGAGATCCGCGAAGCGCTCTCTGACGCCGTGTCAACGATCATCAATGCCGTTCGTGTCGCCCTCGAACGCACGCCTCCTGAGCTATCGGCTGACATCGTCGAACGCGGTATCGTACTTACTGGCGGCGGCGCTTTGCTAAAGAATCTGGACAAACGCCTGATGATAGAGACGGGCCTGCCGGTCGTCATCGCAGATGATCCGCTTTCTTCCGTGGTTTTAGGAACGGGCAAAATGCTTTCGGATATCGAACTTCTGAAACGTGTCAAATGGGACAACTCGCTCATGACGGGCGGATAAACTAAACGCTAGGTCGAGACAATGGTCGAACGCAGCCAACAAGAAGTATGGAGATTGACACCCTGGCTGGTGATCGCGCTTTTGTTGGCCAATTTTATTCTGATGACGTTCGACGCCCGCGAGATCGGAACCGGGCAGCGAATGATCCGCGTATGGGCTCAGACCGGAGCTGATTTCGTGCAGTCGCCGGTCACATCGGTCAGCTCGTCTATCTCGAATTATTTTGGCTCGATCTCGAACCTTCGCTCGGCACAGAGCGAGAACGACGCACTCAAGCAGCGGGTTCAGGAATTGGAGGTCGAATTAAAAGGCCGCCAAGAACTTGCTTCGGAGAATGAGAGGCTGCAGGCTCTGCTCGGATTGACCGAGACAAGCCAGTACAAGGTCCTCACGGCTCGGATCATCGGCCGCGATCCTTCTGTCTGGTTCGATTCTTCGATCATCAACCGCGGTTCATTGGACGGTGTAAAGCTGAACATGCCGGTGGTCACGGATGGCGGCATTGTGGGCCGCATAACCGCCGTAGGACCGCTGACCTCGCAGGTCGATCTCATCACGCATGATAAATCTGGCCTCGGCGCCGTTATCGGCCAGATCGGCGAATCAAATGCCCTCGGCGTTGTGAGTGGAACGAGTAAGCGAAACGTTCTGGAAATGCGTTACGTTGCCGGAAGTACCGAGGTCCAGCCCGGCCAGCTTGTTTATACGACGGGTCAGGACGGCATTTATCCGGCCGGATTAAAGGTCGGTGAGATAGTGGAGGTCCAGTCGGGCTCGGCCACGACCCCGCACATCATTTCCGTCAGGCCGAGTGCGGGCCTCAGCTCAATGCAGGAAGTCGGCGTTCTACTTTACGAGCCGCCACCACGCGAAGAATTTGAAACGACGTTGCCGAACGTAACACCGAAACCCCGGCCTTGACCGCCGGACCCATGCTCTCTCGATCAGCTAATGGACAATATTAAGATCACGATAGCTCTGATCGTCGCGGTTTTGCTGCAATGGACGCTGCGAAACGTAGCGGAGCCGTTCGCGTATATTGATTTTCCGCTGATCGTTGTTGTCTACGCCGCCCTACAGCGAAATGCCATCCGCGCGATCATTTTCGCAACCATCGCCGGCCTCGCGGTCGATGCACTGAGCGGCGGGCTACTTGGTTCCAATGCGTTCTCTAAAACCCTTATTGCATATATGGTTTCGGAGCTTGCGAGGCGTGTCTATATGGACAACCTTTTGCTTCGGATTCCCGTCATAGCCGGAGCGTGTGTTTTGGAAGATCTGGTATTTTACGGTACCCATCGACTGCTGGGACAAGAGCCGACCGGGCAGGTCTTCGTGACCGTGGCATATTCGCTAATTGGTACGACCATCGCCGGAACGATCATATACATTTTGCTCGATTACGTTTCCTCGGAACGGTCCCACGGTTCGCGAAAACGCGATGTGTTTCCGAACCGCAGGCAGACGCGACGCCGCAACCCGATCAGACTCAACAAGTAACACAGACACTCTGAAATGAAGCTACACGACCAAGGACAAAACCTGACCGCCCGCATCGGCACGATCCAAGTGGTGGCTTTCGTTCTTCTTTCGCTTCTCGGCGCACGGCTCTATTATCTTCAGATCGTAAAGGGTGAATATTACGCCGAGCGTGCCGAGAATCAGCGGATCCGCCTGATCCCGATACCGGCCCCCCGCGGTGCTATCTTTGACCGCAACGGAGTCATCCTCGTTGATTCACGTCCAACCTTTAACGTCGTCCTTTCCAGCGAACCGCTGAAGCAGATAGACGTGAACGAACGCGTTGACGATTATGCCTATGGCCTAAGCCTCGAGCCCGAATTCATAGTTGACCGTCTTACCGCGATCAAGAACCAGCCTAACTTCGAGACGATGGTGTTAAAGGACAACGCGACGATGCAGGACATCGCGTGGGTCGAGGGCCACGCGCTCGAATTTCCGGAGCTTCGCGTCGAACTTCAGCCCCAGCGTTTCTATCCGCACGGGACCGCGATGGCGCACATCCTCGGATATGTCGGCGAGATAAGCCCGCAGCAATTGAAGTCAGAAAGTTGGACGGGTTTTCGCCCCGGCGACATCATCGGCAAAGGCGGACTTGAGGAGTATTACGACGAATACCTTCGCGGCCGTCCGGGCCATCGAAAAGTGATTGTCGATAGCCGCGGGCGCATCCAGAGTGAGATCGAGGTCGTTCCGCCGCAGGCCGGCCAGGATCTGATATCAACGATCGACTTTGACCTTCAGATGGCGGCCGAGAAAAAGCTTGAAGAATCAGCAAGCCAACGGGGAACGATCATCGCGATGGACCCGCGAAACGGAGAAATGCTTGCACTTGCTTCGTGGCCGTCATTCG
The DNA here is from genome assembly GCA_038212935.1 of Pyrinomonadales bacterium. GTDB lineage: Bacteria > Acidobacteriota > Blastocatellia > Pyrinomonadales > Pyrinomonadaceae > OLB17. The sequence continues at coordinate 625 of JBBQTV010000225.1, read as the reverse complement.
ACCCGAACATCTTCGTGCAGGGAAGTAAGACGCGCGAAGGCCGAAAACAGATAGCAGCATACTGGCAGGACACGGACCGGCCGCTCTACAACCGCGCAACGCAGGGCCGCTACCCGCCCGGATCGACCTGGAAGATACCGATGTCGGTTGGCGGATTTCAGAGCAATGCGATCACGGTGAACAACTCGGCGTTTGCCTGCGGCGGCGGCATCATGGTCGGCAATAAGTTTACTAAGTGCATGGGAAACCACGGTACACCGACTCTTGTTCCAGCGATCTCGCGTTCATGCAACGGATACTATTACCGCCTCGGGCTGAAAATGGAGATCGAGGGCGTGATCAAAATGGTTGAGGAATTCGAATATGACCGCCGGACAGGCATCGACATTCCGAACGAAAAGATCGGCCAGACGCCGAAAAGCTGGAAGCCGATCGTGGAAAAACGCGAAGGACGTTGGTCAGATATTCGGACCGTCTACGCTTCGATCGGCCAGGACACTGTGGTTGTAACTCCGATCTCGCTTCTGCGGACGATCGGCGCGGTTGGCAATTTTGGCAAAATGTACATTCCGCATTTTCTGAAAGAATTCAAAGGAATCACCAAGACCGAACATTTCGAGGAACG
>JBBQTV010000224.1:0-5870 GCA_038212935.1 Pyrinomonadales bacterium | reverse complement strand
AAGCTGAGCTTGAAGCGTTTGCGGCAATGTCCGCAAGCCCTTTTCAAAGGTAAACGAGCGCGGAAAGGCAGCGTCCGCTTTTTCATTCTTGCTTCTGAATGCGCCTTTGATCAAGCTTCCGTGATCCCGCTCGTACTCGAAAAGCTGCGGAAACGCGTGGGCGATGCTCAATTTTTCAGGGTCGCCGGCAAAGATACCGGAAATGAACGGGTCAGCAGCTTTTTGCACGACTTCCCTGCCCAGCCTTCGCTCAAAAAACCCGGCCACTGATTCGTTCGGGCTGGACCGCGACGAATCAAAAGGTTCTTTCAGAAGTCTGAATTTGGTTGCGAGCGAAAAGTATCCACCAAACAGAAATGAACCGAAACCGCCCGGCATTGCTTTCAGTTCTCCGCCGATCAACACAAATCGCTTTTTAGCGGCCGCAGAGGTTGGCAGGACTTGGTCGCTCAATCGCAAAGCCGTGATCAGATCTACTATCCGCGGGGAACGAAGCAGGCTATTCGGCCCGTGTTCGATAAGATAGCCGTCTTTTTTTTCGGAGCGGATGTTTCCGCCAACCTCGGGCGAGGCTTCGTAAAGTGTTACGTCGAGGCCCTTTTGCTTCAGTAAAAATGCGGTCGTCAGGCCGGAGATGCCGCCGCCGATGACTGCGATTCGCTTTGACATTTACCGCCTATGCCGCACCTTTTGCCGACGCTGCCGAACTGTGGCCGGCCTCGGCAAGGACCAATTGTGTGAGTGCATCGATGAACTTCGCCGAATCGTTCAATCCCTGGGTTATCTCAAAACGCTCGACGCCCTTCACTAGTGCCAGCTTCTTGTATTCGATGCCGAGTTCGAACAGGGTTTCGAGATGGTCGGAGGCAAAAGCTATCGGAACGACGAGCATTTTCTTCACGCCCTCGGCGGCGAGTTCCTCTATGGTATCAGGCGTTGAAGGCGTCAGCCATTTCTGCGGGCCGACCTTCGATTGGTAGCACAGACACCAGTTATTAGAAAAACCGGCCCGCTCAACGACGGCATCGACCGTAGTAGCAATCTGATGCGAATACGGGTCGCCTTCACGCACAAGCTTCATCGGAGTGCCGTGCGCGCTGAAAAGTACATGGACCTCCTTTCGCTCGTCTTCACTGAACCGCTCAAATGTTTGTTCGATACGCTCGACGAAGGCATCGATGTACGGAGGAAAGTCGTGATACTGCTCGATCAGCGACCAATTGAGTTTGCTGAGGGCAGGCCGCTTCTTTAACTGACGCTTCCATTCTTTGACGCTCGATTCGGTCGTTGCTTTAGAGTATTGCGGATAGAGCGGCAGTAATATGACGCGCTTGATCCCGTCGCGCTCGATCTCGTCAAGAGCGTCGCTAGTAAAAGGCGTCCAGTAACGCATTGCAGTATAGACCTTCGCTGGAAAGTGCTCGTTTAACCTCGCTTCAAGCAGTTCACCTTGGTGAAGCGTGTGAGCCTTGAGCGGCGAACCGCCACCGATCTCTTCGTACTGCACAGCGACCTTCGGCGCCCGAAGACTGGAAATAAGCTTCGCGAGACCGCGGCGGAAAAGAAAGCTGCCCGGGAAGTTTATAATGTCCGGATCGTTAAATAGGTTGTTCAGAAACGGTTCGACCGCGTCGAGCGTGTCCGGCCCGCCCAGGTTCAACAACACGACCCCTATCTTTTCGTTACTCATACGGTCTTTGAGAACACCGGCTTAGCGGCGGTCATCTGCGGCAAATAGGCATCGAAACACATTGCCATATTGCGAATTATAAGCTTGCCCTGGCCCGCAACACGAATTTCGTCGGCATCGATCTCCAAAAGACCTTCGTCAACAAATTCTTTAAGTTTCGGAATATCGGCTGAAAAATAGCTATTAAACTCAATGCCGAACCTACGCTCGATCGAGCGTTTGTCGATCCGCAGATGACACATTATTTGCATGATCGTCTCTTTACGGATGTGGTCGTCAGCGGTCATCCGGTAGCCGACCTTCGTCGCGGCACGTTCGGTGTCAATTCGGTCGAAATACTCGGGAATGGTCTTTACGTTCTGGGCATATATATTCTCAAATTGACTGATCGCGGACATACCGAATGCGTAAACGTCGCAACCCGATTTCGTTGAGTAGCCCTGAAAATTGCGGTAGAGCGTGCCTTCGTTCTGCGCGATCGCAAGTTCATCAGTGCTCTTTGCAAAGTGATCCATGCCGATATATTGATAGCCGGCGGCGGTCAGCATTTCGATGGTCATCTGCAAGATCAGGAGACGGTCATCGGCCGACGGCAGATCGTCGGCATTGATCAAATTCTGGTGCTTTTTGAGCCAAGGAACGTGAGCGTAATTAAACACTGCCAGGCGATCGGGCGAAATGTCGATCACTTTTTCTACCGTTCTGGCAAAGCCCTCTATCGTCTGATGCGGGAGGCCGTAGATCAGATCCAGATTGATGCTTTCGAAGCCGGCATCACGCGCCCACTCGACCGCTTGACGGCTGATAGCTTCGGACTGAACTCGATTAATCGCTTCTTGAACCTCTAGCTCAAAATCCTGAATGCCCATGCTGATCCGGTTGAATCCCGAATCGCGAAAAGCCCCTATATGCTCGGCCGTCAAGCCTCTGGGGTCGATCTCTACGCTCGCCTCGACGTCATCGGTAAGCTCGAACTTATCCAGAATAAAGGCGCCGACATCGCGGATTTCTTCGGGCATTAGGTAAGACGGCGTACCGCCGCCCCAATGCATCTGCGAGAGCTTCCGGCCGGGCGAGATGCGGGCAGTCATCATTGCGATCTCCCGTTTCAGGTAGCCATTGTATTCCGCGATCAACGACCGGTCGTGAGAGACCCGCATATTGCAGCCGCAGAAATAGCAGAGTTTTTCGCAGAATGGGAAGTGAGCGTAAAGCGAGATGTCAGACGTGCTTTCGCTTCCATTGGTCGCATCGATCTCCGCAATAAAATCATCGTCAGTGAATTTGTCTGAGAATATCGGAGCCGTCGGGTATGAGGTATACCTCGGCCCCGGACGGTTGAACCGCTTTAGTAATTCAAGATCGATTTTGTCGATGCTGTTGGACATCATTAACTAATTTACGCCATCGCTGCCTCGTCCTTTGACCCTGCAATTTCCGAGCTGATATCCCTAACACACTGCACCAAATACTGTACATTTTCGACCGGTGTTTTCGGCAAGATACCGTGGCCGAGATTAAAGATATGTCCCGGACGCCCGCGGGCGCTTAGTAATACCCGTTCTGCCTCCTGTCGGATCTTCGGTTTTGCGGCAAACAGAACCGTGGGGTCGAGATTTCCCTGCACGCCTTTACTTGATCCGAGCTCCGGCCATACTGCGCCAAGTTCACGTGTCCAATCCACGCCGATGACGTCGCACTTCAATTCGCCAAGCGGCTTGAACGATCCGATACCTTTAGCGAAAACGATCACGGGAGAGCCGTTTGTTTCGAGCCGCTCGCATATGTAACGAATGTACTGAAGCGAAAACTCCTCGAAGCCGCTCGGCGACAAAAGGCTCGCCCATGTGTCGAAGATCTGCACGGCGTCGCAGCCTGCGGCGATCTTGGCATTTAGATAATCAACCACCGCATCGGCCAGCATTTGCAGCAACCTATGGGCGGCCTCGGGTTCGTTGTAGATAAAACTTTTGATGATGTCGAAATTTTTGGAACCTTGGCCTTCGACCATGTAAGCCGCGAGCGTCCACGGCGAACCTGAAAAGCCGATCAGCGGAACGCGGCCGCCCAACTTCTCCTTTGTCATTCGAATTGCCTGCATTACATAATCGAGCCTTTCGACCATGCCTTCGGTTTTCAGGCGGCCAAGATCATCTACCTTCCGAAGAGGCTCATCGAAGACCGGGCCCTTCGATTCGATCACGTCGAGGCTCATCCCCATTGCTTCGGGAATGACGAGAATATCGGAGAAAAGTATCGCTGCATCTGTGCCGATTATGTCGATCGGCTGCACTGTGACCTCGCTCGCGAGTTCCGGCGTTTTGCACATAGTGAGGAAGTCGTGCTTTTCTCGGATAGCACGGTATTCCGGCAAATATCTCCCGGCCTGACGCATGATCCATATCGGCGTTCGTTCCGTCGATTGACGTCGGGCCGCCCTGATAAACAAAGGTTCTTCTATCAAATTCTACTCCTCTGCGGACATATACCGCTGGATGTCCGTAGCAAAAACTTCGCCTATTGGTCGTTTCGCTACGACGCTTACGTTCAGATTCAATGCTCGCATCGCCGCAGCGGTAGTACTCCCTATCGCAGCAAGCGGCGTATTTGCCAGTCCCTCAACTCCTATCTGCTCAGCAAAGCTTCGAACACCGCTCGGGCTAAAAAAGCAGGCTATCGAAATACCTCTCTTTTGGAAGAGACCGCGGATTTCATTCTTTAACTCGTCCGATATCGAAACTGGTTCGGTGCGATAAACAACGGCTTCTTCAATTTCGGCGATACCCGCCAGACGATCTGGAACGATCCGCATCGACTGCTCTCCGCAAACAAATAGAAACTTTTTGTCGGCGAATTCCATATTTCCAAGACGGTCGAGCATTTCGGCCGCGTTGTTCCACTTCTCATCGAATATGATCTTCGTCCCGATACCCTTTAGGATATCAAAACTACGTTGCCCGAGGACATAGATCGATCCGTTAAACTGTTTCAGCTTCGTTCCGCACTGCGCAACCAGTATTTCAGCGGCCGCCGAGCTTGTGACAAAAATGCCGTCCAGATCATCCGCCCTTGCAAAAGCATTTTCCAGTACCGTGAGGTCTCCGCGCGGTTCGGTCGTAATTACGGGGCAATTTAATACCGAATGTCCGTTCGCTGCGAGAATGCGTGAAAATTCATCCGGTTCACGCACAATGAGCACGGTTTTCACAGAGTTCCCTCCGCTGCCGCACCTTCCGATGATGTTCGAGCTAGATCCAGGATCGCGGCAGCCCCACGCTCGAGACAACGATCTGCAAGCTTGACCCCCGCTTCTTCGGCGTTTTCTACGGCGCTCGTCATGCTCTGACGGATACCGGTACGGCCATCAAGCGAACCGACGTACCCGTGCAACAAAACCTCTCCGCCGGACAACTGGGCGAACGCTCCGATCGGGACCTGACAACCGCCCTCGAGCGAGCGAAGAAACGCGCGTTCGGCGACCACGCAAACTCTTGTGTCGGCATCATCCAACTTAGTTACTATCTCCCGAACCTCATCATCGCCTTGCCTTATCTCGACGGCGACCGCTCCTTGCCCGACCGCGGGTATCATCTCGTCGGTCGGTATGATCTGCGCAATATGCTCGTCGAGCCCTAGGCGATGAAGACCGGCATATGCCAGTATCATTGCGTCAGCTTCGGACGCTAAAAACTTATCGACGCGGGTCGGGACGTTACCGCGGATCCCGATTATCTGCAGATCAGGCCGCAGGCCGAGCAATTGGCTTTGCCGCCGCAAACTTCCCGTGGCTACGAACGCATTCAGCGGCAGCTCAGCAATAGATCTTGCGTTTTTTGAGATGAGTACGTCGTTCGCCTTTTCGCGGGCAGTGACGGCGCCGATAATCAGTCCTTCGGGTTGAATCGTGGGCAGATCCTTGAGGCTGTGAACTGCAATGTCTATCTCGCGGGTCAAAAGAGCATTTTCGATCTCTTTAGTGAACAGGCCTTTGTCACCGATCTTCGAAAGTGAGGTATCCAGGATCCGATCGCCCGTTGTCTTTATCTCTCGGATTTCAAAGCGGGTGTCAGGTGAAGATCTTGAGAGGAAAGCCTTTATGTATTCGGTCTGCCAGAGTGCAAGTCGGCTGTTCCGCGTGCCAATAGTAATCGTATTTCTCAAATCTCTATCTTGCCTGTGC
>JBBQTV010000223.1:0-5907 GCA_038212935.1 Pyrinomonadales bacterium | reverse complement strand
CACGCTGCTGAGCGAGCCGTTCAAGCCGTTCGCGTTCATCTTGTTCGTCACGGCTAACGATCTCGAGGTGGAAAAGTGCCTTCGTTGTGTTCGTGTCAATACGGTCGAGCATGTCCTGAAACATTTCGAACGACTGCTTCTTATATTCGACAAGCGGATCCTTCTGTCCGTATCCGACGAGCCCGATACCTTGTTTGACCTGATCGATCGAGAAAAGGTGGTCTTTCCATTGCGAATCGATAATGTTGAGCATGATGTATCGCTCATAGGCCCGCAGACTTTCTTCGCCGGCGACCTTTTCCTTCTCTTCATAGTCTGACTTTGCTTTTGTCCAGATCAGTTCCTGAATCTCGTCGGGCGTCATCGTATTGAAGTCAACACCCGCATCGCGTGCCGGATCGACCTTGTAAATACTCTCGATCTCGGCGGCGTAAGTATTCACGTCCCATTGATCGGGCGTGAGCGTTAGGCTCAAAAGGCTATCGGTAAGGTCGTGGAGCAGGTCGCGCGCGACGCCGTTTTCACCGAGAAGGTATTCTCGATGTTCCGGCTCGAACATTAGCTGGCGACGAAGGCCATAGATGGTCTCACGCTGCTTGTTCATCACGTCATCATATTTGAGAACGTGTTTACGCGTTTCGAAGTTGCGGGCCTCAACGGCCTTTTGGGCACGTTCGATCTGTTTGGAGACGGTTCGCGATTCGATCGCGACGCCTTTCTCCATGCCGAGCCATTCCATCATCGAACGGACCTTGTCGCCGGCGAAGATTCGCATCAGATCGTCTTCGAGCGAAAGCACGAAACGCGACGAGCCCGGGTCGCCTTGGCGTCCGGCGCGTCCGCGAAGCTGATTATCGATGCGGCGGGATTCGTGCCGTTCGGTTCCGAGGATATGAAGTCCGCCTACGGCAACGACCTCTTTATGCTCGGCATCTACGACGGCCTTTGCCCTTCGCAATGCTTCCTCGTGCTGCTCGGGCGTTGCTTCGTCAGGATTGATTTCCTGTCGTTTTAGGTAATCTTCCGCAAGGGTTTCGGGGTTGCCGCCGAGCAGGATGTCAGTACCCCGGCCGGCCATATTGGTCGCAATCGTCACACCGCCTTTTCGGCCGGCAAGAGCGATGATCTCAGCTTCGCGTTCATGGTATTTGGCATTGAGAACGTTGTGCTTGATACCGACGGCCTTCAGCCTTTCGGCGATGAGTTCCGAATTTTCAACGGACACCGTTCCTACCAGAACGGGCCTGCCTTCGGTATGCAATTCCTTGATCTCATCGACGACGGCATCCCATTTTTCGCCGAGAGTACGATAGATCATATCCGAATGATCTTTTCGGACCATTGACCGGTTGGTCGGGATCATCACGACATCGATATTGTAGGTCGTTCCGAATTCCTCTGCTTCCGTTTCGGCCGTGCCGGTCATACCGGAAAGCTTTTCGTACATGCGGAAGTAATTCTGAAGCGTGATGGTCGCGAGGGTTTGGTTCTCGCGTTCGATCTTAACGCCTTCTTTGGCTTCGACAGCCTGATGAAGCCCGTCGGACCAGCGGCGGCCCTGCATGAGGCGGCCCGTGAAGTCATCGACGATGATCACCTCGCCTTCCTGGACGACATAGTGGTGATCATTGCGGTATAGAGTGTGAGCTTTCAAGGCCTGTTCGACGCAATGGAGCAGGTCCATGTTCGATGGGTCATAGAGATTGCTGACACCGAGAAGCTTTTCGGCCTTAGTTACCCCTTGCTCGGTCAAAACGGCCGAATGATTCTTCTCGTCAACGAGGTAGTCGCCGGTCGTAACCTTGGTCTCCTCGTTCTTTTCGCCCCGTTCGAGCCGCGGAATGACGTCGTTGGCGGTGTAATATTTGTCGGTCGCTTCGTCGGTCGCACCGGAGATGATAAGAGGCGTTCGGGCTTCGTCGATCAAGATCGAGTCGACTTCGTCAACGATACAGAAGTAGTGATCGTGCTGGACGAGCGATTCGACATCGAACTTCATGTTATCGCGAAGATAATCAAAGCCGAACTCGTTGTTGGTTCCGTACGTGATAGCACAGGCGTAGGCGGCTTTTCGCTCGACGTCGTCCATGTCGTTCTGGATACAGCCGACATCCATGCCGAGGAATTGATGGATCTTGCCCATCCATTCGGCGTCTCGGGAGGCGAGATAATCATTGACCGTAACTACGTGAACACCGCGTCCGGTAAGGCCGTTTAGATAAGACGGAAGCGTGGCGACCAGCGTTTTACCTTCACCTGTTCGCATCTCGGCGATGCGGCCTTGGTGAAGAGCGACGCCGCCGATCATCTGAACATCGAAGTGACGCATTCCGGTGACGCGCTTCGAAGCTTCGCGAACCGTGGCGAATGCTTCGGGCAGGATCTCATGCAGGATCTCTTGCTCCGCTTTTCTTCGGGCGTCTTTGTCATCGATGCCGTTGAGATGGCTCGCGATCATTTCTTTGAACTTCGGCGTTTGAGCCTTAAGTTCATCGTCCGAAAGCTTTTCGATCGTCGCTTCCCAATCGTTGATCTCGGCAACGATCGGTTTGACCTTTTTAAGAAAGACATCGCTCGATGAGCCGAAGATCTTCTTTACCCATTTATCTGCAAAACTATTAACTGCCATTTGTTTCCTCGCTTACGAAGTTGCCGGATAAGACAAACTCTTAAGATTGCCCGATCGCCCTATCGATCGCAACTCCTGAACTAAAATTGATATTGGAAATGGCGAGAAATGAAGGAATGTAAATTCCGCCCGCCGCTACTTTGCGTCAGCGTGTAAAGTCAGTAGTGCAGAACGGGGAAGCGAGGAAACTTGATGTGAAGGTGATTTGCGAACGTCGTTCGGCCAAAAGCTAACTTGGGTTAATTCATCCGCAAGGATGGTCGGATCGGCCGTTGCCGTTGAAGCAAAATATGCGGTGCCCGTGGAAGTCTGATCGACAGCAAACTGCGAGAGATAAACCTGTACGATCGACCTGATCGAGCTGCTGCTTATCAGTTCTTTTAGCTCGCGATCTTCGCTGCCGGCCAGCTCGTCTTTTGGATCAAGGTCGAGATCGTCCTTGACCTCGACCTCTTCGCTGATCTCAAAATTCCGCGTCATCGCGCCCTGCTGCGCGACGATGCCCGGCGTCGCACCGACCATTAACAGGCCGATATACACGCCGAGCGTGGTGAGAAAGATGAATGAGTTGTTAGGTTTCGCTTTACTCAACTATTCTTCCTTTAAAAAGTGGTCAGCCATCTCGTGAAACTCAGCCTTCGGCATCTTCAATGAAATCGAAACTTCATTATCGTTGGTCGTGATTGATATTGCGGACAAAAGTTTCACTTCCATTTGCTCGTTAAGAGACAGGACTTCTTCGCCGATCTTTTGCTGTCTCGCGAGAGAAACTCCCAAACTGAGTACAGTCTCAAAAGATCTGGCTCTTGTTGCATTCGCTACTTTTATGATTAGCCCCGCCCCAACATGCGAGCCGTCCTGATGGAGCAGTATCCGAAGGTTCTCCCCTTCCAAATTGCTGAGATACTGAAAAAATCCTGAATCGTTTACAGCTTCGACAGATCTTTGAACCAGATCGACCATCGCCGGGGAACCTTCTTGACGGGTAAAAACGGCCGTCGTTGGATCAATTTTTCCTTCAGGCGTTAATCGTCCTGAAAGCTCGACAACGAAATCGGCTTTCAGATCGACATCACCAGACCGAAGGGCTTGACGGGCGTGTGCCGCAAAATCTGTAAGCGGCCGCCTGTTGATCTCAGTCGCTTTAGGACCGTGATCACTTTGACCTACCGCCACCGAAATGGTTGCTGTAGCTAATAAAAGAATCAGAATTATTCTTGACTTATGCATGCACGGGACAACGGTAATGAGTTAGCGTCCGGCCGTATTGCCTGTCGAATTTTTACCAGCATTGCCGTTTGGCTTCTTGGCCTCGGCGGCCTGCTCAGCAAGCTTTCGCTCGATCATCGGGTGAGCAACAGACTTCGGTACAGCGAATCTAATGATGACTTTCTTGCCTTCTGTGATTACCGTCGCGTTTTTTAGAAGTTCGAGCTCATCCTTATCGTTCTGCGAGGCATTCGCACCTTGCTTGCTGCTGATCGCAAATGATATTGCCAGGTCAAGGGCGGTCTTAATAGACCGAGCGCGCATTTCGGATTCGGTTTGTGATTGGATAATTCCTGAAATGTTCTCAAGGTCCTGGCGAAGCGTAAGTTCCATTTCTGTGCCGCTGAGTTTTTCTAGGTACTTGAAGATTCCCGCGTTGTTGATCGCTTCTATGGACTCCTTAACCACGTCCACCATTTTTTCGTCCGAACTAGAAGCACTTACAAAACGAAAAGTTCGCTTATCAAGATATCCTTCTTTAGTCAGTCTTCCGCGGGCGTTGATCGTAAACTCACTTTCAAGATCCACTTCATTATTCCCGCGAAGTTCATTCACGTAATTTCCGAGGTCCTCCAAAGGCCTCCGATTTATATCAACGCCTGCAACAGGATTTGTCGGGTTCACCGGCGACACAGGCTGGGTATTAGTATTCGTGTTTGTTTGCGCCACCTCGTCAGTGTCGGGTTTATTTGAATTAGATGACGCAGTATCATCCGCCGCGTCGTCCTCAAACTCAAACGGCGATTTAGGAGCATCGCCCCTGACCGCATTAGGATTCGCCCGTGGTACGCGAGGTGCACGCGAGATCAGCCCACCGCCCGGCGGCGTATTGATAGTCGGGTTTGACGCGATCGGACCAGCCGGAATGCCCGGTGCGAGGAAGCCTGAGGGAAGGCTGCCGTCTTCGGACGTCATGAATTGTTCCGGATTAGCGAGTTGAAAATAGCCTTCAGGATACGACAGCGGCGGAGCAACATTGCTGACGTCGATCATCGTGATTTCCGACGACCCCAGATCGATCCGTTCATACTCGAGATCGACATAGTCACGATCGGTCCCGAGAAGCACCGTCCCTACGTAAACCGTATCCAGAACCTGACAGACGCGGCCGACGAATGGGCTATCGCAGCCCTTCATCGTCAGGATATCCGCCTGGCTGAAAAGTGCGATAGCCAGGACGTTAAATAACGCCGACACACCAAGGATCTTGTATAGCCGCGGCGAAAGCTCCCACGACTTGACCTCGTAATTATTGAAAAGCTCACCGCCCTGCGTCACGGCGGCGGGCTTTTCCTGTTCAAATGATTGCTGCTCAAACATAAAACCTTGTAAAAAAAATAAAATGGAAATCAGCCCTAAACTTCAGCGATAGATATTAGACGCAAAACACCGAACTAAAGTTGCGGTGTAATCCCCGATTTTATCACCTTCGTCAGCGTTTTGGAAGCAATAGACTTTGTCATATCAAACATTTAAAATGCTCGGTATGGCCCGGCGACGATCGAACGATAACAATAGAAAACGACCCAGGAAGCGTTCCGGTTCCCACAAAGATGAACGGTCGAACAGGCCCGGTCTTGCAAACCGAAACGATCGGGCATCTTCGGAATCGCCGCAGTCGCTTGATCAGATGAGATCGGTCAAAAGACTGCTAGACGGTATCGGCGTGCCGGAGCCGACGCCGTTCGTGGCCGATGCCTTTCAGATCGAAGCCCTGGAGGCGATAGAGACGGAAGATGTGCTTGTGACGGCCCCTACTGGCAGCGGCAAGACTTGGATCGCCAGAGAAGAGATCCGCCGTCTGCTAAAGGCCGGAAAGCGTGCGTGGTACACGACGCCGCTAAAGGCGCTTACGAATTCGAAATATGTTGAGTTTTCTGATGAATTCGGTGCCGAGAACGTCGGGATCCTTACGGGCGACCGGAAAGAAAACTGGGGAGCGCCGCTGATCGTCGGTACGACCGAGATATATCGGAATCAACTGTTTGACGCATTGCGGACGGGCGAGC
>JBBQTV010000222.1:0-5920 GCA_038212935.1 Pyrinomonadales bacterium | reverse complement strand
CGCACCTGCAAACTTGCAGGCGAACTGAAATCCTACGAAAAATGTCGAGCGGCTGTCAAGTAACGTCACGGCTTTCATGTCGGTGCATTGACTCTACGAACCGATATTTAGCCCGTCCCTTCCAAACCGCATTTCGTCGGGTGAGATCTGCAGCACTGTCTGGATCAGCGATCCCGCCAGAAGCCTGTATGCCTGTTGGGTGGCGGGGTCGTTCGTCTCTTTTCCATTCATATAGCCTGCGAGAACAAGACCACTGAATGAGATGAGCGTGTCGTACATTTCCTGCTTATCCCGGTCTGACATCTGAGACATCTCTGGCAATTCCGCGAGCACCTCGTCCAGCCCATCCCACAGGTTGTCGAGAGCTTCCTCCGACGGTTCGGGATCATCGTGATATACCATCGCCATAGTGCCGATGAAGAATGTGAACGCCGCGGATATGTTGTTCGGCCTGCCCTTCGCAGCCACCTCTTGCGCAAAGGCGGTCTTGGTTGCAGCGAATATCTGTTTCAATAGCACTTTTTCTTCCGGCGTCGTACCTATCGACTCCGCGAGCGCGTCAAGCGTGTTCACTCCACGTACAGGCCTGAAACTGGTATTCGCAACGGACCGCGGTGCCGGCGAAGCTTGCCGCGAAGGCGCAGGCCGTGAAGCCGCCGTTTGTCTCTTGGCAGCCGCGGCCGCCGCGTTCCGCTTTGCACGCGCCCGGGCGGCAGCCTTTTGAAGCGCTCCGCCTACATTCTTTCGCACCGTCTGAGCGGCCGCCGAACTTCCTGCTCCTTCATACGCCTTCGCATATCCCCCACCGGCGGCCTCCCGCTGTGCTGACGCGTTCGACACCGATAGGAGTATGAAAAAAGCAATGACAACGACGCCAAAGCCCGTAATTCGTAAGTGTTCAGCTGCTCTCATAAGCCTCCTATGACCCACGCGTTAAAATATACCCGGAAAGATCTTTCAGCAAGCCCGCCGGGGCATCGAGGCCGTCTAGCTCACTGATCGATTCGGCATGTATCGACTCCGCGAAGCCTTTCGCCTTTTCTATCCCGAGAATGCTCGGATATGTTGCCTTGAACGCGGCGACATCTTTGCCCGCCGTTTTACCAAGTTTCTCTGTGGTTTGCGTAACGTCGAGCAGATCGTCGGTTATTTGAAAGAGCAGCCCGAGCTTTGATGCGTATGTTTCGATAATATTCCGCTCTGCTGCAGAAGCACCTGCGATCACCGCCGCGGCTCGCGCGGAAAACGAGATCAACGCTCCGGTTTTATTCGAGTGTATCGTCTTGGTGTCCGCTATCGACAGTTCCGTTCCTTCGGCTTCAAGGTCAAGATGTTGACCTATCACCATGCACGCGGCCGCCTTTCCAAGTCCCGATATGAGTTCGATCTTAACGGAATCAATTAGCTGGCGATCCTCGGCGATCGACTGAAACGCCAAAGCCTGCAAAGCATCACCCGCGAGGATCGCGGTGGCCTCGCCGAACTTTACATGACACGTCTCGCGGCCACGCCGCAGATCATCGTCGTCCATCGAGGGCAGATCGTCGTGGATCAGCGAGTAGGTATGAATCATCTCGACCGCCGCGGCGGTGCCGATGACCTTTGCGTCGTCAACGCCGAGTGTCCTGGCGGTCGCAAGCACGAGGGCAGGGCGAAATCGTTTACCGCCGGCGAAAAGACTCCACCTGACTGCATCACGAAGCTTTTGCGGTGCAACGCCTTTCTGCGGGATCAAACGGTCAAGCTCCTTGTTAACAAGGCTTATTGCTTCGTCAAGAAATGTTTCAAGGTGGTTCATCAGCCAGAGAATTATCAGTTATTGCGGACGAATTATCAATTTGGCCGCATTTTGATTCCACGGGCCCGATGGGGTAGATTCTGAATGGAATATGCCGATCTCTTCAGACGAATTTCGCTCAACTCTTTCGCGTTTTGCCTGCGGTGTGACGGTCGTCACGACCAAAAATGGAGCCGGTGAACTGTTCGGGATAACCGTCTCGGCCTTCAGCTCTGTCTCGCTCGACCCGCCGCTCGTTTTAATATGTGTCGACCGCTCAGCCGCTAGCCATGATCCTTTGATCGAATCCGGGATCTTTGCTGTTAACCTCTTGAACGCTGAACAGTCTGCGATATCCGAAAGGTTCGCTTCGCCGATAGAAGAAAAGTTCAATGGCGTTGATTTCACGTTGGGAGAATTCGGCTTGCCTCTGTTTTCAGGCTGTCTTGCCAATCTGGAATGCCGCGTCCGCAATACCGCCGATGGCGGGGACCACACTATATTTATCGCCGAGGTCCAGACGGCCGTAATTTCCGACGGCGACCCACTGCTATATTTCCGCGGTGATTATAGAGCGGTCGGCGATTAGGCCTCCTCCGGGTCAAGCATCGCACGAAGCTGGTCCTCGCTGACCACATACGTTTCGTTACAGAATCCACAATTCATCTCCGCGCCTCGATCTTCGTCGAGCATCGATTTAACTTCCTGCGAGCCTAACGCTGATATCATCGAGGTCGCCTTTTCGTGTGAACAATTGCAGGCAAACTCAACATCGCGTTCCTCCATGATCTCGTAATCGACGATCCCCAGGGCGAGCTGGATCAGGTCTTCCGGCGACGCCCCTTCTTTTATAACTGAAGTAACATGCGGTGCGTGGCGGATCGTGTCTTCAATCATCGTGATGATATGCTCATTGGCTCCCGGCATCATCTGCACCATTACCCCGCCCGCTGCCGAAACGAACGGCGCCGAATTATTAAGCAGAACCCCGAGCATGACCGCGGACGGGATCTGCTCCGATTTAGCCAGGTAGTAGGCAAAATCCTCCGCTATCTCGCCCGATGTGACCGGTACCGAACCGATGTACGGGTCACGGTGAAGTCCGATGTCGAACCCCGATTCGCGGATGATGTGAAACATCCCATTGCCGACGATCCCGCTTACATCAAATTTCCCATTGTCTTTTGGTGGCAATTCTGCGACGGGATTTTTCACATAACCTCGCACTTTGCCATCGTTTGTCGCTTCGGCAGTGATGCCGCCGACCGGCCCATCGCCCTCGATCTTGGCGGTCAGGCGGTCAAAATCCTTCAATGTCGATCCGAGCAATAGTGCCCCGGTAAGCATTCGTCCAAGGGCTGCTGAAACGGTCGGAGAGGTCTGATGCCGCCTTATGGCTTCTGCCGTGAGGTCAGTTGTCACCGCAGCGAGCACCCTGATCGTCCCTTCGGCCGCGGTTCCGTGAATGAGTTTATCCATATGCTTCAAGTGTCAGAAATGCATGGCGCCAAAGTCAAATCCTCGCCGCCTTTGTCTATCAAGCTAACCTCAAGTATCACATTAGATAACTCCCATAGGTGTTGATGATATTGCCATTACCACAACATGATGTGGAAAAAAGTCTTGACAACACAATATTTCGGGTTTAGGATGAAGAACAAGTCAGATGCTCTCCTGCACACAAACTCAATTCGAAAAGCTCTCGCAATCGTTCCGAACGCATTCGCCTTCGATTTTCAGAGTGCTAAAATAGTGTAAAAACCATTCAGATTGCCGACCAGGGGCAATGAGGAGAAATGAGCGACCATGAGCAAAGTTCGTGAAACAGGCATTGTTAATGAAATAAGCGTCGGCAGCAACGGAAATGGCAGCGGCGCAGCCACCAGCCGCGAGATCCGTCCACTTGGGTTAAATGCACAGAAGGTCGTCGCGAAGCGTTACGCCATGAAAGACGAACACGGCGAACCGATCGAAACCTGGAATGACATTGTCCGCCGAGTCGTCGCTCACGTTTCGACCGCTGAAGCCGATGATCACAAACGCTCGCTTTTCTACAACGACATGACTGCGGTGATGCTCAACCGCGAATTCGTGCCCAATACTCCGTGCCTGGTTAACGCAGGTAAACCCAAGGGCCAGCTCGCCGCGTGCTTTGTTCTAAAGGTCGAAGACTCAATCGAGGGCATAATGGAACACGCCCAAAACGTAGCGATTATTCACCAGACCGGCGGCGGCACGGGCATGACGTATGAATTCCTTCGACCGGCGGGCTCAATGGTCAATTCGACACGCGGCGTCGCCAGTGGCCCGGTCTCGTTCATGAACATCGTCAATCAGACGACCGAGGTCGTGAAGCAAGGCGGAGTCAGGCGTGGTGCGAACATGGGAATTCTCGCCGTTGCTCATCCTGATATTCTTCGGTTCATCCACGCAAAGAACGACCAGACAAGCCTGACCAATTTCAACATCTCCGTTACCGTAACCGACCTTTTTATGGACGCGGTCGACAGCGGCGTTTGGTTTCAGACCGAATTCAAGGACGAACCATGGCAGCAGGCTGTTTTCGACCCTGCGACCGGCGCCGATTATGTTGTGTATCGTCGTCCTGACGGCTCAACTGCAACGTTTGCCGACCGCCTTGCGTTTGAAACGGCCGACCTGTCAGACTGCACAATTGAACAGCCGCCGATGCCCGGCATGGTCTTCGCGCCTGACATTTGGAATCGAATCATCGCCTCGGCACACAAGTACGCCGAGCCGGGCATTATCTTTATTGACGAGGTCAACCGCCATAATCACATGATGGCCTCGATGGGCCCGATCTACGCATGCAATCCGTGCGGCGAGCAGCAGCTTCATTTCAACAATTCCTGCAATCTCGGGTCGATCGATGTTGCCAAATTCTATAATGCCAAAGGCGGTGGCACCGACCCCGACCAATGCATAGAATGGGAACGCCTCGCCGCCGTAACTCACGTATGCACGCAATTTCTCGACAACGTAGTCGACGCCGGATACTTCCCGCTTCCGGAGATCGACGATGTTGTAAAGCGAACACGTCCCGTCGGCCTCGGCATCATGGGCTTCGCTGACCTTTGCCTGAAGCTTGGGGTTACATACGGCGAGGATGATTCGCTCGAACTCATCGACAAAGTAATGGGATTCATCCGCCGCGAGGCCTGGACCGCCTCGCTCAAGCTAGGTGCGTCGAAAGGCGTATTTTCCGAATTCGAAGCTAATCGCGAGGCGTATGCGAAATTTATTTACGACGACCTCGGACTATCACGCGACCTTCCCTTAACGCCGCGAAATTACGAAGTAACGACCATCGCTCCGACGGGCACGATCTCCCTAGTCGCCGAAACTTCGTCGGGCATCGAACCCAACTTCTCCTGGGCATATGTTCGTCAGGATACGCTCGGGACGCGGACCTATGTTCACACACCGGCGGCCGAAGCTCTTGGTGTTGAGGTGGATCAGACCGATGAAGAATCCATAAAGGCTGCGGCTGAGTTCGTCGTGAACCACGAAGCTGACCTGCCACCCCATTTTATCTCGGCGATGGAGATCAGTTCGCTGCAGCATGTGAAAGTTCTCGCCGCAGCACAAAAACATGTCGACAACGCGATATCGAAGACCTGTAACGGTGCAAAAGATGACACGGTCGCATCGGTCGATGAACTTTATCACCTCGCCCGAAAACTTGGCTGCAAGGCCGTTAGTTATTACCGTGACGGCAGCCGCGAAGGCCAGGTCCTTAATGCGATGAAGTCCGGGGGCGAACAGGAAAAGGCTGACGAGCAAACCGCAAGCTCTGCCGAGATGACATCGACCGAATCGGCGGTCGCCTCGTTGCTACGCGTGGAAAGGCCGCGCGAACTACAAGGCTCGACGTGGCGAATTCCCTTCGACAACCAGAACCTCTATGTCACCGTAAATCACGACGGCGAGCGTATTCTCGAAGTGTTTGTCGCCGGGCCGATAAGCGCGGGTGTCGGCCTGCTTGCCTCAAAGATGCTTCGCGGTGGATTTCTGGTAAAAGAGGTTGCTCGCAGCCTAAACAAAGTCACCGGAACGCACGCCGTCTGGTTCAATGAACGTCTGCTCACATCACCCGAACAAGCGGTCGCGGAATGTCTGCAG
>JBBQTV010000221.1:0-6021 GCA_038212935.1 Pyrinomonadales bacterium | reverse complement strand
TCTTCGCCAAGAGCAGCGGCATAATGCAGACGATCCGCGATTACGAGGCCGTGTGCCATGACCTCTCCGCCGGCGACCATGGCGACGCATTGCTTCAGCGGATGTCCGACCTCCAGCACGAGCTGGAAATGAACGGCGGCTGGGAGATCGAGGCGAACGCACGTGCGGTACTCACTAGACTGGACATCACCGACACCGCCGCAAAGATGGGAACGCTCTCTGGCGGCCAGCGAAAACGCGTGGCTCTCGCCCACGAGCTGATCTTTAAGCCGGACATTCTCATCCTCGACGAGCCCACCAATCACCTCGACGCCGACACGATCGAATGGCTCGAATCGTACCTTTCCCGATATACGGGGATGCTATTGCTGGTGACGCACGACCGTTATTTTCTTGACCGCGTGACCGACCGCATCCTGGAGGTCGATCGCGGTGCGGTGCAGAATTTCAGCGGCAATTACGGCTACTACGTAGAAAAGAAAGCCGAACAGGAAGAGCAGCGTGAGGTCGAGGGCCACAAACGCGAACAGTTGATCAAGAAAGAACTCGCATGGCTTCGGCGCGGAGCAAAGGCCCGCACACGCAAATCAAAACACCGAATTGCCGCTGCCCATTCTTTGATGGCCGCGCCCAAAGAAGCGGCGAAGCAAGACGTGGATATTGCTATAGGCTCAAAACGGCTCGGCTCCAAGGTCGTCGAGATCAATGGCGTTTCAAAAACCTATGGCGAGAACAATCTGATCGATGAATTCACTTATCTCCTGAAGCGCAACGACCGCATTGGCATCATCGGTGCAAACGGCTCCGGCAAAACAACGCTGCTCGATATGATAACCGGCCGCATTACTCCCGACGCCGGCGACATTGAGATCGGCCAGACCGTTCACATCGGCTATTACGATCAGGAAAGCCGGACGCTCAACGACGAGCAGCGTGTCATCGACTACATCCGCGATGTTGCCGAATTTGTCACGACAGTTGACGGTACGCAGATCACCGCCGGCAAGATGCTGGAGAAATTCCTCTTCTCACCGGCTCAGCAGTACGCCGTTATCGGCAACCTTTCGGGTGGCGAACGCCGGCGGCTTTACCTTCTGCGGATCCTGATGGGCTCACCCAACGTCTTGCTGCTGGACGAACCGACCAACGACCTGGATATCCCGACGCTCATCGCTCTCGAAGAATACCTGGATGATTTTGCGGGAGCGTTGATCGTCGTCAGCCATGATCGCTACTTCCTTGACCGCACCATCGAGAACGTCTTTCGTTTCGAACCCGGCGGAAAGGTTCGTGAATTTGCCGGCGACTACACGGCCTACATGGAAGCAAGCGAACGCGAGATAGCCGACCAGAAGGCCGCCGACGCACCAAAGCCAAAACCGGCCGTAGCGGAAGTCGCGGGAAACAAACCAGTGGCTAAGAAGCTGAGTTTCAAAGAAACGCGGGAGCTGGCGGAACTGGAAGAAAGTATTGCGGCCGCCGAAGCTCGGCTGCCCGTCATCGAAAAGGAACTCACCGCCGCCGCAAGCGACGCAGGCAAGGTCAATGAACTATTTACCGAGCAGCAAAACGTTCGATCAAAACTAGACGCGGACATGGCCCGCTGGACCGAACTCGCCGAGAGAGCGGACGCCGGAAAGGCCTAGAGCTTTATAACTTCAGCCGTTCATATTGAGCGTAAAGCTTCATGATCTCGGCGTTTGTTTTCTCAATAGCGGATCGGTCAGATTCCTTGTCGCGGCGTTTGATCAGCTCCTCGATCTGGCGCTGAATAGCCTCCTGCTTGGTCTCCGGTTCGCGGCTTTTACTTATGTTGTATTTGTCGTCCATTACGCCATCTTACATCACGCCCTGCCACTCAGACTTAAAACGCAGTTGATAATCGAAAATATGCGTAGCGAAAATTTGGCTTTCGATGTAGAATGTCGTCAATCATCTGATCGTTCACCCGTAGACACAGCGAACCCATGGATCTATTCACGAGTTTGAATCTCTTAACTCTATTCGCCATCATCGGCGGCGTAGGCTTTGTCTTTTTGCTCGCCTCGCTGATACTTGGGGACATTTTTGAGATGTTCGGCGCAGACGCCGACCTCGGCGGCCATGGTCACGATTTCGGGCTGTTTGATAGCCGCGTCATTGCCGTTTTTATTACGGCGTTTGGCGGTTTTGGATTCATAGGGGCGTGGTCAGGTCTCGGCCCGGTGCCGAGTTCCCTGATCGGGCTTTTAGGCGGCGTCATATTCGGCGGTGTTGTTTCCGCGTTTGGAAGGTTCCTTATTGGCCAGCAGTCTTCAAGCAGCGTGACCGACGACGCCCTGATCGGCCGATCGGCACAGGTCACCGTCGGCATTAAGCCCGGTTCGCTAGGTCAGATAACAGCCCGCGTCGGTGACGAACGCGTCGAAAAGCTCGCACGCATCAGCAGCGGCGAAGAGATAAAGGCAGGTGCGATGGTAAAGATATTAGCAATCGCAGGCGATTCTGTGATCGTCACCGCCGAAAGCGATTAACACCTATCTGTTTCAGTTTTCATTTATTCCGAAGAATTACGACTTCGAACCTTCGAGGACCTAACTTATGGACACCCTACTTGATTATTCAACCTTGATCATTCCTATCGTCGTTCTTGGGATCGTGATCTCGGCACTGATCGCGATAATGCTCATCAGCCGAAACTACATCAAGGTTTCGCCCAACCAGGCGGCCGTTATTTCGGGCCGCAGCAGAAAGCTTGCGGACGGAACCAAAGTCGGTTATCGCCTCGTCCGCGGCGGTGCGACCCTCGTATTTCCGTTTCTTGAGAAGGTTGAATACCTCGATCTGAACGTCATCACTGTTCCGCTCGCAACGACGCGTGCCTATACGGTGCAAGGCGTTCCGGTCTCGGTTAAGGCTGTGGCGAACGTAAAGATCAAAGGTGACGACACTTCGCTCCGTTCGGCTGCCGAACGCTTTCTCGGCATGCCGCAAGAGCAGTTTCACCGGCTCGTTTTCCAGACACTCGAAGGCCACCTTCGTGCAATTCTCGGTACGCTGACAGTCGAAGAGATCAACAACGATCGTCAAAGTTTCGCAATGAAGCTTACGACCGAGGCCGCCGGCGACCTAGAAAAAATGGGCATCGGCCTCGACGCTTTGACCATTCAGGAGATCTCGGACGAAGAAGGCTACCTCGACGCTCTAGGTAAACGCCGTACTGCCGAAGTAAAACGCGACGCTGAGATCGGCCAGGCTGAAGCTAACCGCGATTCAAAAATAAAAGCGTCACTCGCCTTGCAAGAAGGCGAAAAGGTCCGTCTCGAAACTGAAGCGTTGATCGCTCAATCCAATCGCGAGACCGAGATCCAGAAAGCACAGGTTCAGGCTGAGATCGAATCCGAACGCGCTAAGGCCAATCAGGCGGGGCCGCTTGCAGATGCAAAGGCCCAACAGCAGGTCACTGCCGAAGAGGTCCGCATCGAACGGATTCGAACGCAGGAGCAGATATCCGTCCAGGAACAGGAAGTTCTGCGTAAAGAAAAAGAACTAGAGGCGACGGTCGTCAAACAGGCCGAAGCCGACCGAAAAGCCTCGGTCCTACGAGCACAGGGTTTGCAGGAATCAGCCATTCTTGAGGCCGAAGGACGCAAACAGGCTCAGATCGCGATCGCCGAAGCCGACGCCCAAACCCTCGAACGCGAAGGCCAGGGCCGGGCCGCTGCCGTTGCTGCCGAAGGTAAAGCCGAGGCCGAAAAGATCCGTGCCGTCGGCCTTGCCGAGGCTGAAAAGCTTCAAGCAAAAGGTCTTGCAGAAGCCGCAGCGATCGAAGCTCAGGGCCTCGCCGAGGCGAAGGCGATCATGGAAAAGGCGGCCGCATGGCGTGAGTTCAACGACGCAGCACGACTTCAGACAATTCTTGAAAAGCTTCCGTCGATAATCGAATCATCCGCTCCGGTCTTCCGAGCTGTCTCAGAGCCACTCAGCAATATCGACAAGGTCGTAATGATCGACCAGGGCGGGAACGGCAACGGGAACGGCAATGGCCACACGAGCGGCATAAATCGCTTTGCACAAACCGGACCGACCGTCATTTTTTCGCTGCTCCAACAGCTCCAAGCCCTCGGCCTTAATTGGCCTGAAGTGCTTGCCCAGCTCGGTATCGAGCAAAACGGGAAACCGGAAGAAAAGGCGATCACGCCGGTCGAACCGCCAGTGCCGCCGCAGAAACCGATCCCGATGCCACCTTCGCAACAATAGATCGACACGACAGCTAGTGGCCGCTCCTTGTTCTCATCGGCGCGGCCTTTTTCTATGCTCTGGATAGCGTCTGCTGAACAGCGATTTAATTTGAGCGTCCCGCGTGTTAGGCTCTATTCTTCGCAAATGAAAGAAGAGATCAAAGAAACTCGGCTAGACAACGGCCTGACCATTTTGACGGATCGAATGCCCGGCGTTCGTTCGGCGACGCTTGGATTTTTCTTTCGCGTGGGCTCGCGAAATGAACCGGACGAGCTGAACGGTATTTCGCACTTTATTGAACATACGGTCTTTAAGGGCACGGGACGTCGGTCGGCTCTGGAGATCGCCGTCGAGACAGACCGGCTTGGTGGGAATCTGGACGCCTTCACGACCCACGAGGATACGGGTTTTGCGATCAAGGTCATCGACGATCGCGTCGATCAGGCGTTCGCCCTCGTCGCGGACATGCTGACCGACCCCCGGTTTGACGAAGCCGATCTAGAGAGTGAACAGCGTGTGATCATCGAAGAAATGAAGATGATCGATGATTCGCCGGAAGAACTCCTCGGCGACATCTTCCATCGCGAATTCTTCCCTGCACATCCACTCGGGCTCTCGATCGCCGGAACACCCGAATCAGTTCGAACATTCGGACACGATCGGACGCTTGAATATCATCAAAATGCCTTTGGCCCGGCAAATCTTGTAATAACTGCCGCGGGAAATATCGAACACGAAAAAATGTTAGAGCTCGTCGCTCGAAACAACGTGCTCTCGAGTTCTGAGGTCCGCAAACCGCATCCACATTTCACCACCCCCGCGGTTGCGGCGCCGATTATAATCGAGCACAAAGCCGAACTCGAGCAGGCCCATATGATAATCGCGACGCCAATCGTCGATGGCCGCGACGAACGCCGCTACGCCGCCGAACTGCTCGCCAACATCATCGGCGGCGGGACGTCGAGCCGCCTTTGGCAAAAGGTGCGTGAGGAGCGCGGGTTAGCCTATAGCGTGGGATCTTCGGCCGTAATGTTTCGCGACTGCGGAATATTCTCGGTCTTTGCGGGAACGTCGCCGGAGCAGGTCGAAGAGATACTAGACATCGTGCTCGACGAAATGCGATGGATAGTCCGCAACGGCGTAACCACTGAAGAACTCCAGTTAATGAAAGACCAGTCGGTTGCTTCGATCCTCCTCGGCCTCGAAGACTCAGCCGGACGCGCTGGAACGCTTGCCCATATGGAGCTACTCCACGGCCGCCAAATACCGGTCGAAGAGTCGATCGAACGCGTCGAAGCAGTGACGACAGACGACGTCATTGCCCTAGCTCGCGATTTCTTTGTAACGGAGAAACTGGCCTTCGCCGCGATCGGTGACCTTGATGGCCTCGCCATCGACCGCGACCGTCTCTCAATTTAAGCGTAGGCGATGGGGTCTTTGACTTCGGCTAGTTCAAATCCGCGAAGACGCAGGGCACAAGAATCACAAGTGCCGCAAGGTAGGTCTTCGTTACGATAGCATGACCACGTCAGATTCAATGGGGCATTCAGGTCAATCCCCTTCTTTACGATCTCAGCCTTTGATAAATCGATGATCGGCGTACGAATCTCGATGCGCGTGTCGGGCTTGGTACCAGTGTTTATAGTCCGTTGAAATGCTTCGTAAAACTCCGGCCGGCAATCCGGATAGCCGCTCGAATCTTCGGCAACAGCTCCGATATATATGCTCGTCGCGCCGATCACCTCCGCCCAGCTGGTCGCAATCGCGAGCATATTTGCATTGCGAAACGGTACGTAGCTC
>JBBQTV010000220.1:0-6093 GCA_038212935.1 Pyrinomonadales bacterium | reverse complement strand
GTGACCCAGCCGACCTTTGCTGATGGCACGATCATCCGCTGCAAGCCCTCAACGTCAGTTCTAAACGTGTTTATCGCCCGGACAACGACATCGTATTGCTGCGTTCCCTCGTTGTAGGTGGTGACGTCCTGGCCCGCAACGAGCGTGTTCAACGCCTGCGAAACATCGCCGACCCTTACGCCGAGGTCGGCGGCACGTTCGCGGTCGATCTCAAGCTGAACCTCCGGTTTGCCCGCGATCAGCGTCGAATCTACGTCCACGGCATCCGGGATCGTTCTCATTTTTTCGAGAAGCTGTTCCGAATAGACCTCAAGCTGCTTCAGATCAGGGCCGGATATCAGAAACTGCACGTTGGCGTTCCTGAATCCGCCGCCGGAGAATGCCGCAACGGGCTGCACCGCGGTCCGCAGCTCATTCGAAAACGGGGCGAGCAATTCGCGGGTCTGCGTCATCAGATCTTCTTGCGACTTTGAACGCTCGCCAACGTCGGTCAGTTTTACGTAGATCGTTCCGCTATTGACCACCTGGTCCTGTCCGCCGCCCGCCGTCACCAGCGTGTCCGTCACACCCGGGATCTGCCGGATCTGACTTGCGATCCGCTCCATCGTCAACGATGTTGCTCCGAGCGAATAGCCCTCCGGCGCACGTACCGAAACCTCATACTGAGACTGGTCATCGACCGGAAGGAAGTTCTTACCGACGACATAAAAAAGCGGCACGATCGAGACGAAGACCAATACGCATGTCAAAACGATCAGCCAGCGATGACCCATCGCAAAGCGGAGAAGGCCTGTGTATCTATCGAGAATGAAACCGAACCAACGCGAATCCTTGGACGAATGGCCCGAAGGTTCCTCGTCTCGCGGTTCGAGCATTCCGTCGCCGCCGGCCTTTGGTTCGACCGGCGTGTGCTTCTTGCGTTTGATGATGCGGGCCGCGAGCATGGGCGTCAGCGTAAACGACACGATCAGCGAGACACCGACGGCGAACGATGCGGTCAGGCCGAAGCTGGACATGAAACGCCCGATGATGCCCTGCATGAACCCGATCGGTACGAATACCGCCATCAGCGAAAGCGTCGTAGCGAGCACGGCCAGCCCGATGTCACGCGTTCCTTCGATCGCGGCCTGAAACGGATCCATGCCCTTTTCTTCGACAAATCGAAAGATATTCTCGAGCACGATGATGGCGTCGTCGATCACGATCCCGACCATCAACGTTAGAGCCAGCATCGTGATCGAATTGAGCGTATAGCCCATCGCGTACATCAATGCGAAGGTCGAAATTATCGATGTCGGGATAGCGAGTGCAGCAATGAATGTAGACCGAAAACTCCAGAGGAAAAAGAAAACGACGATCGACGCGAAGATCGAACCGAGCACCAAATGCTCCTCAAGCGCCGCGACCGAATTTTCGATAAAGATCGAGTTGTCGCCGATGATGCGAAGCTGATAACCGTCGGGCAAATTCTGTTCGATGACGGTAAGCCGATCCTTTATTTCGCGGGCAACGGCGACCGTGTTCTGGCCGGACTGTTTTGAGACGATCAGGGTCACGGCCGGCTGTCCGTTTAAGCGTGCCTCAGAACGGATCTCTTCGGCTCCATCCTCGACGTAACCGATGTCCCGGACCTTGACCTCATACGTTCCACGGGTTGCGACTACGACGTCAGCAAACTCCGCCGGACGCTGGATCTTGCCGAGCGTTCGTACGCTGGTTTCCGTTTGGCCGCCGTCAAGCCGGCCGCTCGGGAATTCGACATTCTGAATGCGCAGTGCGGCGGAGACCTCGATCGGCGTTACGTTGTACGAACGCATCTTATCGGGGTCGATCCAAACGTTTATCTGGCGTTCCTGGCCGCCGATGATGGTGATCTGGCCGACGCCGTTTACGGACTCGATCCTTTCTTTGATCTGCGTCCGAGCGACCTCGGTCACGTCGCGCAGCGACTGTGGCGCGGAAAGGGTAATGCGAAGAACTGGTGCGGCATCTGTGTCGAGCTTGATAACGGTCGGCTGCTCGGCGGTCGTCGGGAGCCGGGGAATCACAGCCTGGACCTTTTGCTGCACTTCATTGAAGGCGACCTCGACGTCCTTTTCGAGCAAAAACTGGACGAACACACGCGAGACGCCTTCGATCGAAGACGAGCGAAGTTCGTCGATACCGCTGATCGTGTTGACGGACTCTTCGATCAGTTCAGTAATCTCGGTCTCGATCTCTTCGGGCGACGCACCCGGATTCACGACCGTGACGGTCAGGGTCGGGAAGTCTATCTTCGGGAAGAGATCGACGCCCAAACTGAAGAACGAAAAGGTTCCGACCACGACCAACGACAAGATCAACATCGTCGCGAATACCGGCCGCTTGACACAAACTTCTGCTAACCACTGCATAAGATCAACTACTCCCTAGGTTCAGTTGCCCTCAGTCCTTTTTTTTAAGGCCTCGTTCATTTCTTCGAAGCCTTTTCGCGTATCTTTCTCGATAGATCCCCAGATCAACGGAACCAAAACTCCTGTGAACCGCTCACTGTGCACGAACTCGACCTTGCCGTTCTCAACTTCATAAACAGCGAACTCGTGCCTTCCGTCAAACAGTCCTCGAATGAAGAGTTTGCCAAGCCATGCGAACCTCCTGCCGGGCTCTACTTCGACCACCCGCGGTGTGAAGCTCATTTCACGTCCGCCGCTCGGCTGTATTTTTATATTGAGCACCTCGCCGAGCTTCACCTGTCCTTCCGCTTGGCGAATGAAGGGGTTCCAGCTTGGATACTCCTCAAATTTCGTCAAAACTTCCCACACCTTATCGGCAGGAGAATCGATCTTGATCTTTGTAACGATCTCCCTCATCGCCCTATTGCCTTACAAAAACTCCGTCGGTCAACTCGTTCACATTGCTGGTCACCACAACGTCACCTTCGATGACGCCGTTCTTGACCTGAATCATGTTGTTTTCGAGCAGCCCGAGCTGAACTATCTGTTCGCGTGCGGCGCCCTCCTTGACGATGAAGACGCGGTTGACCGTACCGTCCGTTCGAACTGCCGAGGTCGGGATCATCACAGCCGGAGACGGTTTCGACTGCGTTATCCGCACCGTTACGAACTGGCCCGGTTTTAGCAATCCGTCGACGTTCTGGATCTCGGCTTCGACCGAAAGCGTTCGTGCCTGCTGATCGACGCTGGGAGCGATGCGTACGATCCTACCCGCAAAGCTTCGGTCGGGATATGCGCTGACCTGCACCGAAACGCCCTGGCCCGTCGCAACCTTGCCGACCTCTTGCTCCGGAAGGTCGATCCGTGCGCGAAGTGTCGATGTCCGGACGATCGTTGCGATCTTGGCATTCGGCGTATTTGGCGAGATGAACTCACCGACGTCCGCATTCCGCTCGGCTACATAGCCGCTGATCGGCGAATATACGATCGTATCCGTAACTGATTTTTGCGCCTGACTTACGGCAGCTTCGGCAGTGCGGATACCTGCTCTGGCTGAGTTTGCGGCGGCTCGGGCAGAATCCACGGCCGCTTGTGCCGTACTGATCGCTCGAATGGCGACCGCCGCGTTTGAACGCGCTTCGTCCAGCTGGCCGAGCAATGCGTCACGCTGCGCGCGGCGTTGGTCGTAGATCGCCCGCGAGACATCGCCGCTTTCCAACAGTCGTTCCGCCCGGCTAAGCTCGGTCTCTGCAAGCCGGAGCTGTGCGGTGATCGACTTTACCTGCGAGAAGTTTTGGATCTGGAAAGTTTCGCCGTCGCTTACGCCAAGCCGTGCCTGTGTCTGCCGCAGATTCGCTATCGCCTGTTCTACACCGGCTTCTGCCTGCTGAACGGTCTGTCGCTGCTGTTCGACCTGCGCACGCGCTTGCTCCAGCCGTATATTTGCGTCACGCGGATCCAATCGGACGAGGACATCGCCTTGATTGACGTAACTTCCGATGTCGAAGTTGACCTCGACGATCTTGCCGCCGACCGCCGGAGCTACGTCCGTCTGAGCATCGCTGGCAAGATTTCCCGTTGCCTCAATGTACGTCGGGATCGGCTGGATCACAGCCTGAGCGGTGGTGACTTCGACGCTCGCCGGTTCGGCGTTTGCATTCATCGATGCCGAATCGGCGCTTGAGCCGCATCCTGTTGCGGCCAGGCCCGCTGACACTGCCAGCAAGACGCCGGCGACCAATGACTTTCGGTTATTCATACGTATAATTGCCGCCGTGCATCCATTCGGGCGGCTCGGTCATCAAGACTTGTTTGCTACTCCGTGAAGTATCAATTCTGCAAAATTTGCCGCTGCGTCTTCGTCCGATATATCCAGAAGCCGCCGCTCCTTGTCCCACAAAATATTATTGAGCGAATGATGGATCAGCATGCCGAGAAAAGCGCGAACTACGACCCGCGGATCGATCTCACGCATTGCTCCGTCCTTCTGACGGCGGGCGATATAATTTCCGATAAACTCATAAACCTGAGATACGAACTCGCTAAAAAATCGTTCCGCCAGGTCATGTTCTTCGAGTGCCGAAAAGAAGAGCAGACGCATGAACGGCACGTCAGCCTGGTGCTTTTTAAGTGCATTCAGCGCAAGGTGATAAAAAACAGCCTGGTCGTCTTTGGCTTCGAGGGCTGCGATAAGCTCGGCGTTGTTTTCCCAAGGAAATCGATGAAGCCCGTCTTCGCATGATTTGCTGTGAAGTATCGCCCCGTACAGTTCTTCCTTCGAAGCAAAATGGCGAAAGACCATTGCTTCGGAAACGCCGGCGGCCGTCGCTATCTTTTTGGTGGTCGTCCCGCTAAAGCCGTGCTGAGCGAATAGGCTGATAGCAGCAGCGAGGATCGTCTCGCGGCGCTCGTCGCCGGACATTCTGCCGGACTGGTCACAGTTGAAAAATCTATTGATCAAATCTTCTCCCTTTACGCGTAAGTAAGTGCTTACTAACCTGCGAATTGCTAGATTCGCAAATTGGTGTGATACCTGTCAAGGAGGTTGTGAAAGAATTAACATAGAATCCGCGTTTGCCGGGCATTGGACGTCAAGAGCCTCAAGTAGTGAACGCGTTAATAAGTCGCGACAGATATCATTCGACGTCCACCGGGAACATATTCGATTGAGAATTCGTTACAACCAAGTGAGAACGCTATTCATCAGAAAGGCACTTTTACAGCGAACTCGCACGGAGGAAAATAGATGTCAGAATTTGAGAACGAAGTTAAGAAAGCAGAGAGGGAATTGGAACAGAGCCTGGTACCCGTTGGCGGAGGCAGCGTTGCGGACGACGAATTTCTAGGAGATATCAGGATGCAGGCACAGGAATACGGCCATAAGGTTCAGGACGCGGCTGTAAAGGCACGCGACTTTGCAAACGAAAAGTTCATGCAGGCCAGCGATAAATTCAAGGAGCTGCAGGATAAAGATCCGAGAGAACTTGTCGAGGACGCCAAAGAATACGCCCGGCAGAAGCCCGGCCAGACTATCCTGATCTCGGCCGCGATCGGCCTGGCGATCGGCTTTTTGCTTCGACGAAAATAATTAACGAAGTAATTAGGAACGCGAAAAGGCGGCCTCAAATAGGGCCGCCTTTTCGATCTAAAGAGACGCGATGCGTCTAGTCCTGTGAATGGATAAGACGACGCGTCTTATCGCCAAAAAGAACGTCGATCTTCTGCGATTCGACAACTGCCGTGACTTCGCCATGGCCGAAGCTGGTATGCGTCATGGCCTGGCCCTTGCGGTACTTTCGCGTCCGGTCGTAGGGCGAAGCAGCCTTCGCTTTTCCGACGGCCACCGAGGTTTTGACACCGCGGTTGAAGGTGCTAACACCTTCGCACGAAGTGCAGATCGCTTTTGAGATCTTGCCAAGTTTCGTAACAGTTTCGATGGTGTGCGGCTTTTCGTCGTCACACCCCGAACACATCATTTCTATCGAATCGCCTACGGCGTACTTTTCTGCTTTCATATTCCTCTTCCTATATTATCGGCGTCTGCGTCCGCCGAATGAACGAAAGGTTCGCTTCGGCGCTGATTTCGCCGCCGGTTGGGGCGACGAATGCAACACTCCGCCAAAATCCGGAAGCAACACACGCTCGACAACTTGTCCCGTAA
>JBBQTV010000219.1:0-6107 GCA_038212935.1 Pyrinomonadales bacterium | reverse complement strand
ACACATCTTCTCATTCGCAAAAACACCTTCATAATGAACGCCAACGGCCTGTGCAACTGGATTCCCTTCCTGAACGATCATCAACTCATCGATTGCCCCGATCACTCGCTGGTAATTCTCATCCGAATCCGGTACCAAAGTAGGCATCCAGGCCGTCACTCCCCGCGTAGCCAAAAACGCCGCGATCTTTAACAAACCATCAACATCGGCTTCGTTTACGTCGACCCCGACTGCCCCGTGATTGTGCACGTCAATAAATCCGGGAAAGAACGACAGGTTGTCGCACTCAATGGTCGAAACCGCGGTGCCGTCTCGCTCATCGACAAATTCGCCATCGGTAACACAGATATCTTGTCGCTCGCCACCGCTGTCGGCAACACATACATCCTTAAAAATCAACGAACTCATAAGTCTAAATCTACCAAACAAAAATGGCCCGCGTCGAATAGTTCGCCGCGGGCCAAGTCAAATGCGATCAAAGATTAGAAAATAATCTTTGCTCCAAACTGCATCGTTCTCGAGTCACGAACCGAGGTGACCGCACCGAAACTCGCGAAGGTTACATTCGTGCTCAACCCTCGGAAATTAACATTGTTGAAGATGTTAAAGCCCTCGGCACGGAGCTGAAGCCTGAACCGTTCGCCAAAGCGAACATTCTTTACAGCCGTCAGGTCAAATCTAATCGTGTTCGGGCCCGTGATGTTTCCACGGCCAGTGTTGCCGACGGTATTCGGAACCAAAATGCGATTGCCAGCAGTGTCAACGAGTGCCGGATTCGTTTGAAAGCACGAGGTGTTGAAAAACGACTGAAGCGTTCCGGCACCACCCTGATTTGGGTCGCAGGTAACATTGGGACGTGCCGTTGGATTCACGTTAAGAATTCCGAGTCCGGCCGGATCAAACAGTGAGGTCGTGGCCGTAAACGGTAGGCCCGAGTTATAGGTCGCGATCCCGTTAAACATCCAACCGCCGAGCAGCTTACCAGTAAGGCCCTGCTGTTTGCTGAAAAACGGAAGTTCGTATACGTAGTTGATAGACAGAATGTGACGACGATCAAGGGCAGCGAGCTGATATTCGCTCTGAATGTCGTAGGCATTCTGCGGCGAAGTCGAACGATCATTGATGCTCGTTGTCAAATTTTTCGACCACGTGTAGTTAGCCGTAACCTGGGACCCGGCGGCAAATCGGTGGGTCGCCGTAGTCTGCAGACTGTGATAGTTCGAGTCGTATCGTGGCTGAACGATAGCGATCGAACGGTAGCCGCGAAAAGGACGAAGCTGATCAAGTATTGCGTTATCGTTAAATATCGTAGTGCCTACGACATTCGGGTTACCCGCCGCAATACTTGTAGCCTGATTACGAAACGCGTACCCCGTCGGCTGACACTGCACTGTTGTAAGGGGCGTCGCTTGACCAATAAAGTTATTGCCTGGAGCACACTGTGAGATAAGCGCACGTCCGGCTGGCAGGCTGTTAAGTTCGGTGAGGCCCTGCAGGTTGGTTCCCTTTGAACCGGAATAGCCGATCGTGAAAACCGTGTTTCCAGTTAACTGCTGCTGAATGTCGAGCGTCCAGTGCTGGCTGTAGGGAGTGTGCCAATCGGTCTGAACTGCTCGAAGGCTCTGCGAGGTTAGGCCCGATGCAACCGCCGAGTTGGCGGCTGGATTATTGAGACTTGTCGTCGCCGCTGTAGCAGTGATCTGATATGGCGGATTAACACCAATGTTCTGAAGAAATGTTCCGTTTAGCACCTGCTCGTGATACATTCCGTATCCCATGCGGACGGATGTTCTTCCTGTTTTGAATGGATCCCACGCGATACCGATACGCGGCGCGAAATCAGTTTTCGATATATCAATCACGTATTTGCCGTATGGCGAAACCGTCGGCGTGCAGTTATTTGCCGCAGTTGCAAAATTCTGTTCGTTGACGATGATGCCACTACAGAAATTACGTGCTGTGTCAACGACTCTGCTACCAGCTCCGGTCACGCTAGGAGCGACAGCCGAATTGAAAAGCGACGGATCAAAGTTTGAAAGACGTCCGTTCTTATCCCACGGTGCACCGAAATACGAGTAACGCACGCCGAGAGAGATCGTCAGGTTGCTCTTAGCTCTCCATTCGTCCTGAACGAAGCCCTCGATCGTCTTCTGACGGAGATCGGCTGTGTAATCAAAACTTGCCTGGCTAAACGACGACACGTTTCCGACCAGAAAGCTTGCCCAACGCTGGAGGTTATCCGCGACAGCAGTCGTTATAGCGTTCGTTAATACGACCCCACCAGGCGTCGTATAGTTTACCGGAAAGGTTTGACCGGTTGGACGTGTAGCCGGAAACGCAGTGAATCTGCCTTCGTTCACACCGGCAAGGGCGTTTTCGTTCTTGCGGTAGAGTGAAAAAACGCCGCCGAATTTAACGGCGTGATTTCCCGTGAGCCATGTGGTTGTACCGGTGAAGTTGTGTTTGTACGAGAAGTTGTCGTACGGCCCAAAACTGCCGAGGCCGGTAAATCCATTTCCACTGATCGACGGAATACGGTCACGCTGGTTAGCGAAAGGAAGCGTTATCGGAACCGTTGTGTTCGACAGAGCAAGTAATCCGACGTTTCGGCTGAGGATAGCTCCATAGCCATAGTTGTAGCGGCCCTCAAAAATTAGTTTTGGGCTCGCCGCATAGGTCGTCTGGAATGTGTGAGTTCTACCCGGCGAATTCGTCGAGGTCGTCGAAACGCCGTTTAGTCCCGTACCGCTGGAGAAGAGGGCGTTACCGTCGAGGGTTGGAATCTTGTCCTGCTGATAACGGTAATACATCGATAATTGATCGTTAACGCTGTGGTCGATCTTGAAGAGCTCCTGACGAAAATCTGCTTCGTTAGGGATCTGATCGATCGACTCGAACGGGCTGCCTACGCGTTGGTTATTCGGGAGGTTCAACTTGCGATATACGCCGTTGAGATAGGCGAGTGCCGCTGGGTTTATCAAATTTGCAGGTAATGGGGTTCCAGCAGGAAGAATATTTGCCCCGGTACAGGTCTCCGCAGGTGACGTTGGCGTCGTAAAGGTTCGGTTGATACAAACTGGGATCGGGAAAATACCATTTCTAAGGAATGCATCCGGAATTGTGGTCGTGATCGGGGAGGTGAATCGACGGTCTCGGCGCCGTTCTGTCGAGAAGAAGAAGAACGTTCGGTCATATTTCCTGAAACGCGGCTCGGATGGGTCACGTTCACCAAAATCAAGGAACGAGACCGGACCGCCGAAAGTGCCGCCATAATTGTAGTAGGAAAAAGGGGCTCGACGGGCGCTGCAACGCTCGTCGCTATTCGGTAGACCTTCGAGGGGCGAACAGAGCCGTCCGAATGCGGGAGTTCCCGTAATGCTGTTAACCAAATAGTTATTGGCGTTGTACTGTTCATTACGCCAAAAAAGGAATGCACTTCCGTTGAATCGCTTGCCACCTGAACGGGTGACAACGTTGATCTGTCCACCGCCGCTGCGGCCTGATTCTGCCGGAAACAGCGAACGAAGAACCTTAAATTCGCCGATCGAATCGACGCTCGGATAAGCCTGAATCGTGATGTTCGACCCACGGTCGGTCACGTCGGCACCGTCGACAGTAAATGTGTTCTGGCTGCTGCGGGCACCGTTGACCGAGATGTTGATCGTATTTGCCTGACCGTCAGGGTTGGTCGTACCAACGTAAACCTGGTCGGACAGGTCATTCGAAACGCCCGGTGCGAGGGTGATGAGCTGAACCCAGTTTCGGTTATTGATCGGAATCTCACGAGCCTGTTCGCCAGTAATGATCGTGCCGCTGGTGGCAGATGTTGAGTCAATCGTGACTCGATCAGCTTCAACAGTCACCGCTTCGGAGATGTTGCCCGCTTGTAGATCAACATCAACGGTACGGCGTGCTCCAACGTCCACTTTCACATTTGTGCTAATACCCTTCTTGAAGTTCGCGGCCTCGACGATGACAGAGTATTGACTCGGCGAGAGATTCGGGACATTAAACTCGCCATCGGAATTGGTCGTTACTGTCCTGATAACAACGTTTTTGGCCGTATCAGTAATCGTGACCGACGCTCCTGCCACGGCGGCCCCGTTAGCGTCTTTGACTGTTCCAACTATAGTTCCGGTGACCTCTTGAGCGATCATCGCTGTGCTGAGACAGATGACGGCGGCGAGGGATAACAAACCGGAAATCAAAGATCTTTTGCTCATATTCTCTTTTCCTTTTTAGATTTTTTTGAATTCGATCATTGCGATCCATAAAAATAATTTACGTTTATGGACTTTTATTCAAATTTTCGTTATCGCATAAAATTCTGAAATAAGGACGAATCTTGTGAAACCGTTGATATTAAACAACTTGTTACGAAAATGTGAATCTTGAAAAGAACTGTACTTTTATTCAGTTATTTGTAAAGCAAATATGATGCCCGACGTTTGGAAAAATCTGCATTTTTTGCTTTAGCCGCTATTTCGATATTCTCCGGTGTTTCGCCGCGTTTTACGAGGTCGAGAATTTCGCCGTTGACGAGCAGCCGAGCGTACCGGTCGACCTGCCATTCGGTCGGATACAGCCTGCGCAATGCGGCGGCGATCTCGATGCCCATCCGGTATGAATCAAGCGAATTACGGTCTGTAATTAGTATATTTACTCCGTTTATTTGTTCGTCTTTGAAAACCGATGCATTGGGTTTATACCGGATCGGGATAAAGCGGACGCCTTTAATTGCCCGCTCGTTGAGATATTTAGCGAGTTTTTGCCCATCGATATATGGAGCACCGATGACCTCGAACGGCGTGTCGGTCCCGCGGCCGACGCTGAGATTTGTCGTTTCTAGCAACCCGATGCCCGGATAGAGCGTGGCTTGCGTGAGCGAACGCATATTTGGGCTTGGGTTAACCCACGTCTGTCCCGTCTCGTCAAACCACATTGCCCGCGACCATCCTTCCATTTTGATAACCCGCAGATCGGCACCGATCTTTCGTTCGGTGTTCATCATCATGCCAAGTTCTCCGATGGTCAGGCCGTAGCGAACTGGAATTGTGTGGGCAGCGATGAACGCCAATTTATCTTCATCGGCGAGCGAGCCTTCGACAGAGTTGCCGTTGATCGGGTTTGGGCGGTCGAGGACGAAAACCGGCTTTCCGGCCTTCGCGGCCTCTTCCATCACATTCTTGAGCGTCGCGGTGTAAGTGTAAAATCTCGCTCCGATGTCCTGAATGTCATAGACAAAAGCGTCGATCGTCGCAGTCTGCTCCGGCTTTGGCCGCCGCATCCCGTCTTTGTAGAGCGAATAAACAGGAAGGCCGGTCTTCTCGTCTTTCGTATCGTCTATCTTTTCTGTATCAAGCTCGCCGCGAATGCCGTGTTCGGGGGCGAAGATCGCGACGAGGTTGACGTTCTTCGCTTCGTGTAGGATGTCGATTGTCGATTTGCCCGCGAGGTTGCGGCCTGTGTGATTTGTGACAAGGCCGATTTTGAGGCCCGCGAGTTGTTGAAATTTATCGCGTTCGAGGATGTCAATGCCATTCAAAACCGTAATTCCGGGAAAAAGGACCAGTGGAAACGTGCCCGACGACGGCAGGGGTTGAGCAACCCCAAGCGAAACGTTTTCGCTCACGGCTTGGCGTAACAGATTCTCCTTAAACCTCGGCATCTGCGCGGCTATTGCTGAATTGTACGTACTCTCGGCGAGCCGATAAACTTCGACAGGCGTATCTTCAACTGCCGACGCAACTATGGTCGCAACCTTCGCCCGCAGCGGCCCGACATCACCTTTGCCGTCCGGATGAACACGGTTCGAAAGGAAAACCACAAAGGTCTGCGAAACCCTATCGATCCAAACGCTCGTTCCCGTAAAACCCGTATGCCCAAACGACCCAAGCGGAAACAGATCGCCACGATTCGACGAGAATGACGTGTTAATGTCCCACCCAAGCCCGCGTGCATCGCCCGATTCGGAAACAACGATCGGTGCGGTCATCCGGGAGACGGTTTGAGCCGAGAGCACACGGCGTCCCCTGTCAGAACCGGGAGTGGTAGCGACGCCGCCGTTCAGGAGCATTTGACAGTAGCGGGCGAGATCGTCAGCGGTC
>JBBQTV010000218.1:0-6112 GCA_038212935.1 Pyrinomonadales bacterium | reverse complement strand
CTTTGAGTTCACGACCGATCGCCAGCGATTGCTCAAAATATCCAATCGCCTTTTCCGTTTCTCCACTCCCGCCATAGACCAATCCCAGCGTGTTTATGGTGCTGGCTTCCTGAATTCGGTTCTTCGATTCGCGAAAAATGGCCAGCGCGGGCTCTAAAGTCCTGATGGCTTTTTCAGATTCACCGATTCGACTGTAGACTATGCCGAGATTGACACGAGCCTGTCCCTCACTCGCATAGTTTTTGATCTCATGAAAGATCATAACCGCTGATTCAGTAACCTCTATTGCTTTGTCTGATTGACCTTGATTTATATATACATTTCCTAAACTAAGCAGTGCCTGCCCTTCAAACGCGCGGTCGTTTACTTCGCGTAATATCGGCAGTGCCTGTTCAAAACTCGCTATTGCATTTACCGGCTGAACCAATCTGTCTTGAGTGTTGCCGAGAGCGTAGATCATCAATCCTTCTCTGCGCCGCTCTTTCATCTCGCGAAAGATCGTTATGCACTGCCGGAAATATTCGGTGGCTTTTTCATATTGCTGCTGGTTGAAATAGGAAAGCCCGAGATCGTAAAGGACAACGCCTTCTCGAATACGGTTTTTTAATTCCCGACTGATGGCGATTGCTTGTTCCTGAGACTCAATTGCTTTGTCATAGCGTTTCAAGCTCACATACGCTTTGCCGATTTCCTTGAGCGTCAACGCTGCCCAAAACGGCTGGTTCAGCGTACGCCACATTGCGAGCGATTGCTCAAATTTCTCGATCAGCTGCGGCGGTTTTGGATTTTGTTTCGCTAATTCGACGGCTTCGAGCAACAATCTCTGCGCGGTTAGATATTCTCGGTCAGCTTCGCTTGCCGACGCCTGAATTATCGTCTCCAGCCGATAGGAACCAGCCATTTTCGGAGTTCCGATGCCGCGGACTGTCAGTTTATAAGTGCCGGCCGCCGCTTCGAGCGCAAGTGTTTCCTGCTCGCCGGAGCCTGTCAAATTCATTTCCGCTGCCTGTTTGCCGTCCGGAGCGATCAAAATCAGCGTTGCATCAAGCTCATGTTGATCTAACCGAATACGGATGAACTGATTTGCCGTGAGCTCGATTTTATAATTTTGATCTTGTCCACCCGTGATCTCGCGCTCAATCGTCTGACCAGACGAAAGAATCTTTGGCTCCTGCGCTTGTGGGACGACAGTCAGCAAACTAATTAGGAACAATAAGCGTAAGCTTTTGATAAGCATATTAACTCCTTCGATCAAACCTGCTATGCCGCCGTGTACACACTTCCGGATCCTATCCTTGTATTCTTCAATAACCTGGTATGGAAGCGTCTTTCTAAGGCTTGGAGCTGATAGACAACGGAATTGTTAACAGCAATGGTTGACCGGGCTTCGCCTGGACTCGATAGATCGTTTGCGGAGGAACGTCATCCTGGGTCAGGTCTTCCTTGCGTGTGGCAGCCGCCTTTTCCGCCTTGCTCTTAGCCGTACCTGCTCCTCTGTCCAATTCAAGTTGCTGCGTCATGGCTCCCCATTGCTTTTCATATTCATAGAACTGATCAGCGGAAATTTTCAACGCTCCCCTGCCGATCGTGAGATCTGACAAAGGCTTATCGGAAACGATGACGGTCAGCGATTCACCGGCGTGATCGTCGCGGCTCCGTTTTAACGTGTAATAGGGCGGCTTATCGTCGGCCGACGGGATCTCGATCACGCGCCCAGCGCTAACCTTGTTGTCGCCGCCGTTGATGCTCAGCGTCGGGAAGATCAGAACCGGGTCGCCAAAAGTATTATCGGCGTACATTTCGCGGTCGAAAACGTAAAGGTACCCGGTCCGGGGCGATTCGATCGTCAGCTGGACCTTTGAGCCCTCTGAAAGCGGCGTTCCACCGCCGACGCGCTCCGGCGTCCATTCGCCCTGCTGGTGAATCAACTCCCGCACCTCCGCTGCGTCTGAAGATTTTGAAGGTCGAAGCCGCCATACAGTTACACCAACTACCGCAGGCCCGCCGGGAATGTCCTTCGACGATGGAACCGGGGTTTTACCGACGACCCGGTAACGCACAGGCCGAACCCGGGCCGCCGGGGTCTTAGCCACGGGTCGTTTCTTTATGAATGCGGTGTCCCAAAGGTCCCTGGTGGCGTCCTGCGGCGTTTGGGCCCGCAACGTGGTGGAAAATGCCAATAGAGCTATTAAAAGAATTAAGTATTTCAGCATAGTTAGTACCTCCGTCGGTCTTGCCATTCCGCGCCTTGCCGTCAATGATGTTCAAGCTTGATAAGGTGCGCGATTGTATCAGCGTTTCCGGCAATCTGCGATTCTTTTTTATCGTCGTCTCGTGCGACCGCTGCTTTCGTTGACTGGTGTTGCTGCAGCATTAACTCGATCCGCTTGATCAACTCTTTATCGTCAATGCGGCCCTTATCTTCCGGATTCGCAAACCGCTTTGCTGATTCGAGTTTGGGCAGAGCATTGGCCGACCATACCAGCCACACCAGCTCTGTCCCTTCCTTAGCATCTAGCTCGAACCAGCTTTGCCCGGGGATCTGAATTTCCTGTCCGGCTGACAACTGTGCGGCTCCTGCGTTCGTTGTTGGTGTAGGGAACAGAATGTTGTACGCCGCTTCTCCGTTTTCGCTTTTTGGGCCCTGATTCAGGATGTAGAGATATCCGCCTTGCCGACTCTTGATATTGAGCCGAATGCGGTCCCGGTTTCTAAACAGCATTTCGCCCGAAAGCGTGAAAGGTTCCTTGTACCTCCCGTCCGTAAAGCTTTGGACGGTCAGGGAATAATTCAGAACTCGCGAGGGCTGAGCGGCCGGGCTGGAAACTGCCGGCGGAGCAGACTCCTGCTGAGTTTTTTGTTCCGCGGCCGTGTCCGGCTCTGCCGTTTTCCAAACGACCGCTCCGATAATTACGGCTACCGCAATAAGCACAGCTGTCAGCGCTATCGCATAGGAACGCGGCTTACCAGCGGCCGTTGTGCTTCTAGCCTCCACGTGTTCAACCGCTCCAGTAGCGACGGCGGGTATCATCCGCGTAGCCCTTTCTCGTGCTTCACTTTGCTTGTCGGTCGTATGAGCATCACCGCGCGTCAGTTTTAGTTCGGCCTCGAACTCGAGGCGATGATGGACCCGTTTCAAGTCGGACGAGAGGTCCTCGATATTCCGGTAGCGCTCGTCCACGTTTTTCGCGAGCGTCTTGTCGATTATGCGCTTGAGTTCGGCAGGTGCGTCGATAAGTTGATCGATCATTGGTACCGGTTGATTCAGAATCGCTACCAGGATATCGGTCTGGGTCGGCCCGGAGAACGGCCGTTTGCCTGTCGCCATTTCGTAAATGATCACGCCCAGGCTCCAGATGTCCGTCCGCGCGTCGACCTTGAGACCCCGCGCTTGTTCCGGAGACATGTAGTGGGGGGTACCCATCACCATCCCGGGTTCCGTCTTGAACATGGTCGCGGCCTCTGAGCCCGCCTCACCGCGCTGCTCGGCCGACATCGAAAGCTTTGCCAGACCGAAATCCAGCACCTTCAATATCCCGTCGCGACGGATCATTATATTGTCCGGCTTTATGTCGCGGTGGACGATCCCGGCTGCGTGGGCGGCGGCTAACGCCGAAGCAGCCTGGCCGGCGATTTCCAGCGTCTCTTTGATGGGCAGGCCGCCTGCCATTTTTTCACGCAGCGTCACGCCATCGACAAATTCCGTAACGATGTAGTTTGAATCTTCCTCTGTCCCGAATTCGTGGATGGTTAGTATGTTCGGGTGATTGAGGGCTGACGCAGCTTTGGCTTCCTGCCTGAACCGTTTCAAGCGGTCCCGGTGTTCTATCAGGCTTGGCGGTAGTATCTTCAACGCGACCTTGCGGCCGAGCAGCGTGTCGTCGGCAAGGTAGACCTTACCCATTCCGCCTTCGCCGAGGAGCCGTTCGATCCTGTAATGTCCGACCGTAGTTCCAATATGATCGGGAACAACCTCGTCGGCAAACATTTCCGCCGCTATCGCGTCCGGCAAACTGTCTATAAAACTGTCCGAGATCTCGTCGTACGAAAGCAAAGATTCCACTTCTCGCCGAAGATCATCGTCGCCGCCGCACCGGGCGCTGACGATTGCCGCCCAGTCCGACGGAGCGTTTTCCGCAGTAGCGTGATAGATCTCTTCGATTTGTTTCAGCCGCGTTGCATTCATAAAAGAAGAGGTCGGGCTTGCTCCGGTTGTCCCGATCCACTCGCCACTGTAAAAGTTACTGCGTCCAATAAAGTAAACGCAGTCTGGAAGGAAAAAGGAACATCGACGGGGGAGAATTCTTGGCTTAAGCACCTGCCGCCAGTTCACGCAGCAGCCAATTCCGGGCAAAGCGCCAATCGCGCTTTACCGTTTCTGACGAGACCTTCAGCACCTCGGCCATCTCTTCATTCGTCAGCCCGCCGAAGTACCGCAGCTCCACGACGCGGCACTTTCGTTCGTCCAGGGACGCGAGATTCTTCAAGGCCTCGTCCAGTGCCACTAGCTGGTCGGTTCTATTGACCGAGATCGCAGTATCGTCGGCGAGCGATATCCTTTCACGTCCGCCACCGCGTTTATCGCTCTGCTTCGACCGTGCATAATCGACCAGAATATGCCGCATCGCTTTCGCCGCAACGCCAAAAAAGTGTGCCCGATTCTGAAAGTCATGTGTGCCGTTTTTCGCTAATTTAATGTAAGCCTCGTGGATCAATTCAGTTGTTTGGAAAGTATGGTTCAACGGCTGGCGGCGCATGTATCCTCGGGCCATCCTGCGCAGTTCGTCGTAGACCATCGGCATTAGCCGCTCAGGCGCTCGTTCGTCCCCACAGCTCCAATCCGCAAGCAGTTGCGTGATCTGATGGGATTCGCCGTCTTCCATATAATGTTCGAGTGAAATACGATCCGATTATAGACCTAAAGCTCCAAAAACAAAATCTTTTTGCGTTTCACTCCCGGTTTCCATGATCCAAATTTGGTCGTGGAATACGCGGGAAAGTACAGTTCACCTGTTCCCAGACACCCCAGAAACATAAAAGCCGACTGGAGCCCTAACGGCCATCAACGGTGAAGTATAGGTGCTGAGGCAGCTACTAAAACACGCTAGCATTCGGTATCGATTTCAAGTAGATTACAAACCTGTACCAAATACGAAGCCGCCCGCGGGTGTGCACTCGTTTCTGAAGAAGCCGCTAGTCTTTAGGTTGTCGTAGTCGGCCCACGTTGCGACCGCGACTCCAAAATCGAGGTCCTCGGTTGCTCTCTGGAACCGCGCGTCGTAAACGTACTCGAACATCAGATCACGCGCGGCGGCCCCGATCACGAACGCGACTAACGCAAATCTTTCGCCGATCTTTTGTGCGTGCAGAGCCGCATTCCCGATAACCGCATCGCTCACATTTGTCTTGATCTCTGCTGCGTACGATTTACTTTTTCCGTTAAAATGCAGTTCAAGAGCGGAATCGACGTAGTGATCTGATCGGGATCCGTGGATGTCAGGCGGGAGTATTTCAACACCAGACCGGTCTCCTCGTTAAAAGCCCGTGCAACTTCCTTAGTATCTCCTTTTCGATCTTCATAACAACCTTCTGATTCAAGCCCCGTAGACCTGTTTTTAATAGTCTATTGTCCCAGAAAATGCTATGTCCCAGAATCTGGGACAATAACATTTCTGGGACAGTCTGATATGCCCAGCGATGTCGATCATCGAGCTGGATGGCGTAGTCGATGACTTTTTCTCGTCTCGTCATTTCCGCTACGGAATGCCACCATGTCTGGCACAGGTGATTACATTCGGTAACACAGGAGAGTACAAAAAAGAAGGCAATAAACCTTCGCCGCTCGTAAATACGTCTTGATTTTGGATCAGCATTTTTCGATTTCTCTCCAGTCCTAAGTGGGGAATTCCCCACTTAGGTTCCTTTTACTCTGGTTCTTTTTCTAGGAGGAACTACGACCCATGTTTCACCTGGAACTTGCTCAGCAAGGTTGTAATGATAAAGAGCGGAAAGGCCGCCAATCGCCGAAGCCGGCCCAAACTTCGAATACGCGATCTGGAATCCGACGTCTCTCGCCAGATGTGCATTTGGATGGAGGTATATCCCTCGACCG
>JBBQTV010000217.1:0-6145 GCA_038212935.1 Pyrinomonadales bacterium | reverse complement strand
CGACCGAAACGTCATCTTTGCGTTATGCTTTGACATCACCTTAGTGATCGCCGCCGTCAACGTCGTCTTACCATGATCCACATGCCCTATCGTCCCAATATTTACGTGCGGTTTACTCCGGTCGAATTTCTCTTTGCTCATGTCTTTTCTCGTCCCCTAAAAAATATTTTCTTTTCAAGACCTAAAAACTTCTTAATGTGTCTCGCAAGACCCTCGTCTATTTCGTTGTGCCGGGGCACTGGTTGCTTCATCCCGGTCTTAGGATTGAAGTAAATGTCATGTCGCGAACCGTGTCGAAGCAAGACGCAACCCTCGGCCGCTAATTGCCTGATCAGGTCCTTCCGTTTCATAACCTGATCTCTTTAACTTGGTATCCACTTGGCACATCATCCATTGCCATCAAAAGATAAGCGTCCTTGATATTCTCTTCCAACTCTTCGAGAGATTCGCCCTGAGTCATAATTTCTGGGTGCTCCAGCAACTTGCCCAACCAAAACCGGTCGGACTTCCAATAGACCATCGTCATTTTTGCGTCTGCCCCAAACATTACTAGGTACTTGCTCCCGTTCCCTTGATCTTCGCAATAACTTCCTCGGCGACATTACGCGGAGCCTCGTTATACCGCTCAAAATGCATACTTGATGTCGCTCGTCCCTGAGTCGAACTTCTCAGATCTGTTGTGTATCCAAACATTTCCGAAAGCGGCACAAACGCTGTCACAACCGAGACATTACCCGGACGGGGTTCCATCTTGTCGATCTGGCCGCGGCGGCGATTTAGATCGCCGTTCACCGCACCCATATACTCCTCAGGCGTCACGACCTCGATACGCATAATGGGTTCGAGCAGCACGGGTTTAGCTTTTTTCACAGCATCCTGAAATGCAAATGAGCCAGCCAATTTGAATGAAATTTCGTCCGAGTCAACCTCGTGGTATGAACCGAACAAAAGCCTCACGCGGATGTCCACCAGTTCGTATCCAGCCAAATAACCACGGCCCATAGCATCGCGGATGCCTTCCATCGTCGGCTTGATGAACTGTCTTGGGATCGAACCACCGCTGATCTTGTCCTCAAAGACAAACCCCTCGCCGGGAGCTGGCTCGATCTCGAGCTCGACGTGGCCAAATTTGCCACGGCCGCCCGACTGTTTCTTATAAATCTCTTTGCCTGGTGCACTTGCGGTAATCGTTTCGCGGTATGCAACCTGCGGTTTACCTACGTTTGCCTCGACGCCGAACTCACGCTTCATACGATCGACAATGATCTCAAGGTGAAGCTCGCCCATACCGGCGATGATCGTCTGGCCGGTCTCGTGGTCAGTGTTGACGCGGAAACTAGGATCTTCCTGAGCAAGACGATTGAGAGCAATGCCCATCTTGTCCTGATCAGCACGGGTTTTGGGCTCAACCGCGACGCGAACAACCGGTTCCGGGAAATCCATCGATTCCAAAATAATCGGCTTGTTTTCGTCTGAAACCGTGTCGCCGGTCGTGGTATTTTTCATACCGCCGATAGCGACGATCTCGCCCGCACTGGCCGTATCAACGTCCTCACGTTTATTGGCGTGCATGAGCATTAGTCGCCCGACACGCTCTTTTGAATCTTTGATCGTGTTCGTGACATACGAACCAGAGCTCACCGTTCCCGAATAAATACGCACAAAAGCAAGCTGGCCTAAGTGCTTATCTGCCATTAATTTAAACACCAAGCCTGAAAATGGTGCTTTAGCATCAGGCGGTCTGGTTTCGATCTCACCGGATTTTGGATGTGTGCCTTCGATAGCGGGAATATCGAGCGGACTCGGGAGAAAGTCAACAACCGCA
Source organism: Pyrinomonadales bacterium (assembly GCA_038212935.1). Classification (GTDB taxonomy): domain Bacteria; phylum Acidobacteriota; class Blastocatellia; order Pyrinomonadales; family Pyrinomonadaceae; genus OLB17. The sequence continues at coordinate 4,320 of JBBQTV010000217.1, read as the reverse complement.
TCAAGCAAAGTCTGAACACCTTTATTCTTAAATGCCGAACCGGTAAATACGGGCACGATCTTCATCGCGAGCGTTCCCTTACGCATTGCGACACGAATCTCATCCTCCGAAATTTCCTCGCCTTCGAGGTATTTCATCATCAGATCATCATCAATCGCGGAAACCGCTTCGACAAGCTTTTCACGCTCGGCCTTGGCCAGATCAACAAGGTCCGCTGGAATATCTGTAATGTCGTAATTCGCACCCTTTTCTTCGTTACTCCAAACGAACGCCTTCATGGTGATCAGATCGACAACACCCTTAAAGTGCTCTTCGATGCCGATCGGGACCTGCATGGCGACCGCGTTGGCACCGAGGCGATCAAGGATCGACTGAAACGAACGTTCAAACGAAGCTCCTGCACGATCCAACTTGTTAATAAAGCAGATACGCGGCACGCCGTATTTATCTGCCTGACGCCAAACCGTCTCAGACTGCGGCTCCACACCAGCGACCCCGTCAAAAACACAAACCGCGCCGTCCAAAACTCGAAGAGACCGCTCAACTTCCATCGTGAAGTCAACGTGTCCCGGTGTATCGATAATATTAATGCGGTGCTCGACGCCATTTCGTGTCCAAAAACAGGTCGTCGCAGCCGAGGTAATTGTAATACCGCGTTCCTGCTCCTGCTCCATCCAGTCCATCGTCGCCGTTCCCTCGTGAACTTCGCCGATCTTGTGCGAAACACCCGTGTAAAACAAAATGCGCTCCGTCGCCGTGGTCTTACCCGCGTCGATATGGGCCATAATGCCGATGTTTCTAAATTTGTCTAAACTAATTGCAGCCATGATCTTTGATCTTTGATCTTTGATCTTTGTAATCCGATCTCGAGTTCCGCTCAAAGATCAAAAATCAAAGGTCAAAGATCGTTCCTTAAAACCTGTAATGCGCGAACGCCTTGTTCGCCTCTGCCATGCGGTGGACGTCGTCCTTTTTCTTCATCGCTCCGCCGCGTCCGTTTACTGTGTCGAGAAGTTCGCCGACGAGGCGGTCTTCCATCGTTTTTTCACTGCGGTTGCGGGCGTTCGTCACGATCCAGCGAATTGCCAAAGTGTTTCGCCGGTCACGCGTGACCTCTAGCGGCACCTGATAGGTCGCACCGCCGATTCGACGTGATTTGACCTCTAATGTAGGTGCAACCGAGTCGAGCGCTTTCTTAAACATCTTTAAAGCGTCTTCGCCGGTCTTCTCGGCCAATTTCGTCATTGCACCGTAAAAGATCTCTTCGGCGACGGTCTTTTTACCTTCCCACATCAAGCCGTTGATAAACTTGGTGACACCGATGCTGTTGTAGATCGGATCCGGTAAAACTTCTCTTTTTCCTGCTGTTCTACGTCTTGCCATATATCTCCAGTTGGCAGCGGCACTTGGCAGTTTGCAGTCAAGGCCTTCAGTGCCTACTGCCGCTGCCAACCGTCTACCTTACTTAGCTCCCTTCGGACGTTTCGCACCATACTTCGAACGCGACTGGTTGCGATTCGCAACACCCGACGCATCCAGCGTTCCTCGAATAACGTGATAGCGCACACCCGGAAGATCCTTAACACGGCCACCGCGAATGAGCACGATCGAGTGTTCCTGCAAGTTATGCCCGATCCCGGGGATATATGTAGTAACTTCGATCTGATTGGTCAAACGCACACGGGCGACCTTACGAAGAGCCGAGTTAGGCTTCTTAGGGGTCGAGGTGTAAACACGTGTGCAGACACCCCGCTTCTGCGGATTGGCCTGCAAAGCCGGACTCGCCGTCTTATACTTAACAGCCTTTCGTCCCTTGCGAACTAATTGGTTAATTGTCGGCATACTCAAAAACCTGATCTTTGAACTTTGATCTTCGACCTTCGCCGAGACCACGTCGCTGTCTTCAATTTCCAAGATCAAAGATCTAAGATCTAAGATCGTCTTCTTTAAAAGGCAAAACTAACGTCTTACCTGACTCTTGCCGAATCATTTTCCGGCAGTTAGCTCAAGCAGCTCTCGCTGAATGATTGTCTGTAGCCCGCACGTAAGTAAGGGCCGTATTTAATTGTTCTACTCAACTAGAGAAAAAGAAACTTTGCTGTAGCGTGGCATATTAGGTGCAGAAGCCCGCACGTTAGTAAGGGCGTATCAAAGTACCCGCGAAGTGAGTTCTCCGCATTTTACGCAACAATCCGTGTTTCAATTCTCAAAAATTTCTACAATGCTGTTTTCAAAGAAACTGCACGGTAAAACCAGACGGTCAAGTCCGAAACTTTAGATATTATGAATTTTCGAGAAGGGTGTCAAGTGCAGTCGAAGGATTCGCGACCGAAGTAGATCAAATGTCCAAACTTATGCTGCGGTCCCGCTTTTTGATGTTAAGCGTTGACCTAGGTAACAGCCGATGACACCTGTAAGGAGGGCGGTCGCAAGTATCGGCAAATCGTTGCTTAACAACTTCGGGCCAAATCCACTGAGCAGAATCGAAAAGGTCGTAACTAGTAAGAACGGCGCTGCAATCATTACTCCGCCAAAAAGGCTTCCTCCGAGCCAAAACAGCCCTACTATCAGTCCAAATACCAGAAAAACCGCAGATGTGATCAAAAGCGCGAGAGTGACCGATAATGAATCGGCATTTATCGTCGCCATAAACGCCGTAGATGCCAATACCATCGCAACAACACCGGTTGCGAACGCCAAGATAAGTTGAAGCATCTTTTTGGGCATAATCTTCCTAGTTTCTATAAGAATATCACATTCCCGATGTCCTAGACCACCGGGCATTCATTCAAAATTGAGACTGCTGCGTCATAGACAAATGCTAGACAAACTGCGTGTCCATATAGGTCAACACACAAGTCATGAACATAACATGCACTCGTATAACACCCTGTGCACCCTAAACAACCGACGCCACAGCAGCCACAGCAGTTCGATGTATTACATTCCAAAAGACTGGCTACCGCGGGCTGAGACTTGAAATATTGCACCGTTGGCGAAACATAGGAAGCATAAATCTGGAACCCTTTTGGATCGGCGCATTTTGTAACCCCGCTCTTCTTCTTTCCAGTCTGATTCGGAAATCCTGGGCCATCACCCAGTACCAATGAGATAATTAAGACACCTTTTAAATTAGCTGGTTTGCTGTTGGTTCGCTGTCTAATAATCTCAAGAATCATCTTTCGGACAACCACAGATTCTTCTGAAACGAGATATGCCTCAAACTTTTCCTGATTCTTCTGCGAGAGTTTTTCGACATATCCGGATGCTAAGCTCCCGTTATCGGTTCGAAATTGAAGCGTCACTTCTGATATGGATATCTTGACAAGATTGTTCTTGTAAACGACCTCGGCGAGAACCCGACCCGTGGCATCAGTAATCTTTGTCAATAACATCTTATCCTCACCTTCCGAGGAATCAATTGTCAACGTCCGAATCCCCGAAGTGAACCTTCCGGTGAATCCGTGTGGAACTTCCTTTAGCTTTAATTCTTCGAGCTGTGCAGAAACGGCGACTGCACCGTAAGCCAAAAGAAACAGCACGCCAACCAACGTTTTTATCCAAACCATAGAATCCTCCGACAGTTCAATTTATTCTTTAAGTATTACGGTTGGATTGCTCTAAGTCGAGGATTGTCTCTTGTCTAAAACTATCGTCTCTTGTCCGAAGCTCTTAATCTTGTCCGTTTGGCGATGCGGATTGGTGAATTTCAGTTTGGTGTTGGCGATATTCGCTCGGAGTCATCCCATGTTTTCTTTTAAAATCCCGGGAGAAATGGCTGTCGTTCATTAGTCCGACGTGGAAGCGAATCTGTTTCATCTGCATAAAACAGGAAGGGTCGGCAAGCAATTCGCGGGCTTTTTCAAGGCGCAGGTTATTGAGATAACCTTGGGGCGTAACACCCATCTCTTCTTTGAACAGCCGCTGAAAATAAGAGATCGACATTTCGACCTCAGCGGCCATCCTTTCGACAGACCACGCTTCACCAATTGTTTGCGTGAGTTTTTGTTTGATGTAGAAGATTCGTTTATCCATTGGGAGCGAATAAGGACGACGTGGTTTCGATTAACGACAATTATTGCCCCCCCCCCCCCCCCGTTGTCAAGCCGGAACACGATTAAGAAATCGCCAAGGGGGGATAGGGGTCAGGCCTGCGATTCTCGCGATTCTTAATACGGTTTTCGACTACATGTCATTATTGCTCCGAAAGTATGCCGTTTTATCAAAAATTGGTTGAGAAAAACGGAGCGAGCAAAAATCTTCGGCTCATCGCCGCTCTGCCGCAGGACGTTTCGGATTCGACAAAGTATCTTGACTCAC
>JBBQTV010000216.1:0-6161 GCA_038212935.1 Pyrinomonadales bacterium | reverse complement strand
GCAGGCAGCAACAACGGCAACCGGTGCTGTGCCCGTTGCGGCCGGGTCATATCGTTCATCAGCACCGTTGACGGGAGCTAATACATTGATCACCCCGGTATTCGCCGGAGTGGCAGATCCGAACGGCACATGGACGCTACGCGTTCGTGACGGCGGCGAAGGCGACATAGGTTCCATCACCGCTGCAAGTCTCACATTGACAGGTGCTGCGGGTCCTGTGGGCGATGCAACTCTTGATTACGATGGCGACGGTACCACCGATTATGCGGTTGTCCGAAACATCGGCGGCGGAGCGGAAGGTCAGCTTCGTTGGTTTATTGACCGAAGTTCAGGCGGTCCTACGCTCGGCTACGATTGGGGACTAGCATCTGACTTTGTTGTAGGCGGCGACTACGACGGTGATGGAAAAGACGATATCGCAATATGGCGGCCGGGTTCACCGGGAACTGCTGCTTTCTACATCTTGAATAGTGCAACCAATACAGCTCGGGTAGAAGCTTTCGGGCAGACCGGTGACAACCCAGCTATCGTCGGCGATTATAATGGTGATGGAACGACAGACATTGCGGTCTATCGTCCGGGCCTCACGTCGGCTGACCAAAGCGTTTTTTATTATAGAGAGACTCCTGAAGGCCCGACCACATTCGTACCCTGGGGCAAGGGCGGAGATTTCGTTGCCGTTGGTGATTACGACGGGGACGGAAAGAACGACTTTGCTATTCAGCGTGGTGATGGCGGATTCGGCTACTTTTGGATCTTACGTAGCAGTGATCTCGGATCATCTGTCAATCAGTTTGGATTCTCGTCCGATCTCATCGTACCCGGTGACTATGACGGCGACGGCAAAACGGACATCGCTGTAGCTCGACCCTCAGGCGGGTCGTACACCTGGTATTATCTGTCGAGTGCGATTCCCGGTAATGCAGTACAGGTCAATTGGGGCCTTTCTGCAACCGACTTCCTGACACCAGGCGATTACACTGGCGACGGGCGAACAGATTTTGCGATCTGGCGTGATGGTACTTTCTGGGTCTTGGATTCGGCAACCTACACGGCTCAAACATACGGCCTCGGCGCTCCGGGTGATTATCCGGTCGCCAATTATGTGGTCCAGTAAGAGAGGGTCACCGACCTGACGGAGAGGCTGTCCAATTGGGCAGCCTCTTTGCTTTGAGAATGGGGGGCGTTGGCGTAAAGTTTAACTGCAACTCTTGCGTCGTTACGTATGAAAGCAATGATCCTCGCGGCCGGTTTCGGTACGCGCCTATTTCCGCTCACTATAGACCGTACCAAGCCTGCCATCCCGTTTCTCGGAAAGCCATTGGTCGGCTATGTGGCCGAATATGTAGCGAGCTTTGGATTCAAGGATGTAGTCGTCAATCTGCATCATCAGCCGCAATCAGTCAAAGAAGCCTTGGGAGATGGAAGCAGATTTGGTGTTTCCATCAAATACGCGACGGAAGCGCCAAAGATTTTAGGCACGTCCGGTGCTTTGGATAATGCAAAACACCTGCTCGGAAATGAGACTTTTCTTATTGTTAACGGCAAGATCATAACCGACATAGATATCTCAAAAGCCCTTGAAACCCATCGGAAAACCGGGGCGATCGCGACAATGGTTTTGAAAGCCAACACCAAACGCGAGCGATTTACCGTAGTTGAAACTTCGGATGGATTTGTCACCGGATTCGGGAATTTTGCTAAACCCGCGACCGAAGACGAGATTCGAGATACGGCTAGTGAGATCCAGAATCCGCTCATGTTCACAGGAATCCACATTCTTGAACCCGAGGTTTTCGACTATATTCCACAAGGCGTCTATTCCGATATCGTGCCGACCTTTTATGATCCCGCGATTCGCGACGGGAAACGCATAGCGGCACACGTTTCAGAAGGAAGCTGGTTCGAACTTTCGACAATTCCCCGGTATTTGGACATTTCGCTTGCTATGATGAGCGTCGAGACTGTGCTTATCGGTACCGCTTGCTCGATAGATCCGGACGCTGAGGTGCGCGACTCAGTGCTTTGGGATAATGTAACGATCGGATCCGGAGCAAAACTTTACCGAACGATAATCGCAGATGGCGTTCATATCGAACCAGGCTCCGTTTTTGAGAATTCCGCTATCGTCCGGGCAGACATGGTGCGAAGCTGCAACGACATTCCTGAAAAGGCTCTCAAAGGTTATATTCAGGGAGATAACTATATTGTTCCATTCATTTAGCTCCCGTCTGAACCTATGTCTGATCTACGACAGCGCCTCGAGCAGTTTCTCGAGCTTCATTCAGCAAGCGGCTCGATTGAGACGTTGACTCCGGATGCTTCAACGCGGGAGTATTTTCGGGTGGAATGGTCGGGCAAGCCCGCGATCGCGTGTGTCTATCCTGAGGCTTTCGATGCTGCGGAGCAGAGCTATATCGACGTTACCGGGCTTTTTCTTAAGGCTGAACTCCCGGTCGCACGCATTTTACAAGTAGATGAATCGCTGGGGGTTATCGTTATCGAAGATTTTGGTGACCGCATTCTTCGTGATGAGCTGGCGAACTCTGACCGAGCGTCGCGGGAACGGCTTCTGGACTCAGCGATACGACTAATCGCAAAGATCCAGGCCGCGACCGCTCTGGCGTTCGAACTCGATTCTGTTGCGTCGCGGCTTCGTTTTGACCAAGAAAAACTTAAGTGGGAGCTAGAGTTTTTCTTTGAGCACTACTTCACGACCCTTCGGCAACGGCCTCTGGATGAAGCAACTGCGATGGCCGTAAATGCTGAATTTGCGGACCTTGCCTTGATTCTACATAGCCGTGCAACTGTGCTGTGTCATCGCGATTTTCATTCGGCGAATCTGATGGTGGCCGGCGACGATTCGCTCCGTATCATCGATCATCAGGACGCAAGGATCGGTTCGGCTGCCTATGACCTGATTTCGCTGTTGTTAGATCGCGTAACCGAGCCGCCGACGGCCGAGTGGCTGGCGGATAAACGAAGATATTTCCTTGCCGAACGTCGGTCGTTCGGGCTCGCTGAGATAGATGAGCAGGAGTTCGCCGATGAATTCCGGTTACAGACCGTCCAACGCTGTCTGAAAGCTGTCGGCACGTTCTCATTTCAGGCCGCGAATCGCGGAAAGATGCACTTCATTGACTATATCGACCCAATGTTTCGGATCGTTCTTCGTGCTTTAGACCATCTAGATCAATTTCCCGTTCTCCGAAGTGTTCTCGAGGCGGAACTCTCTCGAATGCACGACTAAGCTACACAGTTCTAATTGGTTAAATTGCGCTCGTTATTCGTGACGCAAACTGCAAGTCTTCTCATACGCGGAAGTGATCGGGGCGCCAGTTTTTGATGGCGGTTTTGATCTCTTTTGATGTCGAAATCTCACCTGCGATGACTCGTCTGACCAGATCCGGCAGTTCTTCATCCGAAGCGAAGCGTAATGCTATCACCTGGCTTGCCCGGAAGTTGGTCGCCGCGGCAGCTAATTCGGGCGAGAGCACTTCCCGATAACGAAGCCTTTCTTCGAGCCTGATGATACGGTCTTGCGCCTTTAACGGCTGGAGCCGTGCCGCAAAACTCATGAGGATCAATATTAGCGACAAAAGAAGATACTGCACCCGAAACCATTCGAACTCCATCAGCACGCATACGATCGCCCAGATCAGATTGATCGCCAGCAGCGGCGATATAATGAAATGAACGAACGGATACCACCGTGTGTGATTCTGATAATTCTGCATTCTTTCCATAATGTTCAGGCGGTCAAAGTTTTGTTTGCGAAAGCGGCTCTGGCGGTTTGGTCGTGAAATCCTCGCCGGGGTTCACAAATAGGTTCTGTTCGAAGCGGTACTGCTTGTCGTAGAGTTGTTTGTAGCGGCCATTGTTGGCGATGAGCTCTTCATGAGTGCCGCGTTCGAGGATCGCGCCGGCTTCGACGACGAGGATCTGGTCGGCACTTCGGATGGTCGAGAGGCGGTGGGCGATGACGAACGTCGTTCGTCCCTTTCGCAGATTGTTCAGGCCCTCCTGGATAAGCGCCTCTGATTCGCTGTCGAGGCTCGAGGTCGCTTCGTCGAGGATGAGAATCTTGGGGTCAGCGAGGAGAGCTCGTGCGATGGCTATCCGTTGACGCTGGCCGCCGGAAAGCTTAACGCCTCGTTCGCCGACGACGGTTTCATAAGCATTCGGGAACTTCTCGATAAACTCGTCCGCATTCGCAACCGCGCAGACAGATTTGATCTGCGAGAGACCGGCCTCTGGATTTGCGAATCGGATGTTGTCTAGTATGGTTCCGTCGAATAGAAAATTGTCTTGCAATACGACGCCAAGATGCCGCCGATAATCGCGGAGTTTCACGCTCTGCAGATCCTTGCCGTCGATCTTTACTACACCTTTTGTAGGCTGGATGAAATTCAAAACGAGGCTCAAGATCGTAGATTTGCCGGAGCCGCTGGACCCGACGAGGGCGGTGGTCGTACCGGCAGGTGAAGCGAACGAAACGCCGTTCAAAACCGGAACGCCTTCGTCGTATTCGAATTCAACGCCTTCGAAAGCAATGGTGCCGCGGATGTTTTCAAGCGGCTCGAGGTTGGCGTCTTGCTCGTCCTCGGTCGACATCGCCATGACCTCGCGGATGCGGTCGAGACCGGCGAGAGCTTCGGTGATCTGCGTTCCGACCGATGTTAGCTCGATGACAGGCATCGCCAGGAGAAACGTGAACGATATGTACATCAGAAAATCGCCAAGCGTCATTGTTCCCGATTGAACCGCGTTGCCGCCTATCACGATCATCACGACGGCGACGGCACCGATGACGATGGCGGCAAACGACGAGACTGCGGAAACTCCGGTCACGGTCTTAGCGACATTGCGAAAGAGGCGATGGGCACCGCGGGCGAAGCTTAGGTCCTCACGACGTTCGGCCGTGTACGCCTTGACGACGCGGATCCCACCAAAGCTTTCAGTTAGGCGGCCCGTTACATCCGCTGTGATCTCACCGCGTTCGCGGAAAATGGGCCGCAGAACTTTGAATGCATAGAGAAGTGCTCCGCCAAATATCAGCAAGACGATGATGGTCGCGACGGTGAGCTGCCAGTTTAGGTAGAAAAGCACACAAAGTGCGATGCCCGCGGTAACGATGCCACCGATGATCTGTCCGAGCCCTGTACCGACGAGGTTGCGGATGCCTTCGGCGTCGTTCATCACGCGAGAGATCAACTGGCCGCTCTGCGTCGAATCAAAGTATGAAATAGGCAGGCGTTCGATGTGTGCCTGAACCCGTTTTCGCATTTCGGTTATCGCCCGCTGGGCCGCGACGCCGAGGATCTGCGACAGGGCGAAAGATGTCGTTCCCTGAATGAGAGTCGAAATGCCGATCGCGAGGGCGATCCATTTGATCAGTTCGTAGCGCTGATTTACGAATACCTCGTCCCCGATGAACTTGGTAGACGCGGGCAGAACCATACCGGCCAGCCGAGAGACGAGTAGTAGGATGCTGCCGAGCGCAAGCCGCCAACGCGCATTCCAAACTATCTTCCGGGCCTCGGCCCACGCTCCGGAATAATTGATCTTTTTCTTTTTCGCATCGACCATCTGTTTTTCACCTAAGTCTGCTTATCGAAATAGGTTAAGTCAACACGAGCCGGAATGGAAAAAGGCTGGGCAATTTAAATAGAAAGCCATCGGAAATACTACTTTCCGACGGCTTTTTGTCTAACGTTGACCAATTTCCCGCTTACGGGTTGGCGCAATGAGGTTTCATTATGTTCATGTACACATAATTCGCGACGTTGCGGCCCACGGATTGGCCAGCGGTCTGGTCAAACGTGAAGTGTATACCGCCGTAAACGCGGCTTCGCTCTTCCTCGTCGGCCATTGCGTTGAAACCTGCGTATGAACGCGTGGCTCCTCCGGCTCCTTCCCATGTATGCTCGAACGCGATATCGTCTCGTCCAAAGAAAAGAGCGAGGATCGTCGCTTGCGACGTACCGATCGCGGCGTGGTTTCCGGCATAGGTCGGATAGGGCGGATTACCTAATAGGGATGTCCAGCCCGGATCAGACTCGGTATTTGGATTGCCGTCTTCGTCGGCTCGGCGGATCGCGGTGACGGGCCGCCACAGCCCAACGTCGAATTTGCTGGTCATTGTCGTTTGCAGAGCATCG
>JBBQTV010000215.1:0-6178 GCA_038212935.1 Pyrinomonadales bacterium | reverse complement strand
AAATTGCTGGCCGAACGCGGCTTTGAGATCATCACGGGCGGCGGGCCCGGCATTATGGAGGCTGGCAATCGCGGTGCTTTCGAAGCCGGCGGTGTTTCTGTCGGCTGTAACATTGAGCTGCCTTTTGAGCAATCCGGCAATCCGTATCAGACCAAATCACTGACGTTCAAATACTTCATGGTCCGGAAGACGATGTTCATAAAGTACAGCAACGCCTACATGATCTTTCCGGGCGGCTTCGGGACGATGGACGAATTGTTCGAAGCTCTGACGCTCATTCAGACGCGCAAGATTCGCAACTTCCCTGTCGTGCTTTTCGGATCTCAATATTGGCAGGGAATGCTGCAGTGGATCACATCGATGATGCTCAACGAGCACAATATCTCGCCCGAGGACCTTAATCTTATTCACCTGACCGATTCCCCGGAAGACGCGGTGGAGTTTATTGTCAAGACTTGTGGGGCCGAACCCGTCAGGCTGAAGGATCAATTACCTTAACGACTCAGTCATCCAGTCAAGGTAGCCCGCGGCGACGTGTGACGTGTCGATCGCCAATATTTCCGGAGTTTCGTAGGTATGCTTCGCTAAAAGAAGTTGCTCGATCTCGGCATATTTTTCCGGCAGTGATTTTATCAGCAAAAGGTGCTCCGCCTCTTCCTGGACCTCGCCTTTCCACTCGTAGACAGAGGTCATCTTCGGTAAAACCTGAACACAAGCAGCCAGTTTCTGTCCGACGATACTACGCGCGAGCTTCAAGCCCGAAGCCTCGTCCGCCACGGTTGTCAACAAGATGATCGGCATAACAATGCGACTTACTGTTCGATGGATGTCGTCCCGAGCCGTCCATCAAAATTAGCGAGCAGCAGGACCATTTCGTCTATTAAAGCAACACGTGAACGCGTTTCGGCCACGCCGTTAACGAGCATTGAGAATACAAGCTGCTCGCCCGACGCCGTTGTTATGTAACCAGAAAGTGCAGAGACCTGATTGATCGTCCCGGTCTTTCCACGAACGTTGGCTTCCGCTCGCGTCCCCTTAAACCGGTTTCTTAACGTGCCGTCGACGCCGCCGATGGTCAGGCTGTCGCGCCAAGCCTGGGCAAATTTGCTGTTATTTGCCATATACCGATACAGTTGAACGACCGCGCTTGGTGTGATCAGATTGTGACGCGAAAGCCCACTTCCGTCCGACTGTAGAACCGCGTCTTCCGCTACACCGATTCCTTGCAAGAAGGCCTTTACATCCTGCACGCCCAGCTGAGAGCTGGTCCGCGAGTTCGTTCCGTTGGCCAGCGGCATTTTGCTGCGAGCATTCTCCCCGATCGTCCACAGCAGCGTTTCGGTATACATATTCTGGCTGGGCTTCATCGTGTTCGCCGCTATCAGGGCGAGCGGCGGCGATTCGATCTTGGCGATCTCTATATTCGTATCTGACGGTAATCGGGCTTTGTCATTGATCGCAACGGCGCGGCCCGTAATCTTGATGCCCTTCTGCTCCAGCCTTTCCTTAAGCATCGTCACGAACATCTCCGCCGGCCGCGAAACACTTACTGATCCGTCATATCCAGCATTTCCAATAGGCAGATGCCCACTGACCTCGATAATGTTTCGGTCGAGCGGTTTATGAACCCGAAGCGTACGCGGCGTCCCGGCGGCGGTCGTCGTACATGTGTTGATAACCCGCATCAACAGGTGCTCGGGGGCGAGCCGAACACTGCACGAATAGCCGGTGGGCCCCGGCCTTACCGTAAGGCCGACCGCATTATCATTTATGGGAAGAGCTGAGACCTCGGCACCGTAATAAAACTGCAGATCGTCCCATTCCCATCCATTCGGCAGCGGACTTCCGGAAAAATAACTCTCGTCGCCAATGATGTCCCCTTCGATCGATGTGACACCGGCCGCTGCGATGGCGTCCGCCAAACGGTCGATCCCTTTTATTCGGTCACCCTCGTTGAACGTGTAGGAAAGCGAGATGTCTCCGCGACCGAAAATACGAAGCGGACCTTTGATCACACCATTCACCGGACTCGAGTTCGCATATACCGACGTCACAAATCGGAAGTCAGGCGAAAGACGCTCAAGTGCTGCCGCAACGGTAAAATTCTTCATGTTCGACGCCGGCATAAAGTATTTCTCGGCATTGGATTCGAACAAAACGTCGCCCGTCGTCAGCGAGGCGACCTTCACACCGATACTGCCGCGACGAAACTCAGGCCGGGCAAGCCGCTCTGCAATCGCAAGCCGAAGATCGGCAATCGTTTGTACCGACCTTGCTGCGGAGGCAGTGGGCGTTGACGCCGCTGTCTGAGCAGACGCGATCGTCGAAATACTAAAAAGGCAGATCAATAGTGCACTAAATAATCGAATGTGTTTCATGGTGTGTATTTTCACAGGCCAATATGTTTCTGTAACCGGAGATGCCGCCGGTTCCGCGATGAAAGGTCTACGATCATCGCGGGCCGCCGGCGTTCCAAACCAAGTAAAAAGCACTAATTGTTCTTCAGGACCTCAGCGTATTCACCGCTTTCCGTCCATTTTAGGATCTCGGAAACGCGCCATATCGGGAATGGGTGCGAGAGTCCGGCGTTGATGATATCTGCCCAGAACTTATCAAGCTTGCTCTCGTCATAGCTTTTCTGAAATTCGCGGGCCTGCTCAAGGAACAGATCGTAATTTATCTTTGAAGCAAAAGTTCCCCCAGCCAATTTCATCATCGTTCGTCCGACGACATGCGGATCTTGGACGACCAGCATCGCGGCTCGGTCACACGAAAGCTCTGCCCTGCGCATCCATGCAAGCAACGCTCCCCGCATCGACGCCGTTAGAAGCTCTTTCAAGATCCCTGCGATCGGAAGCGAAGCCAAGGGAATAGTCGCGATAGCCAGGATCAGATTTGCGGCCGTCAGATAAAGTACGTGTTCCGCATGTATATGCCCGACCTCATGGGCGATCACCGCCAGCGTTTCTTCTTCGTTCAACCTTTCGATCAGAGCCGAATGGAGCACTATGATCGGCTTTTCGACACCGCCGGTGAAAGCATTCACGACCGGATTCTGCTGTATGTAAAGATCCGGCATCGGAACGCCGAGCGTAGTACACGCGATCTGAAGTTTTGCATGCAGGTCGGGGCACTGCTTCGGCGTTACTTTGACAGCGCTTGCCATAAATGTAACGCGGATCGCGGATTCGCCCGTAACCTCGAGCAATTTCTTGAGCGCCGTGTCGATCCCAGGAATGGCACGCAATGCCGCAAGTGCCTTGCTGTCAGCCGGATGAATGTATTTATGTTTGCTCAGGTCGGCAAATTTCTTGTGAGGTTCGTTAGAAAGGTGAAGCTTGCAACGGCCGCAATTCGCGGTGTTGTTCTTATATCCTTCCTTAACCGCGTTCTTCTGTCCGCAATAGCGGCACCGAACGAATAGGCTCTTGGTTACGGCGGTCGAGTCGCCTTCCGCATCAGATTTCTTTTTTGCCATATATTAAAGTTTAGTTTAGATGCTTGGTTTTACACAAACTGTTCGCCAAGCAAGTTGAACGGCGGCTATTACCGTTAGGTTCAACATTTCTGCTCTCGCCGGTTGGCTGTTACACTATCGGCAAAAATATTATGCAAAAACGAATGATCTACACGAACACACAGTCCGTTCCCGGCCGCGAGATCACAGAGATCCTTGGCGTTGTGACCGGCAATGTCGTCCAGACGAAACATATGGGGAAGGACATAATGGCAGCCTTCAGGTCGATGGTTGGCGGCGAGATCAGCGGCTATACCCAAATGCTGACCGAAGCGCGGCAGATTGCCATCAGCAGGATGGTCACGGAAGCACGTTCGATGGATGCCGACGCGATCGTGAATCTTCGGTTTACGACGAGTTCGATAATGAGCAATGCATCCGAGATACTGGCGTACGGAACCGCCGTTAAGCTGAGAACTTAGATAGCCGTGCGACCGTCTCTACGTGGTGCGTCTGCGGAAACAAGTCGATAGCGGTAACTGAATCGATCCGATAACCATTCTCCACAAACCGCCGCAGGTCGCGGGCTAAGATCGACGGTTCGCAGGCAACGTACGAAACTTGCTGGGCTCCGAGCGCGATAATGTTGTGTATCGTTTCTTTCTCGGTTCCAGCACGCGGCGGATCTAGCAAGATGAAGTCAGGTTCGGGGGCTTCCCCGGAAGCGAGGTAATCTCGCACGCTGGCCGCATAAAGGTCGATATTGGCAAGCCCTGCCCGTTCGGTATTGCGGTTTGCAAAATCAACGGCACCCTCACTCTCCTCCACCCCAATTACAGTCCGAAACCGCCTGGCGAGCGGAAGCGTAAATAGGCCGACGCCGCAATAAAGATCTAGCGCGGTCGCGCCGGACGCATCGCCCATCGCCGTTTCGACAAGTTTATCGATCAAAAACCGATTTCCCTGAAAGAAAGCCCGCGACGAAAACGCAAATCGTTCGCCCGCCGCCCCGACCGCGATATCGTGTGTCGGTTCGATCAGTTCAGGCGAATAAACCGAGACTTCGCCATCGTCGCCGGCCGCCGCATCTATCGCGAAGTTGTCACCGGACAACGTTTCCCATTCCAGATCAGAGCGAAGCCGTGAAAGCTGCTGTTGGAGTTCGGGAACGAGAATGGGGCAATGATCAATGTCGACAAGGTTCCGTGAATTGCGCTGGTAATAGCCGATCTTTCGTGCCTGCGGATCAACATGCCACTGAGCCCGCAGCCGGTAGCCAAACTCCGCCGGGCTGGCGATCATTTCAATGTCGTCAGTAAGTTCGATCTTTCCGATCCGCGTGATGCAGTCGTGAATCATTGCCACCTTTGCCGCAAGCTGGGCCGGGTAGTTCATCTGCTGAAAATCGCAGCCGCCGCAGGTTCCGAAATACGGGCACGGCGGAGTAACCCGATCATTGGAAGGCTCCAGTATCTTTTCAATCTCGGCGAATGCCGCCTTACCCTTTATCTCGGCGATCCTGATCGTTAACCGGTCGCCAACGGCGGCCAGAGCGACAAAAACGGTCAGGCCCTCGGCAAAGGCCAGGCCGTAACCGCGCGGAACGATCTTCTCGATCGTAACGTCAAGCAAATCACTGGGAGTATATTTATTGTTCAATGAATGTTCTCTACTTCGATCTCTATTCCGCCGACTATTCCGGCAAAGATATTATATATCAGCCCTCCGATCAGTCCGCTGATGAATCCGAAAAAACCGTACATTATAGGAATAGCAATGATCGCAACTATGCCTATCACAACGCCGCCGCCGCCCAACGCGAGAGCTTCGGAGCCACGTCCGGCGGAGGCGCCGATCAGCGACATCGCGATGATCATCAGGCCGTACATAAGCCCGATGAGCAATCCGATAATAAAGCCCATCGCTCCGTAGATCTTTGCAATTGACAATATCCCAACGCTCTTGATTCTAAGTTTATTCATTCTCATTCGCTCCTGTGTTTTTTAGGTAAGGCGTACCTTATGTACCACAAATGAGAGCCGAAGGAAAATTCTTTCGCCGCTTAGATCATTGAAGCTTAAAATTGCCGTCGCTCAACACCTTTCGGAACGTGATCAGATCGTCGTGATCGGAATATGAGATAGTGAACATTAACGCTACGCCTTTTCGCACCGTGGCGTACATTCGCTTTTTTCCGGAATCATTCCATGTATCGATATAGCCAAACTGCATCTTGCCGAGCTGCTCGGCCTGCGTCTGCGAGTACTTAAAGTCGGCCGGCAACTTCATTACTGCAAACTGAGCTCTCATTAGGTCAAAATAGTCTACCGCATCCTTCACCGCCGGATTTAGACTTAGATTTTCAACCGATATCCGAACGATCGCATTGTTTTCCGTACCCGGCATCGAACGATATGCTGTAAGTAAGATCTTGACACGCTCAAGCGCCTGTTCGGCCTGTGCCTTGCCGACGCCGCCAACGCCGTCGGGTACTTTCAATGACAAATCAAAGCCCTGCGAGCGCATTTGTTCCTCGAAATCGGGGCCGGGAATGAGCCATGTATCCGGGAAAGTCACTTCGAAATTGAGATCTTTGTTGGTGTATGTCCGCCCCAAGACCGTTCCCATTCCATCACTGACCTCAGTGCTTTTATTGATCGGAACCGTGGCAGGAATCGGCGTCTGGGCCGCATTCTCAAAGGCAAACGCAGCCGTGAAACA
>JBBQTV010000214.1:0-6263 GCA_038212935.1 Pyrinomonadales bacterium | reverse complement strand
GGTTCGGCGTGTAGGCGGAGCCTCCAACCGCTTCGCCCGCTGGGCGTCGTAAACGCGGTTGTCGCCTTGTGCAGTACGGCGGCTTGGGCCGGCTTGAGATTGGGCCGGGACTCCGGCTACCGGTTCGTCGGGAGATTGCTGTTGGATAACGATGCCCGGTTTTTGCGTGGACAGCTGGGTGCGGTCTCTGGCTAACAGGCCTGCGTCGTCTCGCTCAGTTGCGGCCGCAGCCGGCGGCGGAGGCGGTGAGCCGGTCTCAGCAAGTTTTGCCTCGTCTTCGCGGGAAAATTCGCGTGTTGAGGCGGAGTTGGATGCGCCAAATGCGTTGTCCGTCGGCCGTGTCGGGACGGCGAGGTTGGCGGAGGTATTCGCCGCACGAGCGATCATTGCATTCGAATTGGCCATCGAAGACGCATTTGTTGCGATGTTCGAAGAATATTCGGCATTGTCCTCGACGGACATCGGGCCGCGGCCTTCGGTTGTGACCGGAGCGGCGGAATTAGAAGACGCCGTTTCGCCCATACCGGTCGAATTCTGCAAAACCGTATAACCGATCAACCCGGCAAAAACAATGACAAGTGCGCCCATCGCCATCGCAAGCTGCGGTGTGCGGAAGAGATTGCGATACCAAGGCTCGGCGGCCGCCGTTAGCGTCGCAGCCGGAACAGATGCAGGGGCGGACAGAGCGTCCGCCTCAGCGTTCATAGTGATCAGATGCGAAAGCACTGAACGGCAATTACCACAATCCGCAAAATGGGCTGTGTAACGAAGCCGAGCTTTCTCAGGCAGAGCATTTTCGGCAAAGGCCGCGATGTCCGCCGCGTCAAGATGGACCTCAGGATCGTCGCCGACGAGCACACCGCGATCTTTCGGTGAGCTCCGCAACAATGCGTCCATTACTTTGTCGAATTCATGTTCCATCAACAGTTTGCGGTAAAACCGCTACATCTAAAGAACGCCCGAGACGGCGATATCTTGCAACGCCGCAATGATAACAATGGCCGTAAGCATCTTTTCGAAACTTATGCCCAGGCCGGCGGCCGTATCCGCTAGATAACGCTGGACTTCGGTGTCCGACCAGCCATGGTTTTTCTTCAGCGACTTTTCGACCGCTTTGCGGATATCCGCCTGAATGCGCGAGAGCCGGCGGCTGGCGGTGGCTTCGTGATAGCCGAACGTTGCGGCGATGTCTTTTAGCTTCAGGTCTTCAAAATAATAGAGTTTTAGGATCAGACGGTTCTCATCGGAAAGCTCGGCGATCGCCGTTTGCAATGCCGTCGAAACGTCCGCCGCGGTCTGCTTTGCGGTCAAAAGGTCTTCGGGATTGTCGGCGTGTTGCACAACGCCCTCGTTTCCGGTGTGGTTTGACGACTCTTCGGCAAGGTTCTCGAAATCGCGTGATTCCTCGATCTGTACGAACTTCGACTGCTTGCGGAACTGATCGACCGCAAGCTGCGAGACGACAGCCCGGAGCCATCCACCAAGCGAACCGCGGCCGGAATAATATGCGAGCTTGCTCTTCTTATTGCCCTCGGCGTCCTGCCGGAGGCCGTAGAGCTCGGCCCAGATCGAACCGGCAAGGTCCTCGGCGTCTTCGGCATTGGACGACATCTTTCTCGCCGCAGACTTGACCGTCGCATCGAAGCTCGCCACGAGCTTCTCCCACGCTTTCTCATCCCCGCGTTCGCAAGCGAGCACGAGGCATAGATCGTCGGCACGGATCTCGTCAATAAAGGAACGAACCGCGGTTTTGTCAGCGTCGGGTTCGTCTCGGAAAAGATACTTCGCAAGCGCCGACTCGACCCGCGGCCGCACGTCCTTTGCTACGAATCCGCGCGCGTCCTCCGCACGCCCGAGCATTAACCCGACCGCATCATCGATCGCCGCGTCAAATTTTTCCGGGACAGAGCTCATCGCCGATGACCGAATTTTAGCACTAATGAGAGGAAAGGCAGAACGCCGTGTATAGGTGGCTAAAGAGCATAAACTCAGTGGGATCTATTTAGGCCAATCGGGTTTCAATACTCACAGTCACAATCCGGAGAAAAATTTGGAACCTTCCTCCCAAAACGGTATCTAAGTAATGTGAAAACTATCGTCGTAGCAATTTTCGTTTTCTGCTCGACCTCGTTGACGTTCTGTCAGACGGAGGAGCTTCCTCGCCGTGGAATCATTAATGGATATGCCCTGGAACTTGCAAAGCCCGAATACTCCCAAAAGATGAAAGACCTTTGTGCAAGCGGGAAGGTCGAGATAGAGATTCTTTTAAGCGAAAGTGGCGAAGTACTTGAGACCGAGGTTCTTTCCGGCGACGAGCTTCTGCACGATACTTCGCTTTCTGCAATAAAAAGTTCGCGATTTCCGGGGTCGCAGATAAAGACAAGGGGTACCATCGTTTACAACTTTCCAGACGAAACGAAGTGTATCGATGTAGGTAATGTCTATGGGAAATGGAAAGCAAAACCGATGTTTTCGATTCCTTCGAGTGCCAAACCTGAAAATGAAACTGAGATAACTGTGAGATTAGGAATTGATGGTATTACTGGAAAACTTCGTGCGGTCCATGTTACCGGCGGCGATGCATCTATCATTACCGTCATTGAGAACGAGGCACGGAAGTTACGATTTTCTCCAACCTTCATCAACTCACCTCCTCTTTTAGTAAAGGCATATTTAAAACTCAAAATCGGCAGAGACGGCAAAGTCGAAATCGTACGATAGGTCGTTACCGCAGATGTTTGTGGAGAAAGCGGATGATCTTGTAGCCGTCGAGGTAGACCCAGGGTTTTTCGCCGAGGGTGTAGTGGCCGCAGGGGATGGTGGCTTTGCTGTGTTTGATGTTGCGGCGGCGAAGCTCGCGCATCACGTCGCGTGAGAGTTCGACCGGGAAGCTGAGGTCGTATTTGGTATAGATGTAACGCTGCGGCCGCGGCGGTAGCGACGCAAGTTTGTCCATATACGCCATCGGCGAGACGGGGAGCCAATACTCGCGGAGCTCGTCGAGCGTGACGTTGTCGCCGAAGCTTTCGCGGACGTGATAGGTCGACAGGCCGTGCCAGACGACGTCGGCCATGTACCCCGAGACGTGGTTAAAGACCGAAGCGTTGATCCGCATATCGTGGACGAACGCCATGAACGCCACGCACGAACCAATACTTGTTCCGACAACGCCGACCTTTTCGTAGCCGCGATCTTTGAGCCAACCGACGGCCGCCCGCGTGTCGGCAACTGCCTGGCGGATCGATTGCAGCGAACGGCCGACGTTTGGCGCGACCAGATGATCGGCACGTTCCAGCTCGGGCGGCATCCGCTCTTCGTGATATGGCAGCGTGAGGCGAAGAGCCGAGAGGCCGACCTTGTTGAAATATTTTGCGAGGTCAAAATACGTTCCGGCCTTTGCGTTCCAATGCGGTAGGATAATGACGGCCGCTTTCTTGTTTTCGGTCGGAAAGTAGGTTGCGTAGGCCGTGTTATTCTCGGCGGATGGCGTCGAGACGGCGCTTTGCCAAGTCAGAACATCGACCTCGGTCTGGACGACAGGCTTTTTCAGGTCGTCCGCATTCAGTGAACCCGCCGCGGGATACAGTGCTTTTTCCAGGCGAAAATCAATGCCCTCCGGAGCGGCGAAATACTCGTCGCTGTTCGCTATCACATCACGCGAATGTTCGGCGAGGATCTTGCGCGGATCGTCGCCGGTCATGTATTTCGCGACAAACTCCGCTCCGAAATCGAACGGCTGGACCGTCCGGTTGTCGTTGAGCAGGGCGAAGTGCCGCTCGCGTTTGTGCATGTAGCGCTTGAGCATCTGCATCAATGGTAAACACGCTTCGGGCAATAGTAAAGAATCGTCTGCGCCCACGGCCTGTGCCGTGATCAACACAAATGCCTTCTTTCCTTTGAACTTTTCGGACGCATTCAACATACTAGCTAAATTCAAATGGACACAAATAAATTTCTTATTGACGAAGGAAAGAAGGTTGATATCGCCAAACACGACGCGGCATTTACGGGCGATTACAAGGATAAAGGCCAGGCGAAAGAGGCCTTGCAGGCGAACATCGCGCGGATGGCGGAGCTGCAAGAGATGTTGTATGCCCAGGACATCTATTCGCTGCTGATAGTCTTTCAGGCGATGGACGCGGCGGGAAAGGACGGAGCAATTCGCCACGTGATGAGCGGCGTGAATCCGCAGGGCGTTCATGTTGCCTCATTTAAGCAGCCCTCGGCCGAGGAGCGCGATCATGATTATCTGTGGCGGCATCAGAAGGCATTGCCCGAACGCGGAAAGATCGGAATTTTTAACCGATCGCATTACGAAGAGGTATTGGTCGTGCGGGTGCATCCGGCGATACTTCAGGCCCAGCAGCTTCCGCCCGAGATAAAGAACGACAAGAATATTTGGAAGAAGCGTTTTGATCACATTCGCGATTGGGAACAGCACCTTTACGAAAATGGAACGCATATCATCAAATTCTTTTTGAATGTTTCGCGGGACGAACAAAAGCAGCGGTTCCTTGCCCGCATCAACGAACCGGAAAAGAACTGGAAATTTTCGAACGCCGATGTAAAAGAACGCGGGCATTGGGACGATTATATGAACGCATATGAGGAGGCGATCGCGGCGACCTCGACCGAGCACGCCCCGTGGTACATCGTTCCCGCCGACAAGAAATGGTTCACACGGCTTGCTGTTTCGGAGATCATCGCAAAGAAGCTGGAGTCGATGAACCTGCATTTTCCGGTCGTCTCCGAGGAACATCTCGCATCCCTGGCGGATGCAAAGAAGCTGCTGGAAAGCGAATGATTAGGTTTGGAATAAGTGATAACTGATAACTGAAAAGTGATAAGTTTGACGGAACTATGGAGGCGAGATCGGCGTTGAAATAGAAAAGGGAGATCGTAGATGCATTGTCCGGGTTGCGGAATAGAAGAGTTGCAGTCTAATCAGTTTTGCCGTGGGTGCGGAACGGATATGCGCGTCATTCGCAGGGCAATGGCGTCTCCTGATCTGATCACGGCATCGGCAGTCTCGGCACGCGATGAGATCGGGCGGGCGGTCGCGGCCAAGATCCGTGAAACGACTTCGGTTAAGGAGCTTGCCAAGGTCACTGAGGAAGTATTGCCGGAGATAGAGAAATTTCTCGAATCGCCCGAGGAGAAGAAGCTGAGGCGATTGCGAACGGGCTCAATCGTTTCGTCGATCGGGCTGGGCGTTGCGATCGCTCTTTCGATCCTGAGCCTTTATATCGTGGACGATAAGGATGAGATGATGTTCCTTGCGGGACTCGGGCTGATCACGTTTTTTATCGGGATCGGGCTGATCTTAAACGGAATCTTTCTAACGGTGCCAAGACGTAGCCTGCCGGAACGAGAGCCATCATTCGAACCCGAAATACTGCCGGGCCAACCGCAAACCTTTCTGGAAATGCCTGCACAGGCAGAGACGAACGACCTTTTTCCGTCAGTCACGGAACACACCACGAAGCACTTAAAGAAAGATCGATAGACGCTGTGAAATATATATGGGCTCTGGATTAATGATGATCTGGGAGTCGCACTGAAACCGCTCGATATCTTCCGTCGTTACTGAGCCATCAAGAAAAATAAAGCTAAGTGTTAGATCGGTTTCACCATTGATCGAAGTCGGGTCGTATTCAAATTGGCGTGCAGCCTGTGCGGAAGCAGCTCGGAGCAAAGGATGCCCAGATACTGCGGAGGCGGAAACTATGGATCCGTCGCTACCCACTTTTATTAACACAGTCACCGTACCGGTAGCCCGAACGGCTCTTGCAGCCGGGGGCATAGGCGGACTGACCTTTTTGGTGACCACAGGACCTTGCGGCGAGCACATTTTCGAAGAATCGACAACGAGGTCTAGTCGACTCAGGTTCGGACCTTCTCGCACGATCTTTATAAATACCTTCGGGCTCCTACTGCCCAATTCCGGGGCAGTGACCACATACTCTCCGGGGTGAAGCGTTGCACGAAAGTCTCCGTTTATATCTGTCCGTTCGACCCGCCCAGCAAACTGTTTTTCAAAATTTAAAAGCAAACCCGGCAAGACTGCGCCGCTTTGATCACGTACTGTGCCCGAAACATCGTAATTACCTGGAAATTCACTTTGTGAAAGAGAGATCGCCGCAGAGGTGAAGATGATTGACGCCAGAATAACGAATTTGATTCTCACGGTGTCAACAGATGTCGCTTCCTCCCAAAGGGTTGCTGTAAGCCCAAATAAATCAGGAGATGTGACCAATAGACAG
>JBBQTV010000213.1:0-6295 GCA_038212935.1 Pyrinomonadales bacterium | reverse complement strand
GCACATTGATCCGTTCGGTCGGCGACCCCGATCTTGTTACGTTTACCCGTTCGGCGGCAAAGCCGTTTCAGGCACTTCCGCTGATAACAAGCGGAGCCGCAGATGCATTCGGCTTTTCTGAGGAAGAGATCGCTCTCGCTTCCGCGTCCCACTCCGGCGAATCGCGTCACGTCCGCGTTGCTCAATTGATGATCGAACGCCTTGAGCTTACCGAGGCGCACCTTCGGTGCGGTACCCATCTTCCCTTCTACGACAAAGAGGCCGAGCGCATGCAGCGTGCGGGCGAATATCCGACGCAGTTCCACAATAATTGCTCCGGCAAACACGCTGGAATGCTCGCCCTTGCGAAGCACATCGGCGCCGACCTCGCAGCCTATGACCAGCTTGATAATCCAGTCCAACAGGCGATCTTGCACGCCGTAGCTGACGTGACCGAAGTGCCGGCGGCAGAGATCGAAACGGCCGTTGACGGCTGCGGCGCGCCAAACTTCGCAATGCCGCTGGCGGCGATGGCGAAAGGATTTATAAATCTTGTTGCCCCGGGCCCTAAACTCGACGACGAAACCGCCATAGCATCCAAGCGTATTGCCGCGACGATGCGAAACTTTCCCGAGCTGATCGGTGGAAGTGAACGGCTTGATACAATGTTGATGCTGGCCGCCGATGGCCGCATCATCTCAAAGGTCGGAGCCGAGGGCGTCTGGCTCTGCGGCGTTTTCCCATCAGAGAAATTCCCGACCGGCCTGGCCATCGCACTCAAAATAGAAGATGGCGACGACCGCCGTGCTCGGCCGGTGATATCGGTAGCTCTATTGAAGGAACTCGGCCTTATCTCGGACGATGCCCTCCCTCAACTCTCGCCGATGCCGATCAAAAACCGGCGCGGCGACATCGTCGGGCGGACCGAATCCACTCTCTTTTCGCATTGAGCGATCCTGTCAGATTGACATTCTTCGTCTTTCGAAACCACATGAACTGACATAAGTTGTCAGTTTTTCGTGCTTCTATGCTTCTTCCGATCCGGTAACCGTAATAATCTCTTCGAGTTAGCTTTACGGCACGCCGATTGTACTGTTGAGGTAGACTTCCACCTTGTCTCGGGGGACATGAATTATGAAACTTCAGAAAGATTCCGGTTTTTCACTGATCGAATTATTAATTGTTGTAGTTATCGTTGGGATCATTGCCGCGATCGCTATCCCTAATCTTATCTCGTCGCGGCGGGCGGCTAATGCGGCTTCCGCTCAATCTTCCCTGCGTCTTTTCCACAGCGGTCAGCTTACCTATCAGTCAACCAACGGGGGCGGTGCATTTGCGGGCAGCACGACCGTCAATACCGACGGCTTTGCTCAGCTCGCGGCGGCACAGATCATCGACGTCGAACTCGCCACCGGAACTAAGAGCGGCTATCTTTTCACGGGCGGTGTCACTGTTCTAAGTGGTTCCGTCCCCGCCACTTTTTGCGGCCGCGGTATTCCCGGCACCATTACCGGCCCGCTTACAACTGGGTATATGAATTTCGGCATAGCCACGCCCGGCGTGATGATGTCGGGGCCCGCCACAGATATCACGAGCGCAGGCTGCTCCATCGGCCCCTCCGGCGGCATGGAAATAACTAACGCCAACCCGGTAAATTGATTTAAGTAAGAAAAGACAAATCAAAGCCGCTCAACTTGGCGAGAGTTCAGCGGCTTCGAAGCGCCTCGTACATTAACGCACAGAATCAACTCGGAAATCGCAATTTGCTCAATTTCAAACCATCATTCGTATTTCACTTGCCCGTATAACCTCTTAAAGTCATCGCGGCCGAAAGCGCGGTCGAGCCAGAGATTCGTCAATTTTTCTTGGACGCTGTTTGCCCGGAGGCGATCGTTCAGATTCTTGAAATCTACGAAATCAAGGTGCTGATCTTGATTGAAGCATGAAAAGACGAAGAACTCTTCGCCGGTGTGCGGATTGACGTGGCGTTGCAGGCACTGGGCACAAACCTCCTTCATCATGCACTGCATCGGCGAATTTATTGACCCGATCGCGACGTGCTGTTCTTTCAGGAACGGCTTCAGCGTCGAGTGTCGTGCCTCGCGAACGCCGTTCATCATGCGGTCCGAACCGATAGCAATGATCCGGTCGATCTCACCGAGGCTCACCGTTTGTTCGCCAAGGTGGCCCTCGGCATACGCGACCATGGCCTGCACGATATTGCCACGGAAATGGGCGTCCTGCTCGCGTTGCGGCTCTATGAAAGCACCGGCGTCCGTTGCCCAGATCACCTGGTCCGTCGCGTTCTCGATCTCCTCGCGCTTGAAGAGGTCCGCGCTGTTGCGGTATCCCGCGAAGTAGATCACCTTGTTGTTGTTTGCTCGAAGTGCTCGTGCTATCGAGAACAACACAGCGTTGCCGAGTCCGCCACCGGCGAGCAAGACCGTTTCATTTTCCGGGATCTCGGTCGGCGTTCCTGTCGGGCCCATCACCAGCACCTCTTCGCCTTCTTTCAGCAACGAACAGAGTCGCGAAGACGTTCCCATCTCGAGCACGATCATAGAAAGCAATCCCGCTTTTTCATCGACCCAGGCTCCGGTGAGCGCAAGGCCTTCCATCATTAGCCGCGTACCGTCGACGATCGGCGCCGAAGTTTCAAAATTCTGCAAACGGTAGAACTGTCCCGGTTCAAACTTGCGTGCCTGCAGCGGTGCCTTGACTATCACATCAACGATCGTCGGCGTCAGCCTGATCACTTTTACGACGTAAGCCCGAAGCTCTTCATCAAGCTTAGCGGTCAGACTGTCGAAGATGGCGTCCCGTTCCGCCTGCGGAAGCCTGCCTCGTTCAGCTATCTCTTGGCCGAAAAGCCCGACGACATGGGTGTAGCCAAACTTTGCCGAGGCCATCGCTTTTACGACGTTTCCGGCGTATTGCGGGTGGTTATCGCCGTAGTACGAAATAAATTTTCCGTCGTTCTCATAGGATGTGAAGAACGCCGTTTCGCCCTTCTCGGCCTCGACCACGTGCAGCTTGCCATCGCCGTTTCGTTCAACCTTGAACGGCTGAAAGAACTGCCGCCATTCATCCAGCTTAAATGTTCCAGGCTTTTCCTTTTCGTAAATAACGTTCGGCGAGGTTCCGGCGGCAACGCACACCGTACGTGCCGGAAATTCGCTGATCTCGCCCGTATTGGTGAACTTGCCCGTTTCGGCGTCGAAATCAACACGCTCAAATTTCAATGCCTTGACCGCACCGTATTCGTCAGGGACGGCTTCGGTGGGCGACATCAGCTCGACGATATTTATTCCCTCTTCAAGCGCTTTTTGTACTTCTTCGTGATTGAGCCGATACGCCGGCGAATCCTGCAAACGCTTGCGGTATATCAGCGATACGCCGCCCCATGAACGAACGAGCGGGACAAAATTCGGTTTTTCACCGGCAGCCGCCGCCCGTTCGCGTTCGGCCCGGATCTGCCGTCCGTGGTCCAGAAACTCGCGTATCATCTCGCGCTCTTCGGCGTCAAATTTGGCAAGCGTCGCATCTTCGCCGAATTCGGCGATAACGTCCTCGTACTTCGCCAGCATCTTTTCGACCTGGACTGGATAATAAGCAAAAGTCTCGGTCGCAGTGTCGACTCCGGTAAGCCCGCCGCCGATGACAACGGCCGGCAGCCGTACCTGCAGGTTAGAAAGCGTATCTTTCTTGAACGCTCCCGTCAGCTGCAATGCCATCAAGAAATCTGACGCCTGACGAATGCCGCGGATCAGGTTGTTTTTCATCGGGACGATCGTCGGCCGTCCCGCACCCGTCGCGATAGCTATGTGGTCAAAGCCAAAATCCCACGCGTCCTCAATGGTAACCGTCCCTCCGAAGCGAATTCCGCCGTAGGCACGAAACCGCTTCCTCCGCGAGAGCATCAACTGAACCATCGTCAGAAAGTTTTTATCCCAGCGGACCGTAATGCCGTATTCCGAGACGCCTCCGAAACCCGAAAGTACGCGTTCGTCCAGATCTTCCGTAATTTCGCTTAGGTCCTTGATCGGTTTCGGGCAAGTGCGGCCAAAGTCTCCGGTCCACTCCGTCGGCAGAGGTTCGATCTTTAGCCCGTCGACGCCGACCACGCCAAAACCTTCGTTCAGCAGATATTGCGAGAGCGTATAACCGGCCGGCCCGAGCCCGACGACCATCACATTCTTGCCGTTGTAGGGCAAAGCGTACGGCCGCTGCGCATTCAGCGGGTTCCAGCGCGTAAGCAGGTGATAGATCTCGAAGCCGTATGGGAGATTCAGCACATCTGTGAGCGTTGCGGTCTCAGCCAGCGGAATGTTCACCGGTTCCTGCTTCTGAAAGATGCAGCCCTTCATACAATCGTTACAGATGCGGTGGCCGGTTCCGGCACACATCGGATTGTCGATAGTAACGATGGCCAGCGAACCGATCGGGTCGCCCTGCTTCTTCAGCAGGTGCATCTCCGAAATTCGTTCGTCGAGCGGGCAGCCTTCGGTCTTGATGCCGAGCGGATTTCGCTTTGGAGTTCCGTCGGGTTCACGAAGCCCCGTGCGGCACGCATCCTTATCCCGCTCGTGACAGATCATGCAGTAATCGATCTCGTACAGCGAGTCGCGCATTGTGCCGCGGTCATCGGTCAACTTGAAACCGACACGGCGGCGCATCTCGGCGTCGGCACCGCGCATAACGTTCGGCATTGCCGGCTCGGGATGTATCAAATGCACCAGGTTCTGATAATCAAGCGCGTGCGGCGTTTTGAATGCCTTCCAGCGTTTTTCTTTCTTATAGAACTCGATCGCAGACCATGCTTCGAGTATCGCCAATGCTGCCCTCACGATCAGCAGGTCGCCCGAAGCTTCGATCTTCAAGATCTGATCCGAATAGACTTTACCGAAGGTTTTGTCCTGGAGTTTGTCGTATGCCTTTTGGATGTTCGCGACCGCTTCGCGTGTCGAAGCGTCCGGCTCTTCGCCTTTTGCGAGTGCTTCTTCTGCGGCGATCAATCGGGCCGCCATCGTTGCGATCCCAAGTTCGTCGTCGTATACGAGCGTATGATCGAAGGCTTCGTTTCGCAGATCTGCAACTGCCCGATTGAGTTCCGTAAAATTAAGTTCCGCGGCCGCTTCCGGCTTGTAGGCCTTTGCCGCCCGCCGCTGAACAAAGAATTTATACTTCCAGATCGGATCCTGTTCGAGTATCTCGCGTTCGAGCTCAGAGCGTTCTTTAGATATGCGGAACATCCGTGCGATAAAATCCGAAAGGATCGGAGCCGCATCCGTCAATATCTTCGATTCCACCCGCTTTTCGTAGCCATTCCCATGTGCCTCTATGTATTTTCTTAGAGCATCTCCGAGGGCCGGTTCCTTGTCGGTCACCTCATCGTAAAATTTCTGCGCAAGGTCCTTGAGTTTTTCTGCATCAAAGAGGTCAGAATAGTAAAAGTCCGGAATGCCCAGTTCAAAGTCGAACGGATCGTCGGTGTGAAGTTTTTCGGAAAATGCGGTCATATAAGATCTTTAAGGTGCTAAATAAAGTATTAAATTAACCCTTTATAATAACACCTGGCGTCAGACCTCAACAAAACTCGAATAGGCCGTAGCCGAGGGTAACATCGCTAAACGCAGAAACTTTTCTGAAAATACGGGCGGAATATGGTATAAAACAGGTTTGCGCTCTCGATCATGAGCGAATGGTAGGTTTTTCTGAGTAGAGCAGTATGGAACAAGAAAATCGGTTAGCTCCGTTACCAAAAACGACTGACCTTAGGGTAAGCCCCAGCGAATATCCGGCGAGCTACTCGTCGTATTATGATGAGGAGGCCCTAGAAGGCCGCCGAACGGTCCAGCATTACTTCGCCATAGTTTATAAACGGCTGCCGATCATTCTAGCATTGACCGCGATCGTTACGGCGGCGACGGCTTTCTATATGTATCGTCAACCAACGGTATATCAATCGACCACGCAGATGATAATCGAACCGCGGCGGCCCAAAGTGACCTCTAAGGATGCGATAAACATCAATTTCGGCAACGACGTAAATTATTACAATACCCAACTACGCCTGCTGGAAAATCCGGAGCTGCGTAAGCGCGCCATAATCGAGCTTGGAATCTATCGCGATCCGAACATCTTCGGTTCACAAGGCGGCGGCATAAGCGGGGCCTTGCGCTCAGTTTTCGCGTCAACCGACGAGAACGATGGCAGATCCACACTACCGATAATCACTGATCCAACGTTGGTGTCTTCGGAACCTGCCGAGGTGATTCTTACGCCCGAAGAGGAAGTAAGGGCGGCGGAATATGCC
>JBBQTV010000212.1:0-6306 GCA_038212935.1 Pyrinomonadales bacterium | reverse complement strand
AAAACCCGCAACATTAAAATGACTGCGGGTAATTTGCGTCGAAGACTGATGTACGCCTTAAAAGTTTGGAACCTGAATGAAGCCCAAGAAAGCGAGCGTGTTCGTTACGATGCCGATGATCGTTGTGATCGCTCCGATGACAATAGCGGCCGTTGCTAATCCCTTTCCGCCGTATGCGTTCGGGTCTGAATTGGCCTTGCCCCGTGCAACAAATCCAAGAATCGCTCCAACGAGGCCAACGATTATCAGTCCACAACAAGGGATACTCAAAATACTTACGACCAGAGAGACGATAGCAAGCGTCTTATTCTGACCATCGGCGCCGGCTGGCGGCGGCTGGAATGGCGTGTTTTCGCCGATCTCCTGGCCCTGCCAATTGGCATCGGGTGCAGCGGGAGGGTTCCACTGAGCGGGCTCCATCTGTTGGTCTTCCTTGGGTGCAGATTGCCCGAACGGATTGCCCGCAGGCTCGTTGAATTTAGGCGTTTCCGGTTCGGCGAATTGCGGGGCCGAAAGCTCGGGCGTTGATTCGCGCGGACTATTGAACGGAGACGGGATCGGCGGTGTCGTATGGGCAAACGGGTCACCCATTAGATCGCCCGAAAACGGAGCCGGAGCGTCCTGCTTCGGCGTTTCAGGTTCGTGTGCCTTTGGCGGAACCGCAGCAAAAGGCGATGCCGGAGGCGGCGGCGTTCCGCTGAACGCAGGCGGCGGCTCTACGCTCGGTTCGTTGAATTTTGGCGGCTCAGGTGCTGCATCGTTGATCGGTGGCAGATCTACGACCTCGGATTCACCAGCGTCTGCTTTAGCCATTTCGGCTCGAAGTTCGGCTTCAGATACGACCTGCGTTTTGTTGGCATCGTGGTCGGACGGCAATTCGAGCAGATCGGCCTCTGCGTTCGGCGATTTGGCATCAGGCTCTTTCGCCGATGGCGGAATCGCCGCAGCGAATTCGCCGGGGCGAGCGACCATCGTTTTGTACGGGTCTAGCTCCTCGACGGCGTCGACAAGCGGAGTGCCGTCAGCTTGGCAAAATCGAAGATTGTCGTCGAAAGTCTTTTCGCAGGTAGGGCAACGTTTCATAATAGTTTACGAGTGAACGGGAACCGGAACGCCAATTTACTGCGGGAGCTGGAATATTCTGAAATGCTGAGGGCGAACACATCCGTTTCGCCCTCAACATAACTTTGACCTTTATACCTTTACACTTAAACTAATTCAAGCTTGCTGAAGAAATAAGCGATCTCGATGGCGGCGTTTTCATCAGAGTCAGACCCGTGTACGGCATTTTCGCCGATCGACGATGCAAAGTCTTTACGCAGCGTGCCTTCGGCGGCTTCGGCCGGATTGGTTGCGCCCATCAGTTCGCGCCATGCGGGAACGGCATTTTCCTTTTCAAGTGCAAGTACGACGCAGGGACCGCTCGACATAAATTCCGTAAGTTCACCAAAGAAAGGACGTTCGGCGTGGACGGCGTAAAATCCCTCAGCGTCCTTGAGGGACTGGTGGACCAACTTCATCCCACGGATCTTGAATCCCTTCGATAAAATACGATCGATGATCGCCCCGTGATTCCCGGCCCGAACGGCGTCCGGCTTGATGATCCCAAATGTTAAAGTGCTCATTTAATTAAATTTCCTCGTTATAAAAAGTTAGAAAGTCGTAAACGGAAAGAATACATCAGAACCCGAAAAGCGTGAAGCGAACGGACGAGAAATCGCTATCTCACTCTCGCTTCATTCATCCACCGAGGAGACGGCTTCGTTCTTGAGCTCTCCGACGATCCGGAAGGAACGCAGGCGATCTTCGTGTTCGTAGAAAAGGCCGCTGATCATCAGTTCGTCGGCCTGTGTGCGTTCCACAAATTCCTCCAACCCGGCCTTGACGGCGGCGCGGTCGCCGATCACCGAACCGCCTAGCCGGGCTTCTACAAGGGCCTTTTCTTGCGGCGTCCAAATTTCATCCATGTCATCGACAGGACGCTTCATTTTGCCGGTTTTGCCGCGTATCAAATTCAAAAAAGCCTGGTGTTGGGACGTCGACAAGCGCTGTGCTTCTTCATGGGTCTCGGCGGCAAAGACGTTCAACGCGACCATCGCATACGGTTCACTCGAAACCGCCGACGGATGAAAATTATCACGATACAGCTTTAATGCGGGAAGCGTGAATTCCGGCGAGAAATGCGCCGCAAAACTGAATGGCAGGCCAAGTCTTCCAGCAAGCTGGGCGCTGAAACCGCTTGAACCAAGCAGCCATATCGGAACATCCAAACCGGCGCCGGGAACCGCCTGGACCTTTTGGCCCGGTACCGGTTTGCGGAAAAAGAATTGCAGTTCGGCAAGCAGTTCCTGAAAATCGTCGTCGTCCGAAACTAAAGTCCGCCGCAATGCGTGGGCGGTCGCCCGGTCGCTTCCCGGTGCCCGACCAAGGCCTAGGTCGATGCGTCCCGGATAAAGCGTTTCGAGCGTGCCGAATTGTTCTGCGATAACAAGCGGCGCGTGATTAGGGAGCATTACGCCGCCGGCTCCGACGCGGATCTTCTGCGTTCCGCCCGCGACATAACCGATCAAGACGGATGTCGCCGCACTCGCGATGCCCGGCATATTATGGTGTTCGGCAAGCCAAAACCGATTGTAGCCCAACCTTTCGACGCTGCGTGCAAAATCCAGCGTGTCCCGAAACGATTCCGCCACCGTGCGCCCTTCGCCGACCGACGAAAGTTCCAACACCGAAAATGGTATGTCCAAAAGCTTATTCATTTGCCGGGAACGACCAGCGTCGCGCCTTCAATATTGCAATCTCTGCTTTATTGTATTACTCGAAAACATTCAAAACCAGAGCTCCGGCTTTTTGATCTTGAAAGGCCACAATTCCTGCGGCACCTTTTTATTGGGTCAATTCCTTTTCGATCTCGGACTTTAGGGTGTCGTAAGATACTTTGCCCTGGTGGAGATACGCTTTGTCGCCGCTTTCGTTGTAAAGGACCGTGAACGGCAGGCCGCCGCTCCAGTTTTCGGCAATGGACGAGATCAGCTTGTTCTCATCCCCGCTGATAAGTAGATAGGTTGGCATTTCCGCATTCATTTCGGACAGGAACTGAGGCACTCCGGTATCCATCTCTTCGATAAAATCGAGCGAAATGGTAATGAAGTCGATCTTGCCCCGGTATTCACTGTCGATCTTGACCAGGTCGGGGAATTCTTCACGGCAAGGGCCGCACCACGTCGCCCAAAAATTTACGAGAAGAGGCTTGCCGTTTGGTGTGAGGAGCTGTTTGAGTTTTGCGTCGTCGATCTGAACAACTTGCGGTGGACCTGCGCGCCGCGGTGCCGTCCCAGCCGGCGGAATTTGTGCGAATTCCTTCGTCTGCGTGCAGGAGATGGCAAACGAAAGAATCGCAAAGATCCCAATGAAAAAGAAGATGCGATGGATATGGATTCTCCTAAGATATTGCGGAAACATTAAGCACGCTTGATGGAGCAGCCGAAAGCGTTCGTTTTGTTTGTTTGAATGGCCTGGCTGCTCAGGGCCGAGTTTAGCGCTTCGCGTAGGTAATTGGTCGTCACGTTCTTTCCGGAGCGGTCGTTGTCGAGGGCTCCGTGATAGAGCAGGATGTTGTCATTACCGAAATAGTAGAACTCGGGTGTGACATCAGCGCCGAGCTTGTCCGCGAGAACATTGCCTTTATCTATCAGGACGGGGAATTTGTAACCGACCTCTTCTGCGGTGGACGTGATGTAATCGAGCGATTCGGTTGAATTCGAATTGATGCCGATCATGTTGATCCCCTTGGCTTTCAATTCGTCGGCGGCCTCGTTGATCCTTACATTGTAGGCTTTCACCACCGGACACTGTGCTGAAACCCAAACCACGACCGCACCGTTTTCGCCTTTCAGATCGTCAAGCGACCGCTCGGTGCCGTTGAGATCAGGCAGGGCAAAACTCTCGAGCTTTGTGCCGATGGGGAGGTCGTTGGTCTGGGGTGCGTCGCCGCCGGCACCGCAGCCCACCGCCGCTAGAACTAATGACATTAGAGCAAGTGTGGAGATTAGAAAAATGCCTTGTCGTTTCATGAATGTTTTGCTCCTTTTTGTAAGAAAGATCCCGGATTATTTAAGGTGAAACCCGAGAACCCGATAAATTTGGGTTTCGCACTAGTGATGGTAATACGCAGCAACTTTTGATAAAGTTCCGCCCACGTAAACGTCGCAGCTTAAAAGTTGAGGCGTCGGCGTTGACATGGCTATTTCTGATGCGAGTCCGCTTCGGTTTATAGAGTTTTTGGAAATTCAGGAGGAGAACTATGGCTTTCGATCATCGACGGAAATATTGCTTTTGGAGCATTCTGGGCTTGATGCTGCTTTTTGCCAGCATCGCTGCGGCTCAGGAACCGAACAAAGCCCGCGTAATGATCCTTGGCGTTTACCATTTTCAGAATCCGAACGCGGATGTGATAAAGACAGATTACCCGGACCATCTTTCAGAAAAAAAGCAGAGCGAGATCGCCGAGGTATTGGGTCTGTTGTCTGAATTCAAACCCACAAAGATCATTGTAGAGGCAACGCCCGAAAACGATTCGCTGCAGAACGATTTTCAAAAGTTTCTGAAGGGCGAATACACGCTCACGGCCAATGAGATCGACCAGCTCGGCTTTCGTTTGGCAAAGCGTCTTGGGCACAAACGGATCTATTTAGCTGACAACCGAATGGGAATGGATTTCAATGCCGTGATGGCAGCCGCTCAAGAGACAAAAAATGTGAAGTTTCTTTCAACTTTTCAAAAGGCGATGGCGGAGATCACTGAGTTGCAGAAAAGGCACGCTCAAATTTCGGTGCGCGAGGCGCTCAGCGAATTGAACGAACCACAGCTTCAGGACCGTACGAAAGATCTTTATCTGCAAATGAACCACGTCCGCAATAAGGAGAAATACGTCGGCGCGGATGTATTAGCAGGATGGTATCAGCGGAATTTTCGGATCTTGACCAATATTTTGCAGACAATTGAATCGCCGCAAGACCGAGTGCTGGTGATCTTCGGTCAGGGCCACGCCCCGTATCTGCGCGAGGGAATTACGAGCGATCCCAACCTTCAGCTTGTAGAACCGAATGATTATCTACGCAAAAAGTAACCCTTCTATCTGATCGGGATGCTGTGACCTGGGGTGGCGACGATTCTCTCTTGCAGCTTGCCACTCTTCCTCATAGAGAATCCGGGGAAAGAAAAAAGAAGCTGCCGGGAAATTTCTTTCCAGGCAGCTTCTTTGGAGGGCCAGGTGCGACAGATGTGCGATCTGCCGCAACCGGGTCAGGTTAGTAGTTCATCAGCACATCACCTTCGCTGCCGAACTGCATGCTGGTGTAAACCGCATCAGCCGGGCCCGAGGCCAGAATGTGCCAAACGTTTGTCGATTGACGATAGACGGCCATATCGGTACGTCCGTCGCCATTGTAGTCAGCCGGAACCGGAGCGTCGCTGGCAAGTCCGAACTGAGCAGAGGTATAGCCCTCAGTGGTCCGGAGAACATGCCAGATACCGCCGCGATAAACTGCCGCGTCAGCTCTGCCATCGCCGTCGTAGTCAGCCGGCAACGGTCGGTCGCTTGCTATTCCGAACTTCATGGCACTAAAGCCGTCACGGCTTCCGAGAATGTACCAGGTACCTTCTCGGTATACTGCCACATCCATTCTGCCGTCACCGTCGTAATCTGCTGCAACAGGAATGTCGGTCGAAATACCGAACCTGAGCACCATATAACCGTCGCGGCTTCCAAGGACGTGCCATGTTCCGTCAGATTGACGATAAACAGCCATGTCGGCTTTTCCGTCACCATCGTAGTCACCCGGCTGCGGTATGTCGGTGGGAATACCGAACTGGCGTGCGATATATCCCGCGGTCGAACCGAGGATGTGCCATTCGCCATTGCGATAGATCGCAAGATCGGTTCTGCCGTCGCCGTCATAATCCGCTGCTACGGTCTTATCGGTGCCAATGCCGAATTGCATCGCCCTTGGCACGCCATTAGCGGAGCTGGCGGCGTACCACCATGTACCCGTCGACGGACGGAAGATCGCCGCATCAGACGAGCCATCGCCGTCAAAGTCATATCGAACTGTGGCCGGCGGTGGCGGTGGCGGAAGACCCGTCGCCGTGTTGGTGAACGCGAGCTCGTTGATCAGGCTATTCGGAAGTGCAGCCTGGTTGAACGTGATCGTTCCAGTTCGGCCAGCCAGATTTACGACGACCGGGCTGCCCGTGGGTGAGGTGATGGCTGTTACGCCAACGCCGTCCGCGGCCTGCTCAGTGACG
>JBBQTV010000211.1:0-6318 GCA_038212935.1 Pyrinomonadales bacterium | reverse complement strand
GGACGCGCTCTTAACGCTCGTTTGGGTCCGCAGCGGTTCCGCAACGGAAGGAAATCAACTAATGGCGCGCCTGCTGGACATTGGCGATCTGACATTCCTTTCGGCAAAGATAGCTATGGGGCTGATCGTGGCTGCAGTTCTGTTGAAGTGGGGAAATCGAAAGGTTGCGAAATACGGCGTTACGGTGGCGTTGACGCTATACATCGGCCTGATGGGTGTCCATATCTTGACGGGACTGACTGCGTTTGGCCTGCTATCCGAAAACTTCATCCGCGAGCTTCCCCAGTCCGCCGCGAGTGTTTTTGCCATCTTTTCATAAGTGATCACTCGCTTAGCCGCAGTTGATCCCGCCAAAATTTCAATCGAAACCAAGCCGGTCGGTTTGTCGTAAAGCAATACACAACTAAATAATATTGTTCGGGCATCAAACAGCTACGAAGATATTTTCTATTATTGCGAGAGATCATGAATACCAAACCAGTTTACCAATTGACAGCGAAACAGATATTGCTGCTTGCGTTCTCGACAGCACTTATCGCGGTCGTGGCGACGGCGGCCATCTACAACTTTTCACTTCTCTGGCCGAGGGCCGATTCGGCGGAACAGGCTTTTGCTGAAGACCCGCTGCCGGGCATCACGGAACCGGCCCAAGTCTCTGACGAGCAGAACAACATCGAGGTCTACCGGACCATCTCGCCCGGTGTTGCCTTTATCAACACGACCACGATCAGCCAAGGCTGGTGGGGCGATGCACAAGAAGGAAGGGGCAACGGAAGCGGCTCGGTCATTGATTCGCAAGGCCACATTCTGACCAACTATCACGTACTCGAGGGAACTCAGCGTGTGACGGTGAATTTTGGCGGAGATCAGACATATGTCGCCAAGGTCGTCGGGGGCGACCCTGATACAGATCTTGCGGTCATAAAGATAGATCCGCCGGCAGAAGGCTTAACGGTCGTACCTCTAGGTGATTCCGACCGGCTTACCGTCGGGCAAAAGGTGCTCGCGATCGGTAATCCGTTCGGCTTGGACAGGACGTTGACAACGGGCGTCATCTCGGGGCTGCAACGGCCGATCCGGGCGCGTAACAACCGTCCGATAGATGCGGCGATCCAAACCGATGCGTCGATCAATCCGGGAAACTCAGGCGGGCCGCTGCTTGATAAGTTTGGCAGAATGATCGGCATCAACTCGCAGATCTTGTCGCCCGCCGGTGGTTCGGTAGGCGTTGGGTTCGCGGTACCGGTCAACACGGCGAAACGTGTGATCCCGCAGCTTATACAGTTTGGCGAAGTTCGCAGGCCGAAGCTTGGTGCAAATCTTGACAGCGTTGCGGCTCTCTCGCAGCGAGGCTATCGCATGCCGGTCGAAGGCGGCCTGCTTGTCGGTGCGGTACTGCCCGGCGGAGCTGCTGCAAACGCAGGGCTTCGCGGCTTATCGCGTGATTCTGATGGTTCGATACTGATCGGCGACATCATCGTCTCGATCGACAACGAAGCGATCACCAATCCCGACGACCTCTATCGATTACTTGACCGCAAGCAGTTCGGCCAGACGATCCAGGTCGAGGTCTATCGGGGCGGGTCGACCGTCGTGGTACCGGTTCGGCTGACGCCTCCACCGCCGCAAAGCAGAACGACCCGGCGGACGCAGGAGTAACAGGAGTGATAGGATAAAATGCAGCAGGGCAAAAACCTGCTGCATTTTTTATGCGTGAATTGAACGATTTTTTTAATGATGGATTTGGTTGGAAATGCCGGCATTGCGCCAGGGAAGCGGGGTCCGCGACGTCAGGCGACGGCCAGCGTTCGCGAATAATGACCGAAGGCGAATCGGAATCGAAGAACCCTGAGCTATCGAATAAAGGTTTAGCGAAGTGGGATGATCCTGCCCATCGGTATTTGATATGCCCGAATTGCGGAATACGCGAACTGGCCGACCCGAAATAATTGATATCAGCTTACATGTACGAAAGAGAACTCGATGAAGCATTAAAGGCGGCCCGGATCGCCAGCGAGGCTATTCTTAAGCACTATAACGACGAACTTATTGAGGAGACGAAGATCGGCGTTGATAACTTCGACGAGCCGGTTACCGCCGCTGACCGCGAGGCAAGCCGAATCATCGTTGCTGCACTGGCGGAAGCCTTTCCCACGGATGCGATCCTTTCCGAAGAGGAGCCTGACGCCACCGAGCGTCGGCTTGCGAGCGAACGCGTCTGGATAATCGACCCGATCGACGGAACGGCAGGGTTCATTAAACACGACGGCGATTTTGCCGTTCAGATCGGGCTTGCCGTCGCCGGTGAACCGGTCGTTGGTGTCGTTTTGCTTCCGTTTCACAAGGTCGTCTATTCGGCACTGAAAGGTGCCGGTGCGTTTGCAGAAACAGATGGAGCCTCGCCGGTCAGACTCGCTGTGTCTGACAAAACGGTGATCGGTGATCTGCGGTTGGCGGTTTCTCGAAACCATCAGTCGCGAAATATGACCCGCATCGTCGATTCGTTGGGAATTCGACACAAGGTCGAACGCGGTTCCGTCGGTCTAAAGATCGGCCTGATCGCGGACCAAATCTGCGACATCTATATTCACCCGAGTCCACGAACTAAACTTTGGGATACATGCGGCCCGCAGATCATACTAGAGGAGGCGGGCGGAATGATGACAGATCTGTTCGGCAAGCGATACGCCTATGACGTCCGCGACCTGCAGAACTGGGGCGGGATCGTCGCTTCGAATGGTGTAGCGCATGACGATCTGATCGCGAATCTACGGCCGATATTGAATGAGCTCGGCAGATATCCGGTTCGCTCGCGAGCGGCTTAAGCGAAATGAAAAAGTGGTTGCTGAGGATATCGATGGTCGTTGGCCTAGCGTTTCTAACGCTGGTCGGCGCGGCATTCTGGAGCGATTCGGATGTAGCGGTATTGACGGATCGGGCCTCGAACACAGAAGCGCCGACGATCAAAGCAGACTGGCCGGGCACGCCGGTCGATCAACGCGGGCGGTTCATGAACGATGAATTTCCTTTCTTGCCAAAGACGCGTGACCTTCTTCGATGGCAGCTCGGCTCAAACCGATTTCAAGAAGAAAAGGAGCGCGATACATTTCGGCCCGAGGTCATGGACCCGAGCGGCTTTTTAGCTTCGGATGAAGATGGATTGATCTGGCTCGGGCATGCGTCGTTCTATGTTCGGCTGGCGGGCCGCGGGATCTTGATCGATCCGATCTTTGATACACCGCCATTCGTTACTCGATATACAGAAGTGCACTCTCCGCTCGATCAGCTTAGGCGTGTCGATTATGTTTTGCTTTCGCACGACCACCGCGACCACACGGACGAAGAAACGCTGCGGAAGGTCGCGGAGAGATTTCCGGATGCGAAATTCTTGGCCGGTCTTGGGACGGAGGAACTTTTGAAGGATTGGACGACGCCGACCAATCTGACGGCCACGACGGGATGGTTTCAAGAATTTGCCATCGATGACGCCGAAATCAAGGTTTATTTTCTGCCGGTCAGGCACTGGTCGCGTCGCGGCCTTTTTGATACTAACCAGCGGCTTTGGGGCGGCTACGTTATAGAATCGGGCGAAACGACGATCTATCACGGCGGCGACAGCGGATACGGCCGCCACTATCGTGAGACGGGCGAACTTTTTCCTGAGATCGACTACGTTCTGCTAGGTATCGGAGCATACGAGCCGCGGTGGTTCATGGAAGCGAATCACAACAATCCGGCCGATGTCGTAAAGGCGTTTCGCGACATGGGCGGGAGGACGCTTGTCCCGATGCACTACGGAACCTTTGACCTTTCCGACGAGCCTCCCGGCGCCCCGCTCCGCGAATTGACGATTGCGGCTGAAAACGGCAAAATCGCGGATAAGATCAAAGTCTTACAGATCAACGAACACATCAGGTTCGGTAACTAACGGAACAAACAGGAGCAAGATGAAAGAGATCGACCGTCGGGAGTTTCTTGGTGCGGCCGTCGTGGCCGGCGTAGCATTTTCAGCAATGGGCAGATCGACATTCGCAGGCAAGCCGTCGCAGTCATTCGAGATCGAAGAAGCGACGATCGCCGAAATGCGGGCGAAGATGGACAAAGGCGAGATATCCGCAGTCGAGCTCACGGATATGTATCTCAAACGGATCGCATCCGTCGACAAGCAGATCAACTCGATCATTGAGATCAACCCCGACGCCCGAAAGATAGCCGCAGAACGAGACAAAGAGCGTAAAGACGGCAAGCCGCTCGGCCCGCTTCATGGCATTCCCGTCGTCCTGAAAGACAACATCGACACCGCAGATAGGATGAAGACCACGGCGGGGAGCCTTGCTTTGCTGAACGCTCCGACACCCAAAAATGACGCGTTTGTCGTTGAAAAACTACGGGCCGCAGGTGCGGTGATACTGGCAAAGACGAACCTGAGCGAGTGGGCGAACTTTCGTTCGACCGAATCGATCAGCGGTTGGTCAGGCCGAGGTGGGCAGACACGCAATCCGTATATGCTTGACCGCAACCCGTGCGGCTCGTCTTCAGGATCGGCGGCGGCGGTCGCGGCCAATCTCGCGGCGGTGGCGATCGGAACGGAAACCGATGGATCGATCGTTTGTCCGGCATCTATCTGCGGCGTCGTCGGGCTAAAGCCGACAGTCGGCCTAGTTTCGCGCAGCGGCATTATACCGATCGCGCATTCCCAAGACACGGCGGGGCCAATGACACGGACCGTAATGGACGCGGCGATAGTGCTCAATGCGATCCGCGGGGCAGACGCTCGGGATCCAATGACCGGCGAAGCAGACGACCGGCCGGAAGTCGATCTTGAAGAATTGCAAAAGCAGGAGGGGCTGAAGGGCGTCCGGATCGGTGTCGCCCGCGATTATTGGGGCCGCCGTCCCGAGGTCGATGAGATATCGAACAAAGCCTTGGAAGTTTTAAAGAAAGCAGGTGCAACATTGGTTGACTTCAAGTTCCCAACGATCGGAAAGTTTGGAGCGGCGGAATTTGAAGTTCTGCTATATGAATTCAAAGACGGGCTTGAGAAGTATCTGGCGGAACGCGGCGGCGAGCACAAGACGCTCGAACAGCTGATCGAATTCAACTCGAATAACGCGAGCCGTGAAATGCCGTATTTTAAACAGGAGATCTTCGAACAGGCGGCCGAAAAAGGATCGCTCGATAGCAAAGAATATAAGGAGGCACTCGAACTCTGTCAAAACCTTTCGCGTACCGAAGGTATCGACGCCGTTATGCATGATCACAATTTGGACGCTATAGTCGCACCGACGAATGCGCCGACCTGGCTGATCGATTTCGTCAACGGCGATTGCGGAAGCAATTATGTGTCGAGTTCGTCGTTCGCGGCTGTATCGGGATATCCGAGCATCACGGTCCCGGCGGGAATTGTCAAAGAATTGCCGATCGGCATATCTTTCTTTGGCAAGGCTTGGTCAGAAGCAATGCTCTTGAAGGTAGCGTACGCATTTGAGCAGGGTTCCAAGGCGCGCCGAAAGCCGAAGTTTCTTGCCACCGCGAAGTGATCAAAGGCCCACGGCAAGAAGGCGAAGCCCCTCAAGTGTGAGATTTTCGTCAACGAAGTCTATCCCTGCGATCTCCGGCGTCACAAGGTTTGCGAATCCGCCGCAGGCTATCACCTTTATCCGCTCAGCGGCGATGCCGTCATTGCGAGCGACCTCGCGACGCAGACGTGCGATCATCTCCGAAACGAGCCCGATATAGCCATAGTAAATGCCGGAGCGGATCGAAGCATCGGTCGAGCTGCCGATGATAGCGTCTGGTTTGTCTATCCGAATCTGCGGGAGTTTGGACGTTTTCAGCCGCAGAGCCTCAGACATCGTTCCCATTCCCGGGGCGATCATTCCTCCGAGAAACACCCCTGCACTATTAACGGCGTCGACTGTTGTCGCTGTTCCGAGCGAACAAGTGATGACGGGCTTGCCGTATTTCGCAACCGCAGCGGATGCGCTGACCAGGCGATCCGTGCCGAGGGACGATGGCGGATCATAATCGATCGTGAAGCCGAAATCCCATTTGTTGTCGACAACGTTTGGCGTAACCTTAAATAGCTCGCGACAGGCGTCAGTGACGATGGCCTGCATCTCCGGCACGACCGACGAAACGATAACGCGGTCGATGACGAGAAAGCGCTCTTCGACACGGCGGAGGCGATCAAAAAGCAGCTCGTCCGCATCGTAGTCGCGGTGGGTCGGTATGGCAAATTTGTCCTTCAGGTCGGTGCCGTCGATCACACCAAACTTCATCAACGAATTTCCAATATCGATAGCCAGCAGCATAAGA
>JBBQTV010000210.1:0-6400 GCA_038212935.1 Pyrinomonadales bacterium | reverse complement strand
CTCGCCTTGCCGATCTTTCCGGAGCTGAAGCCCGAACAGCAGGAGTATGTTGTTGAGGCGATCAGCGAATTTTTCGCAACAGCATAAGATGCCAGAGCCGATCAAGACCATCGAACTAAATAAGAAGACCGCCGCGATCATTCTCGCTGCGGCCGTCATCGGAGCTCTCATTTTTCTCTGGTTTGCCGTCCGCTGGCAGCTTGGGAGCATGCTCGCGGAGTTGACGCGCCCGACACAACCCGAGGCCGTCCAGGTGGCTGATCTCGCACTCGCCCTTGCACCGGGTGATCCGCTTTCGCGTTGGCTTAGGGCGGCGATCGAGAAAGAAGAGTTTTCAGAACAGGCCATTGAGCGTTCGGTGCTCTTGTTTGAAGACGTTGTCCGTGCTTCGCCGAACGATTACCGCTGGTGGATCGAGCTTGGCCGGGCATACGAACAAGCTGAAAAGCCCGAGGCGGCCGAACAAGCGTTGATGCGTGCCGTCGAGCTGGCCCCGGCATACACATTTCCTAAATGGCAGCTTGGCAATTTCTATCTTCGCCAGGGAAGGACCGACGAAGCCTTCGTCGAGCTGATGAAAACGACTGAAAAGAGCAGCGTCTATCGCGAGCAGGTATTCTCTCTAGCCTGGGATTATTTCGATCAGGACGGCTTGCAGGTCGAGCGTTTCGCCAGCGACGCTCCTGACGTACGCCGCAGCCTCGCAATGTTCTTTGCCGCCCGCGGTGCATCGGTCGACGCCCTCCGCAATTGGAACATGTTGACCGATGAGCAAAAGGCCGAAGATCCCCGCCTGCCGCGGATAATGGCGCAGGGCCTGTATGACCGAAGGCATTTTGGGGAGGCGGTCGAATTTGCGCGTCAATCAGGGCTCGACGCCGACGCCGCGACCGGTACCGTGACGAATGGCGACTTCGAAAAATTCATTGGTGTCCCTGAAGAAACCTTGTTCGGCTGGCGAGTTTATCGCAGCGACGGCCGCATCGATGTGACGACCGACTCCGCCGTCAAACAGGCCGGCAACCGTAGTCTACGTGTAACTTTCAAAGGCTACGTAGCTCCGGAGCTTTATAACATTGCTCAGATGGTCGCGGTCGAGCCTCTGGCTAGATATAGGCTTTCGTGGTGGACGCGGACCGAAAACCTTCGAAGTGGCGGCCCGCCATTTCTACAGATAGTCAACGCAAACGATGACACGCAGATCGCCGCCGGGCCGCCCTATGATGCCGGAACCCAGGAATGGACACAGCGGACGCTCGAATTCGCCGCTCCCGCTAACAGCAGCGGCATCTCGATCAGAACCGTCCGCCTAAATTGTGACGGCGAATGCCCGATCAACGGCATTCTGTGGTACGACGATTTCGTGCTTACCAAGCTCTGATATCGCTCAGAAAAGCTTATGACGCTGGCCAACAAGACCGCATTCATTCTGCTGTTTGTAGTGATCATATTTACGACGCTGCTTTACGGCACGGTCCATCAACCGATCATCGCCGTCTTTTATGTGCTTACGGCGTTAATGTTAGTGCTCTGGGCGGTCGGCGCATTTCGATCGGGCTCGGTGCGTTTTACACCGAATCTGATCCCGTTCACGATCCTCGCTACGGCCGTCTACGGACTCGTCCAGATCATACCTTTCGGATCGATCGCCGCGGCTGCCGGTGTAGCGAATATTCCGCGAACTATCTCCGTCGATCCTTTCGCGACGCAGGTTTCCGCTTTTCATCTTCTCGCTCTGTTTATCTTCCTCGCGGTCGCCATGTCGTTGATCGACAGTGCAGGCAGGCTGCTTCGGCTTGTCGCTTTCATCACAATTTTCGGTTTCGGATACGCATTTTTTGCGATCCTGCAGGGCGTTCTTAGCCCCGAACTCATCTACGGCATTTACGAGCCGAGTTCCGGCGCCGCTCCGTATGGTTCGTTCGTGAATCGCCACAATTTCGCGGCGTTTATCGAGATGGCTATCGCACTTCCGCTTGGTTTGCTCTTTGTCGGCGCGGTCGGGCGTGACAAACGCTTGCTTTACATAACCGCAGTTGCCTTGATGGGCGTTGCGCTTCTGCTCAGCGGTTCGCGCGGCGGGCTGGTCGCGTTTTTTGCGCAGGTCGTGCTTCTTGTGATCCTGACAATTCGTTCGCGCCGGCATTCGAACAAACTCGTGGTCGTCGCGTTGGCAGCTGTTTTGATCGCCGCGATCGTCGGCGGATCTTTCTTTGTGGGCGGCGACACGTCGTTGTCCCGCGTAACTGACACAGCCGGGACCAAGGACATCACCACTGACCGTACACACATCTGGACGGTAACCCTCGCAGTTATTGCAAACCATCTGCCATTCGGCGCCGGCCTCGGAGCTTTCGGCGTCGCCTATACGCCGTACGATACCTACAGCGGACTCGAACGCGTTGAGCAGGCACACAATGATTACCTTCAGGTCGTTTCAGACGCCGGCATTCCCGGGATTCTGATCGGACTCGCATTCCTTTTCCTTATCTGGAACACCGGCCGCAGGGCGATCAATACGACGAATATCGTTCGCCGCGGGATCGCATTCGGTGCCCTCGCCGGTATCTTTGCGATCCTGGTTCACAGCCTCTTTGATTTTGTGCTCCACACCACGGCGATCTCGGTGATGTTCCTGACGCTCATCGCTCTGCTGGCCGCCAGCTCTCGCGCTTTCGAAGACGACGTCGAGATCGAAGGCCACCCCAAACATAAACGCGTCGCCAAACGCCGCTCGCCCGGCAAGGTGGCTGCCTTCGAGCGCTAGTGAAGATCATCCCTCAACAAAAAGATCAGCGTCCTCTGCGTTCGCATAATACGAACACCGAGGACGCTGGATTCTGCTAACCGTCGCGCCTATTTGCTTGATCTAAACGAACCATTCTAACTACATCAAGACCCGGTTCGCAGTCAGCAAGCCTGCCGCTTAGGGAGTGGCTACGAAATCGACTCCCGTGAGGCCCGCGTTGACCGAGATCAATATCTCTCCCGGAACAAACGTAAAGCGCTTGGTCACGATGGAG
This sequence comes from Pyrinomonadales bacterium, assembly GCA_038212935.1. Classification (GTDB taxonomy): domain Bacteria; phylum Acidobacteriota; class Blastocatellia; order Pyrinomonadales; family Pyrinomonadaceae; genus OLB17. The sequence goes on along the minus strand of JBBQTV010000210.1, from coordinate 3,377 downwards.
ACGACGTAGTCCTGGCCGATAGCAACATCGTCGAAACGATAGTAGCCGAACGAGTTGGTTCGGGCGATCCGCCGGATACCACCTGTTGCTGTCATCGAAAGCTGAGCGTCTTTGATCGCTCTTCCATCTACTGTAAGCGCCCGCCCGCTGACCGAAACGATCGACGGCAGTTCTGCCGAGATAGAGAAGTTGGCATCATTGATGTCGAAAAAGATATTCCCGATAGCCTCGACCTTGATGCGAGCCTGCGTTGTCGTGATAACCGGTACGGTGATCGAATGCAGGCCGTCGTTGGGCGTCGATTCCGCAAGCACCGTCGGGAAGGTCAGCCCGCCGTCTGTTGATAACGAGATCTTGACGTTCGCCGTATTGATACCGTTTTCGGTCGTGCCGCTTACGTTCCATCTGATCTCACGCTCTTCGGTACCATACCAGGGCGTGCCGCCTGCGTCCTGCGTTGTGACCTTAAATGGCGAATTGGTGTTAATAACAGCGACCGTCATGCCCTGATCGCTGATGCCGCCCCGGCCGTCACGAACCGATACGCGGAAGTTCATCGTTCGGGCCTCGGACGGCAGATCTTCGCCCGAAATACATTCTCCGGCGCAGATCGACCCCACGGTCGACGTGCCGACAAAAGTGATACCGGCTTCGTTCGAGTTGTCGAGGATATATCTCAGACTCGGGAAGCTTCGGGTGGGTTCTGCGGTGGGCAGATACGAACGGAATCCGGGCCGAAAGACCAGGCTTACATCGTCATCGTCCGTCGTTGCAGGATAATTGGATGCCGATGCACCGGGATCATTCTGCTCCCAGTTATACGTCAGCGGATCGCCGTCGGCGTCAGTTGCCGATGCCGTCAACGAAAAAGGTGTGTTGAACGGAATAGTGGAATTAGTTAGCGTAGCGATGACCGGAGCGGTATTCGTTCCCTCGAGCGTGCCGCATGTCGAACCGCCTCCGCTCGTTAGAAAGTTGATCGATTCCGTCAGGTTATGTACGTGGAAAATATCGATCGAATTTCGCTGAATGTTAGCGGTGCTCGAACAGATCCCGGCGTAACCCATGATCGTGACCGCACTCCCGGGTTCCTTTCGTGCACCTGTTGGCGAACTGCCGCAATCGCTGGCGGCATTGAATGTGTGATTCGCGGCAAACTGATGGCCGAGTTCGTGTGCAACATAGTCCACATCGAACGGGTCGCCTTGAGGATTCGGCTGGCCCGAAAGCCCGCGGGCCTTCGATGAGCCGCAGACTGACGAAAGCTGGGCTACTCCTCCGTTCGCACTTTGGAATAGGTGGCCGACGTCGTAGTTTTCCGCTCCAATGACGGCGGTGACATTGGTTTGATTAGAGGTGAGGTCGGCCGATGAACCGTTATTGTTATAGTTGGCCGGAACCTCAGGGTTTACGACATAAACGAGGTTCGTGCTCGAAACCAGGTTGAATGCGACCGCCAGCTCTTTCCTGTAAACTCCATCGACACGGTTTACGGTCGTCACGACCTGAGCGAAGGCACGCGTCTGTGCTTGTTCGTCAGTGTCGCCGGCCTGGCGAAATACGTTAGTGTATTCAAACGTCGTCGCCACGGCCAAACGGTACGTCCGCAATTGAGTACCATGAGCAAAGTCTGAAAGGAAAGAGATGTTTCCCCCTCTGCCAAACAGATCCAGAACAGTATCCTCCGCATCCTCGACCGAGCAGCTCAACCGGGCACGTTCACCATATTCGTCTTTGCGAAAAATGATGTAGTGCTCTACATCGTTCGTCTGCATCGGATCGATCATGAAAGACCCGGATGTGCTGAGAACGTATGCGTGGAATCCGGCGTCCGTCCAGTCAAACTTTGCCGTTGCGGTCGGATCGTCTATCCCGTAGCCCTGATATGTTCGCCAGGTAGGGAATTGAGCTGCGACCATCGGCGACAGAAGCGTCGTTTCTTCTATATAGAACTTAACGAGCTTGCCCGACGGGTCCGGGATCGACAGCGTCGCCCTTCCGCCTTTTGCCGACGGCGAATTCTCGACTGGGGCCAAACTAAAGATACGCTTCAGTTCATCAACATTCAGCGCGGCTGTTTTATATCGTTCCGGCCTTAGGTGACGCTCGCCACGCAGAGCAACTTTCGATTCGCTGATCGGCTGCCAAAGCGCGTTTTCCTCTACGATCGACTCTTGGCCAAAGCCGGTAAAGGCAAAAAGACCAATGGTAAACAGACAGAATATCGCTCGTCTCTGCATAGCGAGACATAGATAGGGTTCAAGGACGTGGTGCATTCGCTCTCCTGATGGTTAGATTATTCTTAAGAAAAGATTCAGAGGGTCTGAATCAGATAACTATACACTACAACCACGCCCAAAACGCCTCTCGCAGAACACGTTGATAAAGAATACCCTCCAACTTCAGCTAGCGGACTGTTAACGACAAGTAGAACTTCTTTAGCCACAGAGAGCACAGAGTTTTGAGATCATCCTATCAAATTTTGAATATCTTCTGACCTCTGTGAACTCTGTGACCTCTGTGGCTATCTTCCAGCAGTTTCAGCGGTGCTGGTTAAGCGCCAATATTGGCGGTTCGTTTAGCGCCCAGGTCGGCGGATCGTTAAGCGCATTGGTTAGCGGCGCGCCGGCCGCGAGTGACGGATCGTTAAGCAGGCGATGGAATGCTCGAAATATTGTTTCGGACGGATGGTGACATCCGGTTAAGCGCCAAATTGACGGATGAGAAAACCTGCATCCGTCGAATCGGCCGTCGATCAGGCAAGGGCTGTCGCAAACGCGCCGTTCAGATGGTTCGGCGCGCCGTTTGGGAATCTGGAGTGTCCGTTTGGGATAAATTCAAGGTCGGTAAAATGTCGTCGAATCGGTTTCGACCATCTACGAGGTTTCCGGCTGCGGTTCGCGGCGTCGGAACATGCTCGCGATGTACCAGATTATACCATGCGAAACGTAGGCGCCGGCGAGAATAAGCAAGACGTAGTTTGAGTAAAGCCACATCAGCATTCCGATACCGGCTATCACGAGAACGAGGTAAAGATTCCGCCGCCCCGTTCCCGCCGTTTTGAAACTCGTATATCGGAGCGTGCTGACCATCAGAAGGCCCAGAACAGCGACCAGAACCATCATTAACATCGCGTAAAACTGAGCGAATCCCTCGCCGTGAGAGCTCAGCGGCATTGGCGAAAAATGAACTATCGCCGCCATCAGGCCCGCCGCCGGAGGTATCGGCAAGCCGACGAAGTTCTTTTTATCGACCTTGGGCGTGCCTTCCATCAATACACGCGGCCGCGTCGCCTGCAGGTTAAACCTGGCTAGACGAAACGCCCCGCACATCAGATACATGAACAGCAGAAACACGCCAAAGCCGAGCTCGGACGA
>JBBQTV010000209.1:0-6481 GCA_038212935.1 Pyrinomonadales bacterium | reverse complement strand
CAGATTAGGCGATGAAGCGCCGGATTTTACGGCGGAAACTACAGAAGGAACGATCAATTTTCATGAGTGGCTCGGCGATAGCTGGGGCGTTCTGTTCTCGCATCCCAAAGATTACACTCCTGTCTGCACGACCGAACTCGGAATGGCCGCGAAGCTTAAGCCGGAATTCGACAAACGCGGCGTCAAGGTGATCGGCCTCAGCGTCGATCCGCTTGATTCGCATAAGGGTTGGGAAAAGGACATCGAGGAGACGCAGGGCAGCGCCGTCAACTTCCCGATGATCGCCGACAGCGACCGTAAGGTTTCGGACCTCTACGACATGATCCACCCGAACGCGAACGACACTTTGACCGTACGGTCGGTGTTTGTCGTCGGTCCCGACAAGAAGGTCAAGCTGATGCTCACGTACCCGGCGTCGACCGGCCGCAATTTTGACGAACTGTTGCGAGTGATCGATTCGCTTCAGCTGACGTCAAAATACAGCGTCGCGACACCGGCGAATTGGAAAGACGGCGACGATTGCATAATCGTCCCAGCCGTTAGCAATGAACAGGCGAAGGAAAAGTTCCCCGCCGGCTGGAACGAGATCAAGCCGTACTTACGCATCACGCCGCAGCCGAACAAGGTGAAGGGTGAGGGACAGTCAGCGTAATTAGAATTCCTATACCCGTCGGGCCGCTCTTTAAGTTGTGTTTTAAGTAAGATGAAAAGGAACGCAAACCTTTCCAGCCCAGAAATTGTTCGGTGGGCGTATACACGAGCAAAAGGAAAGTGGTGGTATGTCGTTCGACAAACTTTTTTCTATGCATTAGGATTTTTTGTCGTTAGGGCGATCATAGACACGGCTGGGGGAAATTCTATCGATCTAAGTCTAAGTCTTCTGGTAATTTACGTCATGTTCGGTACCTTGATTGGACTTGCTGGCTGGTCTTATTCCGAATCCCGCTATCGGGAAATGGTTCGAAAGCCACAAATTGATAATGACGTGGTCGCACTACATAAACCATGAAAATCCAGGCTCAAGTTGGCGACGAGACGCACGAGGTGGAGATACGCCGTGATGGGCGGCGTGTTTTTGCGAGTGTCGATGGTCGCGAGTATGTGCTGGAGGCTTCTGAGCCTGAACCGAATTCGCTTTTGATAAAGCACGAGAACCGCATCTATCGTACCTTCGTTGCTCCCGCGAACGATGCGTACGGCAACCGGAATGTTTCGGTAAACGGGAAGGAATTTACAATCAAGCTGATCGACCCGAAAAGGCTTCGCGGATCGGCTTCGGCAGATGCGGCGGCTGATGGCGTAGCCGAGATAAAGACCGCGATGCCCGGAAAGGTCGTTCGGATTCTGCTCGAAGCGGGAGCCGAAGTCGAAAAAGGCGATGCGATCCTGGTGGTCGAGGCAATGAAAATGCAGAACGAGCTCCGCTCGCCAAAAGCCGGAACCGTCAAAGACATTCGCGTCGCCGAAGGCCAAACTGTGGCCTCCGGCGACATCCTCGCGATAGTCGAATAATTTTCAGTTCTCACTTATTAGTTATTCCGAAATAACCGAATTCACACGTCGGCCATTGGAACGGCTTGCTGCGCATAGACTGCTTTCATTGGAGCAGATAATCCCGCCATCAACTCCGCAAATGCATCAAATGTGAGCGACTGGGCACCGTCTGATAATGCCTTTTCAGGCTCGGGATGAACCTCGACGATAACACCATCGGCGCCAATCGCGATCGCAGCTCGCGAGCAGGCGGCGATGATACTCCGCTTGCCGGTCGCGTGCGATGGGTCGACTATAACAGGCAAATGCGTCATCTCACGGACGAGCGCCACTGCAGCCAGATCGAGTGTGTTGCGCAATGAGTTATCGAATGTCTTGATCCCGCGTTCGCACAGCACGACAGCTTCGTTACCGCCGTTTAGCAAATATTCGGCGGCGGCCAGCCATTCTTTGACGGTCGCCGAGGGTCCGCGTTTGAGCAGGATCGGGCGTCTCGCTTTCGATAACTTTTTGAGCAAGGCGAAATTCTGCATGTTCCGGGCACCAACCTGGATCATGTCGGCGTGATCGGCAACTACATCCACATCGTCTTCGCTCATCACTTCGGTCACGGTCGGCAAGCCGGCTTCGTCGCCCGCATCTCGAAGCAGTTTCAGCCCATCTACACCGAGGCCCTGAAAGTCGTAGGGCGACGTTCGAGGTTTGTAGGCTCCGCCTCGGAGGATTGCGGCGCCGCATGACCTGACCGCAAACGCAGTGTCGGTCACCTGCTGTCGCGATTCGACCGAGCACGGCCCGGCGATCACCACCGCTTCGCCTCCGCCGATCGGCACGTCTCTTACCCAAATGATCGATCGCTCGAGCCTTTCGCTGACAAGCGGCAGCGTGGCGCTGCCATTATTAGTTTTCGGTTTCAATGCGTCTAACATATTTGCCTCTTATGAATCCTGATGAAGTTCGACCAAAACAAATTCTGTCCAATTATCTTTTTCGTCTGCGATGTCGTCACGGATTACATGTGCACCATATAAGGCCGCGGCTTCCCTGCTGCAGATGGCGGCCTGGGTCGTCATGCCATCACCCATGATCCGTCGCACGCTCGACGCCGTATCGCCGGCTGCAACCGACGCGATCTGGGGGCTTCCGAGCAGGAACTTACTGCATTGCTTGAGCGCCTCGGGGTGCGAGACGACCAGCAAGATCTCCTCAAACGTCGTCCCCGGCACCGCCGCAAGCACGTGATCGATATTGAGCTGGATCCGATCAGTTATTGTTGGCTTCGTTTTCGCGATCCAGGTTGCAACCGTTGCAATTTCGCCGACAATGCGGTTAGTGACCGGTACGACCGCACGCTGAGCTTCGCCGGTGTCCAATGCTTGAAAGACGGCCGCAAAGTCCTCACACTCCATGATCACTGCAGCCGCGCCAAGCAGTCGGACTGCGGCGGCTTCGCTATAAGACCCGCGGATCCCTTGTATTGCGACCCTTGACATCAATAAACAACCGGGCTGGTCACCGATCTGGTGAGGGCAGATGCCTGCATCGTCCGTGATTCTGCAAGGATCACTTCAAAGATCCGCACGGCTGCCTCATCTGACATTCCGCCGGGATTGTCGCGTTGGATCCGTGCGATGACCTCAGCCTCTCGGTCCGGGTCGCAGATGGGCAATCCGGCCGTCGCCTTCGATCGGCCGATAGAATGCGAAAGTTCCGCGCGTCGGTCCAGCAAGGCAAGTATCTGCGTATCGATCTCGTCTATCATTTCCCTGCATTCGGTGATGTTCATCCCTTTACTCCTAAAACAAAAAAGCCGCGAACAGTATGTCGTTCACGGCTTCGATCTGGTTGGTTTGCTGTACTACGTCATTTACCTAACCGATACTTAGCCGCTTCGCTAAAATAGCGAAAGGTAAAAAAGCTAAAGTAGTCAGCGGCAATATGCATATAGATAGAACTTATTAAGTTCGGACATTCATAACAATAAATGCACGGTTCGGATTTGTCAATGGTCTATCGAAGTTTTTCCTCGATCAGTTTTTGCAGAGCTTCGGCCGAGCGGTCTAGGCCGCCGCGAGCCTTGCTGAACCACTCATTGTCGGCGGCTTCGTTATCGCGTTCGACGCCGAGTGCTCGCTGCGTCTCGCTTGGTGCCGTGCCTCCATAGACGGTTCGGATATTAACAAAGTTCTTTGGTGAGATAGCCGCCGTAAGTTCGTCGCGAGACAGGGTAAGTTCGTGGCCGAGAACTTCGTTCGCCGCCTGCTGCATTATCTCGAAGGTCACATCAGATCCGCCCGCGAGAGCGGCCTTGACGCTTTTTCCGACGATCTTATGAGAGATACTGAACGGCAGATTCTCACGGCGGACGATGGTGTCGGCAAGTTCGGTAACCGCGATGAAATTTTCGCCGGCTCGCCGCTCTAGATTCTCAATGTTGAAGGTCGCGGACCGAAGGGCCGATGCGAATAAGGCAACAGCACGGTTGGCATCGCGCATCGCACTGTAGATAAGCGGCTGCAGATCGTCCTCTACGTCATTAATATCGCCGTAGGGCGTATTATGAACTGCGGTGAAAACACCCATCGATTGCCCGAGAGCTTTGCTGCCGATCGCCCGGATGTGTTCGAGAGCGACAGGGTTTCGCTTCTGCGGCATTATCGACGAGCCCTGAACGTAACCGTCAGGCAGACGAAGAGCGTTGAATTCGATCATCGCCATCAGCATGAATTCTTGCGAGTATTTGCCGATGTTGATGAGCATCGTCGATGTAGCACCGAGCGTCTCGGTAAAATAATCGACGGACGCGATCGATGCGTACGAGTTGATCGTCGGTGCGGTGAAACCCAGAAGTTCGGCGACGCGGTGACGATCGATCGGGAAACCGGTCGTCGTTATCGCTCCCGAGCCGAGCGGGCAGAAATTCATGTTCTCGAAAGCACGCTGAAGCCGGCGAATATCGCGGCCCGTGTTTTCCGACATGCCGAGCAGGAAATGGGCCATGGTGGATGGCTGTGCCGGCTGCGTGTGTGTGTAGGCCGGCATCAATGTCTCGTGATGCTCGGCCGCCAGATCGTTGAAAACTTTTCGAAGGTCCATCGCCGACCGAAGAAGGCGGAGGCAGTCTTCGCGAAGCCGCAAGCGATAGATCGTTACGTCAATGTCGTTTCGGCTGCGGGCCGTGTGGAGCTTGCCCGCAGTGTCCGAATCGCAATTCTTCGCTATCTCTTGTTGAAGCAGATAGAAAAGGTCTTCGAAGGTTCCGTCATACTCGCGGCTCTTTATCGATTCAAAATCCAGCCGCCGGAGGGCCTTCAGCAGCGACCGGAGTTCATCATCGCTGATGATTCCTTGCTCCTCGAGCATGATCGCGTGAGCAAGATCGACCACGTGATACGCCTCAAGAAAGTACTTCTTGGCGTCCTCGAAACAATCGGCAAGGACGTTGTCCCTGTAGCCGCGGGCGGGAAATTTTTCGTTCATTTGTTCTTTCATTTCCCTGCCTTCGGCATGCTCAGGATGTTAGCAAAGATCCGGTAAGCTCCGGGGTTTCCGGCCGGAAGCTGGCGGAACCACGAATATGAAGTGTACAGATATTTTCCTTTACCAAGCGGAGCGTAGAGCATGCCACCGAGGTTCGGGTCTTCGCCATCATCGGCCGTTGAGAGCAGCGGCGTGTACTGATCGTCAAAGGTCGTGAAGCTGTAAAGGTTTCGCTCCTGAACCCAATTGTCCCAATCGCTGTCGACGATCTTGTTCGGGTAATTAAAGATCGGATGATCCGGAACCAGGATCTTTACCGGGGCGTTCTCATTGGTGACGCGCATGTTTGAGATGCGTTGGTTTCCGCGTGTGACGCCGGTCATGCTTCCCGGGAAAGGCTGCAGGTTGTTGTTGACGTATTCGTGCTGCTGATACAGGACGACAAGCGTTCCGCCTTCGCGGACATAATTCAGCAAGCGGCCATTGTTTGCAACGAAATCAGGCCGTGCCTGCGAGGCACGGATGCCGACGACTATGGTATCGAACTGCGAAAGATCGCCGGTCGAAAGGTCGCTTTCGCGAAGCATGGTCACGTCAAGGCCCATTCGCTGTATCGCCTCCGGCACACGATCGCCGCTGCCCATGATATAGCCGACCTTGACGGGTGCGACCTTCAGATCGAGCACCTTCGCTGAAATGACGGAATCGGTATAGATGCGGTGCGTTTGGATGTGCGGATACGCGATCTCCTGCATCTGCTGCGTGAAACGCTTGCCGCCAACGTTGGCGGCCACAGTGATCGGGAAAGCTCCCGGCCGGGCATTCGCGGGGATCGTCACCTCAAATACGAACGTTCCCTTGTCGCCCGCACGAGCTAGTTCGAAGTTCGCTGATGCCGGGGCGACTGTCCATCCGGCCGGCATTTCGAGGTTAGTTGATCCATTGACCGCTCCGGTGGTGTTGTTGGTGATGGTCGTGACGATGCGATGCTTCGTCGCCGAAGCCGACGCTGGAACGATCAGTTGATTTGACCCGAGTCCGATCGTGACGGCCGGGACGACCTGAACGTCTCGGCGTATCTCGCCGCGGATGTCATCGGCAAAGCGATACTCGACGGGCCTTTCAATGACGATGCTTTCGCCCCCGATCTCAGCCGTTACCTTGGCCACGAGAAGCGGTGACGCAAAAGGCATGTTCTTGGCGTCGCCGGCGGCAGACCAGTCGAAGGTCGCACCATTACGCTGGCGTTCGAGCCAGTAGGGCTGGGTCGGCTTGGCATCTGCCGGAGCGGAAACGCTGAAGAATGCGGCGTTCGTAGCGGTCTCGTTACGCGGCCGGAAACCGGTCGACGGTGCGGCTGCGGGCGGCTCGATAGATGTGGCGGACCATCCGGCCGGAGCCGATACTGAGGTGTTTACGACTTTCAAAGCCGCTCCTTCGGGAGCAAACACCCGGACTGCGACGTTCGTACTGCTTCCGGCGTTTATCATTTCGACGTCGCTGAGCG
>JBBQTV010000208.1:0-6597 GCA_038212935.1 Pyrinomonadales bacterium | reverse complement strand
TCGTGATCAGTAAGCCGTGAGCGGTGAGCAGTGTCAGAACCGCCAGCGTAAGCAGGCGGCCAGTTCGGTATAAGTCCCGAAAACTTACTCCGTGCGGGCATCTGTAATTTCTCATGCAGCTACTCCTGATTCTGACTTCTGGCTTCTGGCTTCCTTCCTAGTGCACAAATTCTCCGCCCCATGCCTGGGTCAGGCCGCGGCCTTTTATGCCCCAGCGGAAGCGGAATGACGAATCGCCGCCGCGGTGATTGTATCGGATCGACATCTTGTGGAATCCGGCCTTGAGCGGGACGATCGCCGAGCGGATCTTGCGGTCCTTGGTGCCGTCGTCGTCGATGACCGTTTCAGTGCCGAGCACGACGGTCGCGTCCCAAGTCGAATCGACCTGAAGCTCATAAACACCATCCTCCGGTACGCGGAAATAGCCGTCGAATGTCACCGCAAACGGCTTTGTCAGGTTCGACCGCGTGGCGAATTGATTGAGTGATGTGGAACGGGTCGAACCTGTGAACAGCTCGCCTTTGCCGGACGGATCGCCACGGTCGATACGAAATTCGTAAGCAAGGCCGGGTTTGCTCGCATCCGTCACGTCGGGTTCTCGCATCGTGCCGCGTATAAAGGTTGCAGCATAAACCGCACTTTTCCGGCCATTCGGCAGAACGACGATCGTCTTTAAAGTAAGTACCTCACCGTCGTCTGGGTTCGCAACGAACCGCGACGGGATGAGAGGTGATTGCTCCGTTGGCGTTGAACCGTCGACGGTAAAATGGACTTTGGCTCCCGGGATCTCTGAACGGATTCCGCCAATGCTAATAGCTTGGCCCTTTGGAATTACGGCGTTGGTTAGTCCTACCGGTTCGGGGATGCGATAATTCACGCCTTGCTTATCTAGCCGGGGCAGGATCGCGTTCAGCCGCCGCTGAAAATCGGCAAAGTCGCGATCCTCTTTCTTTGACCAAAGCACTTCGCTCAAAGCGAGCATCCGCGGGAACGCCATGTATTCGACGTGGGACGCCGTTTTCATATTTTCGGTCCAGATATTCGCCTGCCCGCCGATGATGTATTTCGCCTCGTCGGCGGTGAGCTCGGGCGGAACCGGCTCGAAGCTGTAAACTTTTGAAAGCGGAACGTAGCTGCCGATGTTGAGCGGTTCGTAGGCGGGGTCGCCTTGGCCGTAATCGAAATAGACGAAATCGGTCGGCGTCATTATCACATCGTGTTTCGACTTCGCCGCCTCGATGCCGCCGCGCATTCCGCGCCAAGACATAACCGTCGCGTTGGGCGCCAGGCCGCCCTCAAGTATCTCGTCCCAGCCGATCATCTTCTTACCACGTTTCGAAAGGTGACGCTCGATGCGGCGGATGAAATAGCTCTGCACCTCGTTTTCGTCTTTCAGGTTTTCGCGTTTTTTCAGCGCCTGAACGAACTCGGATTCCTTCCAATGATCTTTAAGCACCTCGTCGCCGCCGATGTGGATATAGGGCGAATCGGGGAACAGGGCGATGGTCTCGTCCAGCACGTCCTCGAGGAATTTGAACGTCTCTTCGGTCGGGCAGAAGACTTCCTTAAAAATGCCCCACGTCGTCTGCACCTTGTACTGATAGTCGGTCTTGCAGCCAAACTGCGGATACGCGGCGAGCGCGGCCGACGCATGGCCGGGCAACTCGATCTCCGGGATGACGGTGATGTGCCGCTCCTTGGCGTATGCGACGACTTCCTTGATCTGTTCCTGCGTGTAAAAGCCGCCGTGCGGAATGCCGTCGCCGATGTATGGCGAAAAGTTGCGATCGACCATCGTCTCCGGCCGCTTCGACCCGATCTCGGTCAACTTCGGATACTTCTTGATCTCGATCCGCCAACCCTGATCCTCCGTCAAATGCCAGTGAAAATAATTGAACTTATACTGCGCCATCTGATCGATGAACTTCTTAACAAACTCCACCGGCTGAAAATGTCGCGCAACATCGAGATGCATCCCGCGGTAGCGGAAGCGGGGATGGTCGCTGATCTTGACCGCCGAAACCATAATATTTCCGTTGCTTGCCGATGGAAGTATCTGTAGCAAAGTCTGCAAACCCCAAAATGAACCCTGCGGATCGCCCAGCAAACTGATAGATTTACGCTCAATATCCAAAATATAGGCCCCGTTTTTGCCTTCCGTATCGGCGAAGTTCAGGCTGCCTAGAAGAATTGCATTCTCAACATTTTTAACAGAGTCACTTACTCGCAGTTTGAACCCATATCTTTCGAGCAATGCAGAATTAAGAATGTCGGCTATGCTCCGACCTCCTTCTCCCAATGCAATAATTCGGGTGTTTCTCTTGATTTCGAATGCACCTTCACTACGTTCAAACTTTTGAGGTCGGGGAACAATGTCGATCTCATTCGACTGAGCGAAAGCGGACGATGTGAGGATTAGGCAGATGACGAAAAAGAGGTTCTTCATATTTGAATTATTTGGTCCACGAAAACAGGCGAAGCGACACGAACCGATAACGGTCGCTACATTATAGAGCCTTTTGTTTCGCGGACTAAAGTACGGTCAAAAAGTTGGCCAGTTCGGTCGGAAGTTCTGAGGTGAAAGTGAGGCGTTCGCCGGTGTTTGGGTGGTCGAACGAGAGCTTTTCGGCGTGGAGGAAAAAGCGGTCGAGGATGCGGATGGCGTTTTTGATATCGGCGTCGTTGACGGTGTTGTCGCGTCCTTCGTTATAGGTTCCGTCGCCGACGACTGGGTGATTGATCGAGGCAAGGTGGACGCGGATCTGGTGCGTGCGGCCGGTCTTGATCTCTACCTCAAGCAGCGTGAACTTCTTATACCGCTGCCGCACTTTCCACATCGTCAGAGCGTTGCGTCCGTTGGCGGCGACGGTCATTTTCGTGCGGTGCCAGCGGTCGCGTGCCATCGGGCGGTCGATCGTGCCCTTGTTCTCACGCGGATTGCCGTGAACGAGCGTGACGTACTGCTTGGCAACAACGCGGTCGCGAAATTGATTCGAAAGAGCCTCATGCGTCTGCTCGTCCTTGGCGGCGACGATCAGGCCGGATGTCTCTTTGTCGAGGCGGTGAACTATCCCGATCTTCGATTTCAGTTTTTCATCTGCGGATTGCTCGCTGTCATCGGAAAATCCTAGATCAGAGATCCCGAATCCGAAGTGATAAGCCAAGGCATTAGCCAAAGTTCCATCCGCGTTGCCGGCGCCCGGATGAACGACCATGCCGGCCGGTTTGTTTATGACGGCCAGATATTCGTCTTCGAAAATTATGTCTAGCGGAATGTTCTCGGGCTCGAAAACCGCGGCAGGTGCCTCGACCAGATCGACATCGATCTCGTCGCCGGCGTGTATTTTGTACGACGCCTTCGCCGTTTTCTCGTTCACCAACACATCGCCATCGGTGATCAGCCGCTGCAGCCGCGAGCGCGACCAGCCCTCGATCTGATCAGCCAGATACGCATCCAGCCGCATGCCGATGTCGTCGGCTTGCGGCGAAAACACAAGAGCGTTTTCTTCCTTATTATCTATTGCAGCTTGAGTCATTGGGAGTGTCTACAATTCTTGTTCCGAACGTTTCCGGTATCGGACAACGAAGAATGCAATGGACGCGGCAGCGACGACGAGGCTGACGAGCTGCGATGTCGAGAGGCCGGTCGCCGTCGTCAATCCCCAAAGGTCACCGCGGGGATCGTCGCGGATGAATTCGATCAAGAATCGGAAGATCGAATAGATGATGCCGTAGGCGATAAGCACCTGGCCGTCGAATTTCTTGGTGCGGTGGATCCAGACGAGAAGGCCGAATACCGCGAGCATAGTGAAGCTCTCGATCAGCTGCGTCGGATGCAGGTGGACGCCGTCGGCGATCGGGACGCCGGTGTATTCGTGGCCCTTGTCACTAAAATGAACGCCCCACCAATTCGTCGTCGGTTTGCCCCAGCAGCAACCCGCCGCAAAGCAGCCCTGCCGCCCGAATGCCTGGCCGAGAGCTAATCCGGCGGCGAGCGCATCCGCGACTTTCCAGAACGGAAGCTTATAAAACCGAATAAGGAAGGCGACCGTCAAAAATCCGCCGATCAATCCGCCATAATAGATGCCGCCGGATCGCAGAAAATCGATGGTAAAAAGTTGCGCCGTCGGGTCGACAAGCAGCATCAAGATCTTTGATCCGAGCAGGCCGCCGACCAGCGTCCACAACCCCAGATCGTAGATCCTTTCGCGCGGCAGCCCGTCGCGTGCCGCCAACCGCGAAGCCGCAAACAGCGCAGCCAACATCCCAACCGCCAGCCAAAGGCCGTAGCTAGTTACAGGAAAATCACCGATGCGGAATAATTCAGGATACATCTTTCGATTGCGGATCGCGGATCTCGGAATGCGGAATCGATCCGTTGTTTTCTGGCTTTTGGCTACTTTTTGCAAAAAACATATCGAGGATCAGCAAGCCCGCTCCGGCTACGATCGCCATGTCGGCGATGTTGAAGGTCGGGTAATGCCATGAGCCGAATTGGACGTCTATGAAGTCAACGACGAAGCCGAGCCGAACGCGGTCGGTCACATTCCCGGCGATTCCCGCGAGCAATAAAGCCAATGCACCTAAGATGCGGTCATCGGACCTCGGCGTTTTCCAGAAGAAATATAAAACCAACATGCCCGCTACGGCCGCCACTGCCGAAAGCGCCCAGCGGCCGACGTCGCCGTAATCGTCGAGCATCGAGAACGCAACGCCTGTGTTCTGTGCGTATGCAAAATTCAGCAGACCCGAAATGACCGGAATGTCGTCCTGAAATCGCAGCCGCCGGACCGCCCAGGCTTTCGTCACCTGGTCCATCAGGAATATCCCAACGGTTATAAGCAGGTAGCCGAGCTTCCAATATGTATCTTTCTTGCCCACTTGCTATTCAGTATACGGAAATACGGCCTTCGGTGCTTTGTGCTCGCTCCACCAAGTGGCATAACATACGTCGGTGCAGCCGATGGCGTAGGTGACGACCCGCCATTTCGCGCCGTTCTTTTTGAGGAGTGCAAAGATATTGTTATCGAACATGTCTGCATCCTTTGCCTCCTGGTATTCCGTGCCGCGGTAGTCCGGCTGGCCGCCTGCCGGGCTTTGCGGACTGCCGCCGATAAATGCCCAGACGCCTACGACCCTAAGGTCATCGATGTTAAATACGATCTTCTGCTTTAATTCCCGCTCGACCGGAACACGCAGTGCGTTAAGAATGGCCGTCCGCTCGGCGGAACCTTTTGCTGGTTCGCGGACCTGCTGCCCGAACGCCGCCAACGAAAATGCCAAGATAAAAAGTAACGCGGTCAATGTTCTCATCTCAAAATTTCCTCCAATTAAGCCGCAGCCGCATTTTCAAGTTCGTCTAGTGCCTCGATGCATCGCTCGCAAACGCTCGGATATTTATCGAACTCACCGACGCGTACCGAGTAATTCCAGCAGCGTTCACATTTATCGCCATCGGCTTTTTCGATCTTCACCGCGAACTCATCACCCTCATGCACCTCGACCTGCGAAACGATGAAGATATATCGAAGGTGCGCAAAATAGTCGAGCAAGAATCGCGTCGTTTCCTTTTCGGTCGTCAGGACGACCTTGGCGTCAAGCGACGAGCCGATCTGCTTTTCGTTTCGCGCGAGTTCGAGCGAACGCAGGACCTCATCGCGGATCGCGAAGATCTTCTCCCATCGCCCGGCCATCGCCTTGTCCACTTCTCCCGCGGCCTTTGGAAATTCCGCAAGGTGGACGGACGCGACCTTTTGGCCGGGCAGATTTTCCCACGCCTCGTCTGCCGTGAACGCGGTTATCGGAGCCAGCAGACGGCAGAGCGTATCGGCGATCCGATACAACGCGGTCTGAGCCGAACGCCGTTCGTGCGACCGACGGCCAAGGATGTAAAGCCGGTCCTTTATGATGTCAAAATATCGTGCTGACAGCGTTACCGTGCAGAAGTTGTAGATCGCACCGTATGCCGCCTGAAAGTCGTAATCCTCGTAACCTTTGACGACCTTTGCGGTCACGTCGTCGAGGTTTGCGAGTGCCCAGCGGTCGATCTCAAGAAGCTCATTGTCCGCCACCGAATCCGTCGCCGGGTCAAAGCCATCAAGGTTACCAAGCGCATATCGCAACGTGTTGCGAAACTTGCGATACGCATCGACGACCCGCGAAAGGATCTCCTCAGAACATCGAACGTCCTCCGTGTAATCCACCGCCGCGGCCCAAAGTCTAAGGATCTCGGCGCCGGATTTGTCGATGATCTCGTGCGGAGCGGTCACGTTGCCGAGTGATTTCGATTGCTTTTTGCCTTCGCCGTCGACGACCCAACCGTGCGTGATGACCTGCCGATACGGGGCCGTATCGTGCGCTGCGATCCCGCACATCAGGCTCGAGTTGAACCAGCCGCGATATTGGTCGCCGCCCTCGAAATATACATCCGCCGGGAAGCGCAGGGTTTCGCCGCGGGTCTCAAGCACGGCAATACAACTCGAACCCGAATCGAACCAGACGTCGAGAATGTCGGTCTCCTTTCTAAAGTCGGCGCCGCCGCAGCCTACGCATTTGTAGCCATCCGGCAGCAGCTCGCTTTCCGGCCGGGCGTACCAT
>JBBQTV010000207.1:0-6681 GCA_038212935.1 Pyrinomonadales bacterium | reverse complement strand
TTACCGACGCATTTGCCAACTTCGGCGGCGAGCTCGCTCATCGTAAACTCGCCGGGATTGCCTATATTCACCGGCATGTGAATATCCTCAGCCTCGGCGTTCATTAGCCGTATCAACCCGTCTACAAGATCGCTAACGTAACAAAACGAACGCGTCTGCTCACCATCGCCATAGATCGTAAGTTCCTCACCACGAAGTGCCTGAACCACAAAATTCGAAACTACGCGGCCGTCGTTTTCGAGCATCCGCTCGCCGTAAGTGTTGAAAATCCGTACGATGCGGGTGTCGACATCGTTTTGGCGGTGATAATCCATCATCAACGTCTCGGCTACGCGTTTTCCTTCATCGTAACAGCTACGAAGGCCGATCGGGTTTACGTTGCCGAAATAGTCCTCTGTCTGCGGATGGATCAGCGGATCTCCATAGACCTCACTCGTTGAAGCCTGCAGGATTCGAGCCTTGACGCGTTTCGCCATGCCGAGCATGTTTATCATACCCATAACGCTGGTTTTAACCGTCTTTACAGGGTTGTATTGGTAATGGACTGGCGACGCAGGGCAAGCTAGGTTGTAGATCTGATCGACCTCAAGCAAGATCGGTTCGGTCACGTCATGGCGGATGAGCTCAAAACTCTTGCTATCAAGCAGGCGAACAATGTTCGCCTTGCGGCCCGTGAAGAAATTATCGAGGCAGATCACCTCGTTTCCCTCACCGAGCAGCCGCTCACATAGGTGAGAGCCGATGAACCCGGCCCCGCCGGTTACTAATATGCGCATAAACAAACGATGTCTGCCTGTAGAACCTTGCAGAAACTAGCTATTATCCACTACCCAAGTCGGTTTATCAATAGAACTTGAGGTCAAGTTTAGCGGTCGGCGTCCGATTCGCCAGCCATTTTACGTAGAAGATCTCCGGTAGCTATTGAAACTTTGACATCGGGCAGTGCGTATCTAACATCCAAGCTTGCACATATCTTTCCGATGACTTGCGGTCTTGCACAGTTATCCAGCAGAATGAGAGCGAAAGCCAATAAATTAGGAGATTATATAATGTTTAGAAGACAGACATTTGCATTTGTGATAGCCGTGAGCCTGTTGCTTCCCGGGTTAGCCTTTGGGCAGACAGGAACGGCGGCCGAGCGAGCGGCGGTAGACCGCATTCGTGACGAAGGAATGAATCGTTCGCAGGCGATGGCGACGATGAAGTATTTGAGCGACGTGATCGGAGCACGCCTAACTAATTCGCCGAAGCAACGGCTTGCGAATAAGTGGACCAAAGAGCAGCTCGAGAAATGGGGCATGAAGAATGCTGCTATCGATCCTTGGGGCGAATTTGGCAAAGGTTGGGAGCTCAAGAATTTGTCAGTTTCCGTCATGGCCGGAGACGAATTTGTCGCATTCCGAGCGTATCCGAAAGCGTGGTCGCCGTCGACAAATGGAGCGATCACCGGTGACGTTTTCTTCATTGATGCTACAGATGAAGCCGGACTGGAGAAATATCGCGGAAAGCTAAAAGGGGCAATCGTTCTTACCGCTCCGGAGCGATCGGTCACGCCGAACTTTACGCCGCTCGCGACTCGCGTCGGAGATGAGGAACTGGCAAAGCTCGAAGCAGCGAAGCCCGCCGAAAACGTTCAGCAGAACCGCGGCCGGCCTGCAGGAGCTCAGGCGAGCTCCGCACAGCAATTCAACCAGCGAAAATATCGTTTTTACTTCGAAGAAGGTGTTGCAGTTTTGGTAGAGCCTAGCAATGGTACCGATTCGGGAACGATCCGTGTTATGGGAGCAAGCCCGGCACCGGCAGCTCCTGCAGCGGAGGGAGCGCCGGCGAACCCTTTCGGCGGGATGCGTGTATACAGCAAGGGAGCTGCACCGACCATTCCGCAGCTTGTTGCGGAGACCGAACAATTTAACCGGATCTATCGGCTCGTACAGCAGGGCGTTCCTGTGAAGATGAATGTTGATCTTAAAGCTCAGTTTTACGAAGATGACCTGACCGGCTACAACACGATCGCAGAGATCCCGGGGACGGACCTTGCTGATGAGCTCGTAATGATCGGCGGACATCTCGATTCGTGGCATAGCGGAAACGGTTCGACTGATAATGGTGCGGGCACTACGGTTGCTATGGAAGCTATGCGAATCCTGGCAGCATCGGGCGTCAAACCGCGTCGGACGATCCGGATCGCCCTTTGGACAGGCGAGGAGCAAGGGCTTTTGGGTTCGCGTGGTTACGTGGCGAAAAACTTTGCGAAGATCGGCGATGGGTCTGATACGGCTGCATTTGCTGCAATGGCCGGCGGGCGGGCACAGCTCGTTAAAACGCCTGCGTACGACAAGTTCTCGGCCTATTACAACCTAGACAACGGAACAGGCCAGATCCGCGGCATCAATATGCAAGGGAACGAACAGCTCAGGCCGATCTTTAAGGAATGGTTCGGGCCGTTCAACGACATCGGCGCCCAGACCGTGAGTGTAAATTCGGTCGGTGGTACTGATCACTTGGCGTTCGACGCAGTCGGCCTGCCGGGCTTCCAGTTCATTCAGGATCCAATCGAATACTTCGGTCGGACGTGGCATACGACACAGGATGTTGCCGACAGAACTATTGAAGAAGATCTGAAACGTTCGGCAACGATCATGGCCGCATTTGCATACAATACGGCAATGATGAATGAAAAGCTGCCGCGGAAGGATTCCGGAGCGACGGCAATGGCTTCGCTTTTGACGGGCTTTGATCTGGTAGCTCTAAACGACGAAGCTGCATTCCGCAGCCTCGGACTTGGCCATCAGGTTTGCGGCCATACGATCGGCGATTCGGATATCCCCACTGGTTTTCCTGCGTTTCTGACGCTTAGTACGACCATCCACGATCGGTCGGAGGCAAACGCCGAATAAACGTCAACTAGATAGGGAAAAGGCCGTCCGGATGATTTCGGGCGGCCTTTTTTTTTATCATTTGGCAGCAAGATGCTTTTTGAAAAAGGCGTGGATGCGTTCATATTCGTCGGCCCAGCTTTCGGGCCGGACGAAGCCGTGGTTTTCTGATGGATATAGCATTGCTTCGAAGTATTGCGATTTGTTTAGCCGTATCAACTTTTCGATCAGCTGAACCGAATCCTGAACATGAACGTTGTCGTCGGCCATTCCGTGAAGGATCAGCAGCGGGCGTCGGAGTTGGTCGGCATAACTGATCGGGGAACTCCGCTTGTAAGCTTCGGGATTCTTATCCGGAAAACCGAGACGCTGAGCGGTGTAACCCGGATTGGCGGCGTAGTAATTCTTCCAGTCAAATACCGGTCGAAGTGCAGCCGCCGCTGCGATGTGATCTGGGGCACGCATTGCCAGCATACCGGCCATAAATCCGCCGTAGCTTCCGCCATAAGCACCGACACGCTTTTGATCGACTGCGTAATTTGCGACCATGTGGTCAATACTGTCGATGTGATCGTCAAAATCCTTGCCGCCAAGAAAATCATAAACGTCAGTCCGCCAATCACGGCCGTAACCCGCCGAACCTCGAAAGTCGATGTCCAGTACTACATAGCCTTCTTTGGCGAGCATGTCGTTGAACATAAACTCGCGGTAATAATTGTTCCAGCCGTTGATCACGTTCTGCAGATAACCCGCACCGTGAACGAATATGACCATCGGGTATTTTGATTTGCTTTTCGGGTTATGTCCGGGCGGAAGATAGATCTTCGCCGGTATTTTCTTGCCGTCTTTTGAGTTTATTTCGATGAACCGTGGAACCGTCCATTTGATCCGGGAAAATGCTTCGGGCGTGGTTGAGGTAAGCTTGACAGGCGACGCGGTGAGATCTGCTCGCTGAACATAAAGTTCGCCGGGGTGATTCCACGCCGAACCTTCGAAAAGTACAAGAGGAATTTCCGAATTCTCTGAGCCTTGAAAACCTGTTCGCATCCCATTTCCCGGACGAAGTTGGATAATTTCGGCTTGAGCAGTGCGGTAGATGTATAATTGGCGCTCCGCATAACCGGGGTAATTTGGCGTCGCAAGTCTTGAATTCTGAGTTGACGTGAAAACTACATCGGCATCCCACCATTTTGCCCATTCGATCTGCCATTTTCCTCTTGTAAGCTGTTCGGTCTTGAAGGCGTCTCCGTCTCGCGTTGCAAGATAAAGGTGGTTGTAACCGTCGCGTTCGGAGCCGAAGAAAAGCTGTGCGGGATTTTTGGGATTCGGCTCGAAGATCGTCGAAAGCGGTGCCTGCCATTTGTCGTCGGTCTCTTCGGTAACGAGAATTATCTTTTCGTCTTTACCGCCTGCGTTATGGACATAGAAAAGCTGGCGGCGTTTCGTATCTTTGTCAAGCCGGTCGACGATCAGCGAACGGTTGTCCGCGGCCCACACCATGCGGCGAAAGCTGGAAACGCCTTCGTGCTTTGGCAGCTTGATTTCGTGCGGTGTCTGGCGGCTGCCATCGGTCGTGGTGACGAAAAGCTGCTGCTCGGTCCAACCTCGCCTTGGTCCGCCTCCGGTAACGAACTCTGGTAGAAAATTCGGCACGATCAATTGCCGCTGCTTCGAACTGTCGCTGACGACATACGCCAACATATTCCCGTCCTTGCTGGTCGTCGTCGCACCGACCGATTTGAACTGCTGCGGATTAGACTCGCGCGTCAATTGGATCATTAGCGGCCGATCGAGATGCATTAAGAAAACATGCCCGCTTTGCGAATAGATGATCCTGTCGTTATCAAGAAACCGTGCCCCGAATTCGGGAACTTGGGTGATCGTAATACGCTGCGGCTTCATTGAATCCAGTGCCAGTAGATAGACGTCGCCGCCGTAGGTGAAGATCAAACGCTGTGAATCAGGTGACCATTCGAAGTTGCCGAGTTGATTCTCGCGTTCGCGGACGAACTCGTCGCGAATCTCGACGCCGTAATCAAGCTTGTTCTCTTTCTCCGGAGCTCGGTAGGGAACGGGCAATTCCGACGGGCTCAGTATCTTTTCGGCAGTTCCACCGCTCGTCGCCACAAGATAAAGATCGAGCCTCGGCTTGCCCTCGGCGTTCCATAAATAAACGACCTTTGTGCCGTCCGGCGAAAGCTTTTCGCCCGAAACACGCTGCCCCGCGATCGAAGGCTCCGCCATTATTTCACGAACTGTGAGCTTCTGGGCATCGACGAAGATGACGCAAGACAGAAGCAGCAAAACGAGCGAAAAATAACATTTCTTCATAGATGTATTTGAAATCGTTAGAGATTTTGAAATGATTATATACAAAGTATGACGGTAAATCCGAAAGGTAAAAAGTCAGTCGGAGATAATGACGAGAGTCTGGAAAGACGCGATTCCACCGATCAAGTTCCAGCTACGGAGGGTAGCTATTACTACGACGACGCTCACGGTTACGAAGTGTTCGACCCCGAAGCTCCCGATTCCGACGAGGAACCCGAAGAAAGCGAGCCTAGCCTTCCGTCCGATCGATGTTGACGACGATGCTTTGCCATTTGCCCTGATGAAACTTGTAGATGCTGAGGGCAAATCGCGTCGCGTGGCCTACCAGGATCGCTATCCAAATATGGATCGGTTCCAGGCCGATCGTCTGCTGGATCGCGAAGCAAATACCTAGCGGTATCACTACCTGCGAGATTATCGAGATATAAAGCGGGCTTTTTGTGTCGCCCGTGCCTTGCAGGCCGCCGGTGTAGGTCAACGCCGCCGAGATAAAAAGTCCCGAGATGCTAAGCGTTCGTAGCAGCTGGCTTCCGATCTCGATGACCGCGGGTTCATTCATCCCGAAAAAGCCGAGCAGCTGTTCCGGAAAAAAGAAAAAGAATAGGCCGAGGAATGCTGATCCCGCGACGCCGAATTTGGCGGCGGTATGAACGGCTTGGCTCGCCCTTTCCGGATTTCCTGCGCCTAGATTTTGTCCCGCGACAGCTGCGGCGGCTCCCATTAGCCCGACAGAGGTCCACGTCACCAACGAAAAAAGCTGGCCATAGGCGACCGCAAAGGCCGCTTGCGCCGCCGCACTTTGAGCAAGTGAACCGACAAAAGCCAGCATAAAAACTCCGCCGACATTCATCGCGATGCCCTGGATCCCGGTCGGCAAGCCAAACTTAAAGATGGAGCGAATGATATTCCAATCCGGCCGATAGCCGAGACCCTTCGGAAAGGAAACTACCCATCCGCCCGCCAGCAGTCTATATAGTGCGTAGATCGCGACCAAACCGGACGCGATACTCGTACCCATTGCCGCTCCCGTCGTGCCAAATGCCGGTATGGGACCAACACCGCCTATGAGAATAATGTTGAGTACCAGATTCAACACGGTCATGATCACACCCAGGATCATTGGTGTGCGGGCATCTCCCGCCGAGCGCAATGCGCCGCTGAGCATGAAAAAGATCATCAACCCGAGGCTGAAAATGAAGGTTATACGTAGATAGGGAAGTGCCTCGGCTTTGACGCCGGCTTCTGCATTGACCAGGTCGAGTAAAAATGGCGAAGCAAAGTAGCCAACGGGAGCCATGACCCCTACCGAGATGATTATCGCGGTCAAAAAGGCTTGATAGACGGTTCGATCTACTCTGAGTTCGTCGCCCGCTCCGGCAAATCGAGCAACCAAGATGCTCATTCCGGTAAAGAGCGACGAGATGAAGACGATGACGACGAGAAAGATCTGCCAACTAACGCCGATCGCCGCATT
>JBBQTV010000206.1:0-6701 GCA_038212935.1 Pyrinomonadales bacterium | reverse complement strand
GTAATATGCGTACGAAAATTCTTTCGATCTGACCGAATGCCGTTCAGAATTGAATTCGAAGAATGCGGATGGCGGGATTCAGAATATCGGGCGCTTGAGTTCTTCGGCGAGTTGATCGCTGATTACCTTGCCGTCGTTTTTCTTTAGATGCTCAATGAATATCAACCCTGTGTGAATGCGGCGGTCGATGTCTTTCGGCTGCGCGACCTGATAAAGTATCGAGCGTTGCTTGCCGGCCGTGAGTGCATGGAATAGCTTGTCGCCGTCGGGATCTTGATCGAGTATCTCGCGAAATTCTTCGGGCATCGGCAGACCGTATTTGCTATCGTCTTTTTCCAGGGTTACGTCGACGATGTCGCCAACATTCAGCCCCAGTTCAGTCCGCCGCAGCTTATTCACCAGAATGTAGTGGATCTCGCCCCACGGCATAAGGGCACATTGAAACGGATCGGTACCGTTGATCGAACATTTAACGCGTTTTGCCTTGCCTTCAAATGCGAATTTATCTACGACCGCGCGTTCGATCACAAGGAAATGCCACCCGCCGCCTTGATCCGCAGCATCCGTGAACTTCGCTTTTATTTTCTGTCGCTTTACTGCACCTGCCATTTCATCGCACACGCCTGAGCCCTGAATCTAGTTCGCCACTTTAGCTGAATGGGATTCTGAGGATTTAAGAGTTGATTTGATAAGATTATATCAGGAAACGAGATGGAAATATCTGTACAGCCAATTTTGGATAAAGCCTTGGCCGGTGAGCGGTTGACGGGCGAAGATTGCACCGCTTTGCTTGAATCGAATGATTTTGTCCGCATTGGTTTGGCAGCGGATGAGATCAGGAATCGCAAGAATGACGCGGGCGTTGTCACTTACATCATCGACCGCAACATCAACTATACGAACGTTTGCAATGTTGTGTGCACATTCTGCGCGTTCTATCGGCGGCCCGGGAAGCCGGAAACATATGTTCACTCTATCGACGAGATCTGCAGTCGGATAGATGAAACCATCGCTCTCGGTGGCACAGGCGTGCTGATGCAGGGCGGGCTTCATCCGGATTTCAATATCGAATGGTACGAGGAGCTATTGTCCACGCTCCACGCAAAATATCCCGAGTTTCAGCTCCATTGCTTCTCGCCGCCCGAGATACACAATATCTCGCTGATCTCAAAGCTCGATTACGAGACGATCCTTCGGCGATTGAAGGCTGCGGGGCTCAATTCGATGCCCGGCGGCGGTGGCGAGATACTCGATGATGAAGTTCGCAAGCGCGTCTCGACCAAGTGCACGACCGATGAGTGGCTTGACGTGATGCGTGCCGTGCACAAGGTCGGCTTGATCTCGACCGCGACGATGATGTTCGGCATCGGCGACCGTGTCGAACACCGCGTTCGTCACCTCGAACGCATTCGTCAGGTTCAGGACGAAGCGCTTGCAGCAAAGGCAATCGATCCGAACTACGGTGAGTTTACAGCGTTCATTCCGTGGACTTTCCAACGCGAAAACACCGCTCTCGGTCGCAAGATCACCGAAGAACCGACGGGCATCGATTATCTAAAAATGCTTTCGGTGTCGCGGCTGTTTCTCGATAACGTTCAGCACATTCAAGCGTCTTGGCTGACGCAGGGCATTCGGCTCGGTCAGGCCGCACTCCGATTTGGCGCGGACGATATGGGTTCGATCATGATCGAAGAGAACGTCGTCTCCGCAGCCGGTGCAAATAACGAGGCCAACGAGAAAGATCTACGCTACCAGATCCGAGAAGCCGGCTTCCGTCCTCAACAACGCGACATCCTCTACAACGACATCAACCGCAACGACACCGAAACCCTTGATCAAACCGACTCACTAAAGCTGAAACAACTAACCGTCGCGTTTGCTGATTGAGGTAATAATGAACAAACTCCGTTGGACATGTTTTGCGACCTCGATAGTTTCATTGGGGCTCGGAGTCCTTGCAATCGTTCCCGTCGTCAGAAGTTCCAATGGTTACGTTGCGGGATTTGTTTTTCTTCCGATGCTCGTCCTGGTTGCAGTTGTAGCGCTTGTTCTTGCGATAGCCGGCATCGCTTTGTTGTCCCTGAGAAAATCGAAGGGGCCATTTTTCATACTCGCCGCCTTACTTATTCCAACCGGCTTTTTCGGCGGAGCAACGGTATCGAAACACTTGGAGTTAGGTGCTTACTATCAGGAGCCGATGAGTCCGATCGTTCCGGATGTTGCGAATAAAGTAGTGTTTAAAAGGGAAGCAACGCACGCCGAAGTGCAAGATTTTTGGCGAACTGTACTTTCGGAACCGCATGGAGTCAGCGGATCAATGACTAGGCCAGGAGTTGGCGGAGTTTCCAGCAATATTCCGGAAAATGGTCACGAAGTCGTTACATTCGTGTTCTTTAATAACGCGACCGACGAGCAAAAGGCTGATATTCGACGGCGCATAATGGCGTACCCACCGGTTTACCAATATCTGGAAAATGTTGATACCAGCACCGTGACGACCGAAGCCGAGTTGCCTTTGAACAAGGTGATTGATTCATCGGATCGCATCCCGAAGCGGGAGCCAAATAAGTTCGAGTATTCCCGTTAAGTAATCCGAAACCTTATTCTTCTTGTCAACTTGACAAGAAAGCCGTAAACCGCCCGGACGTCGACAGCTTCGACGAAAAGAGATTAATGCTGCTGAAACAGCTAAGTGTTGCATTTAGAGATTATATGGAAAACAACGGTACGTCCGAGACATTCGTTCCTGCCAGCAAAGCCAAAAGACAAGTATCCAGTTTGGTCAAAGGGGTTATTGCCGGCAACTCTTTTGTGATCACCGATGATGATACCGGTGAACCGATAGCAGAGTTGGTGCCAGTGGTCGAAAATGAAACTGGAATTGATATTCGTTCGAACGAATCCTGATATGGCGATCCAGCGGGATCTTACGCTTGTGAGCGGCGATGCCAAACTTTCTAGTTTCGAGCGTTATGGTTTGAAACTGTTTTGGAAATAGGCATAGATCTCACAGGATCCAAACAATCCATCAAGCGGCTCTTCTAATCCCAAATCTTACCCAACTATTACATTCGCTCTTCGCCGAAACTGTTAGTCTATACACGTTCTAGTTTTTCTTCGAGCAAAGGGAAGTTTAATGCAAAATGTCCACCCGCTTCGGCGGTTCCACCGCACCATTAACTGGCGCAACGTCGTGATGGTAACGTTCTTTCACCTCGCGGCGATCCCGATAATTTATACATTCTCATGGCAGAATCTCGCGGCGTTGCTTGTCGGCAATTGGATCGTCGGCAGCCT
Source organism: Pyrinomonadales bacterium (assembly GCA_038212935.1). Classification (GTDB taxonomy): domain Bacteria; phylum Acidobacteriota; class Blastocatellia; order Pyrinomonadales; family Pyrinomonadaceae; genus OLB17. Next base: position 3,404 of record JBBQTV010000206.1, on the reverse strand, counting down.
GGGCGTCGGCCTCGGCTGGCATCGCCTGCTGACGCATCGCAGTTTTAAGGCGCCCAAATGGCTCGAATATGTGCTATCGATCTTTGCTTCGATGTCGATGCAGGACTCGCCAAATAAGTGGATCGCAACGCACAGAATGCATCACAAATTCGTCGACACTGACGAAGATCCGCACTCGGCTCGCTCGGGGTTCTGGTGGCCGCAGATCGGCTGGGTCGTCTGGGGCAAGGCGCAGGACCATGACGAAGAAACGCTGAAACGCTACATCCCCGACCTGCTAAAGGATCCGATCCACCGAATGATCTCGCGATTCTATCTAGTTCCGATCGCCGTTTCGGTTCTTGTCTTTTTCGCGATCGGCGGATGGTCGATGGTCGTTTGGGGCGTTGCCGCCCGCGTCGTTTTCGGATGGCACACGACCTGGTTCGTCAATTCGCTTTCGCATATGTACGGTGGTCGCCCGCACGAGACCGGCGACCTTTCGACCAATAATTGGTTCGTCGCGATCCTGACCTTCGGCGAAGGGTGGCATAACAATCATCACGCATTCCCGACCTCGGCCCGTCACGGCCTGTCGTGGTACCAATTCGATATGAACTGGATCGCGATCCGCATCTTCGAAAAGCTCGGCTGGGCGAAACAGATCAAACTGCCCGACCTCGCACCGGTGCAAACCGAGTTGAAACAGGCCGCGTAATCGAGTAGAATTCCTCGCATTCGGGGGTACGATGATCAAAACCTACGGCGAGTTTTGGGATTTTTACGTTAGGGAACACAGCAAGCCGCTGACGCGTGCGCTCCACTTTATTGGTACGACGCTTGGACTGGCTCTGCTTGTTTGGTTTGTCTGGACGAGTCGCTGGTATTTCTTTCCGTTATTTCTCGTTGTCGGGTATGCGTTCGCCTGGTTTTCGCATTTCGCCGTGGAGAAGAATAAACCTGCGTCGTTTAAGTATCCGGTTTGGTCCTTCATCAGCGATTTTAAGATGATGTGGTATATGGCGACCGGCCGCATGGGCAACGAAGTGCGCCGGGTCATCGGTAAATGATCAATCAAAAAGACGAAAGGCCAAACGATGCGTTGGGTTCCGGAAGCCGTGCCTTCGCCGCAGCGATGGGAAGTGTATGGGTGGTCGCCGGCCTATATGGTATTTATCGCGGAGTATCGACCGATCCGAGGTACCTATTTGCTCTCAGTGTCTTCGCCATTATCTACGGAGCACTTTGGCTCAATACCGCACGTACCGGACGGTGGGGAAGAATACCGCTGTGGCCCTAGCGATCAGATCGCATCGGAGATCAACTGCAACGAGCGGTCATATCTATACGAGATGCCCATGTGTCCATCATCGAATTCTTCGTGGATGTGTTCGATCCCATTTTCAGTAAGCCGACCGGCGAGGATTCTGGCACCGACGTCGAGATTGAACTCATCTCTCGACCCCGCGTCTAAATAGAGCAGCCTCAAGCTTTTGAGGTTTTCCAGATGTTTTTCCACAAGCCGGACCGGGTCGTGTTCGAGCCATCGTTCCCAAACGCCGCTCCGGATCTCGCCGGTCTGCAGATCAAATGGAAGGTCGAATGATGTTCCGTTTGGCGAATAGCAGGCTGACATGCCTATCGTGTTCAATGCGGCGTGAAAATTCTTCGGCTTCTTCTCTTCAGCCCAGAATCGCTTCATAAATCCCACTGGATCTCCATTGATCGCCCGAAAAGCGGCCGCAAAGTCATGTGGATAGCAGTACTCGAAATACGCATCTCCGCTCGTCGAACAAGCCAAGCCAAAGACATCCGAATGCCGCATTCCCATTATCAACGCGCCGTAGCCGCCGGATGACTTGCCCATTACCGCCCGCGAATGGCGATCGGCATAGGTGCGAAAATTCTCGTCCACGTACGGTACGATTTCATCGATCAGATGGTCTTCGTATCTGCCCGTCGCGGTCGAATTGATGTACTGCGACCCGCCGTAATACGTGAAGCAATCCGGCATAACGACGATCATCGGACGAATCGTTCCGGCAGCGATGAGCCGATCCATGCGTTCGGCCATATTGGGCGAAAATGCGTTGTCATTGAGCAGCATCTTGCCGCGGCCGGTGAAGCCGGTGAGGCAATAAACGGCCGGGTATCGCTCGTTGCTATCGTTATAATCGGGCGGCAGATAAACGAATAAATCGCGGATGTGCGGGTCACCAAGCGGGTTTTCCTTTAGAACTTCGCTTTCGTGGCGGAGCAGGACGATGTTTCCTTGCTTTCGGATCTCAGCGGACATAGTATTCTCTCTTGAAGTAAGGCAAAATTTGCGGCGTCTTTTGAATAAGGATAGATGAAATGTTTGCTTCCGGCGACCTCGTAGATGTAGATCCTCGGGCACTAAGCTCGACGATCGAATTCCTGACGGCAATGATCACGCCCGCGTTGCTCATCTCGGCAACCGGTTCGCTTGTGCTTTCGACCTCGACCAGGCTCGGAAGGGTCGTTGATCGAGTCCGCGATCTCGAACAGCGACTGAGCGAGTTAATTACTACCGACGAGAAAGAATCGATACCGCTCTACGAAAAACGCGTCGATACGGTGGTCAGCCTTTTGGATAAAGTCACCAGCCGAGCCCGCATATTGCAAAGGGCAATGGGGACATTCTACTACGGCCTTGGCTTTTTCGTTTTGACGAGCGTTTCGATCGCAATAGTCGGCATCTTCCCGGCGGTATATCGGTGGCTACCGATACCGATCGGAATTGTCGGGATAATGTATCTGGCGTGGGGCAGCGTTTTAATGCTCAAGGAAACGCGAATGGCCACCGCGACCGTTAACGCGGAAATGGATTTCACCTGGGCACTTGCCGAGGCCGTCGCACCTAAAGAGGTTATCGGCAAATACACTTATAATGTTCATGGCAGAAGACGATTTCGTTCCAAGGCATCAGGTGCTCCTGCGGGAGAAGAAACTACTCGAGAGGGTTGAAGCGCTCGAGGACCTTCTGCGCGCTTGCACCGTTTGCCCAAAAGATTGCGGCAACGACCGACTCGCGGATGAGATCGCTGCGTGCTATTCCGGCCGGCTTCCCATTGTCTCGAGCTACACGGCGCACTTTGGCGAAGAGCCTTGCCTCTCTGGGACGCGCGGCGCCGGGAATATTTTCTTCGGAAACTGCAATCTCCGCTGCGTTTACTGCCAGAACTATCAGATCTCGCAAACCTGGAAAGAGCAGAAGAAGAATGAGGTGACGCACGAACGCCTTGCCGAGATGATGCTTGAGTTGCAGGCACGCGGCTGCCACAACATTGGCTTCGTCTCGCCTACACATTTTGCTCCCCAAATGGCCCGTGCGATCTTGATCGCCGCCGAAAATGGTTTCAACCTGCCGATCGTTTACAACACGAACGCGTACGATTCCGTCG
>JBBQTV010000205.1:0-6750 GCA_038212935.1 Pyrinomonadales bacterium | reverse complement strand
GCGATTTGGCTTCGGTGACCGAACCTTTTTCGCGATACAGTTCCGCCAGGCGTTCCGAGACCTGCGGCGACGCAGGCGCAATGCGTGTTACCTTTTTATAGACCGCGATCGCCTTGGCCGCGAATCCTTGTTTGCCGTAATATTCGGCAACCTCGGTGAAGCATTTGACCGCTTCGTTAGTGTCGCCGTCTTTGGCATACAGGTCGCCGAGCATGTTCAGCGTTCCAAAATCGCGCGAGTCATGCTGAACCACCTGTTTATATTCATTGATCGCCGAACGAAACTTTCCCTGTGAGAGGAAACGTTCGGCATTCCGCATCGCATTTTTTTTATCAAAAGCCATTGTGAGTTAAGCTGATAGTTCCAGTATGGAGGTCGGGGCAGGGAGAGACCGCGTAGACGCGACATCGCGAAATACCGTATGTTTTCGGCAAGAGCAGGGAGCAAGGGCATTGCCTGCACCTTCTGATTTAACCATACTGTACAAAAAAGTGTCAATCTTTTTTTGACATTTTTTGTAATTGTTAAACACTTCGGAAGCCTTTTCCGCCATTGATTTTTGCCCTGCAACTCCGTAATCTTGACCTTTTCGATCGGACTGAAATGAAAGAAACGAACGCTGTGATATTGGCCGGCGGCAAAGGCACCCGGCTTCGCCCATTGACGGTCTATACCCCAAAACCGATAGTTCCGTTGATGAACCGACCGTTTTTGCTCTACCAGCTGGAGCTTTTGGCTCGAACGGGTACGCGGAATGTGGTGCTTTCGCTCAGCTATCAGCCAAATAAGATCGAAGACGCCCTGGTGAACTACGATGCCGAGGGCATCAACCTGCAATTCACGACCGAACCCAATCCCCTTGGCACGGCGGGAGCGTTCCGGTTCGCTGCCGACGAGACGGCGCAGACGTTCATAGTATTTAACGGCGATATCCTGACCGATGTCGATATCAGCAAGGTCATAACGCGGCATTGCGAAACGAAGGCCGACGCCACGATCGTGCTCGCCCGCGTCGAAGATCCTTCTCGGTACGGCCTCGTCGAGACGGACGCTGACGGACGCGTGCTTCGCTTTCGCGAAAAGCCAAAGCCCGAAGAGCTCGCCGAGCTGAACATAAACACAATAAACGCAGGCATTTACATCCTCGAACGAAACGTTCTTGACCGCATCCCGAAAGGCGAGAATTCGTCCTTCGAATACAACGTCTTTCCCGGCTTGCTCGAAGACAGTCTGAATTTTTACTCCTACATTCTAGAGAACGAATACTGGCGAGACATCGGTACGCCCGCCAGCTATCTGGCCGGGCACATGGATTTCCTTGCCGGAAAGATCAAAGGTTTCAATGTCGGCGGGGCAGAAACAGATGTCGCGACCGCGGCAAGCGTTTGTTCGAACAGCGTCCTCGGCGAAGGCTGCATTGTGAAACCAAACGCCCATATCGTCAACTCGGTCCTCGGCCCGGGCGTTCACGTTGAGGAAAAAGCGGTCATCGAAAATTCGGTCATCTGGGCCCACACTCGCGTCTCGACGCTTGCCGAAATTCGCAGTGCGATCATCTCCCGAAGCTGTCACATCGGCCGCAACGTAGTCGTCAATCCCGGTGCCGTCCTAGGCGACAAGGCTTCCCTGCCGGATTATTCAGTCGTTTAGTCTATGCCGGAACTTCCTGAGGTCGAGACCGTCGCCAACCATCTCGGCCGCCTCGTCACCGGCCGGACCATCGAATCTGCCGAGCTCATTCGCGAACGACTCGCGCCGAATCTCACGCCGCAACAGTTTGCCGAAAGTTTGAGCTCGGCGACGATCACATCCGTCGGCCGCCGCGGTAAACACATTCTATTTGATCTTGATAATGGGAAGACGCTGATCGTACATTTGCGGATGAGCGGCCGGTTTCAACTGCTCAACGGCACTGGCGAAGACCCAAAATTTACTCACGCTGTATTTTCGCTGACCGGCGGCGAACGCCTTCTTTTCGTTGATCAGCGGCACTTTGGAATGATGAACATCGTCGAGACCGCGAGGCTCCACGAAACCAAAGAGATCGCAAAACTCGCCCCCGAACCGTTCTCCGACGATTTCACCGAGGCGTATTTTCTCTCTGTCCTGAAAAGCACAAAACGGCCGCTGAAAGATTGCCTGCTCGACCAAACAAAGGTCTGCGGCGTCGGCAACATCTACGCGTCCGAAGCAATGTTCATCGCCCGCGCAAAGCCGACCATTCCGGCCAGCCGGCTTTCCAAGGTCAAGGCCCGCGTCCTCCACACCGCGATCCGCGACGTAATGAATGAGACCATCGAACTCGGCCGGGCCATTCCCGTCAACCCCGCAAACATCGGCGGCAACATCTACGGCTCCGAATCTGACGCCGAATGGCGCGTCTACGGCCGCGAAGGCCACCCCTGCCCCAACTGCACCCGCCCCATAACCCGCATCACCCAAAATTGCCGATCCACCTTCTACTGCCCGACCTGCCAACGATAGTGCGCACCCAAGCGCCGACGACGATGACCAGTTTGCAGCTCACATCTTGGATTGCTGATTATCCTCTAACGCCTAAAGGTCGTCGAAATTCGGTTTGGCCACTATCAACGGTTCGATCAAACGAACGATCTCCATCAATTCTTTCTCATTTTTCGCTGTTTTCCGTTGAAAGTTCGTCAAATAAACACTTACGTCAGCTCTGCCTTTGACGAAATGAATGCTAACTTGGCTCACCCGAGTATTATAAACGACGTTTTTTACCAAGGTTGCCTCATCGCCTATACCCGGAGCATCGAAAAACTCGCCCATCGATATGCCTTTTAATCCATTGTGCGATAACTTCAGGGCACTTTCGTTGTTCAGCTCCAAGGTGACATCCATCCAGATTCGGGTTTTGTTCATCTGCCATGCCACCTCGCTACGCGTCACTCCACGGCGACCGGGGCTGTTGCCATACTTCAGATGCCTTGCACTAGATCGCTGAAGTTGGGATTTTGGATATTTCGACGAGACGGCAGCTACAATATCTTCTTGAATCTTCTTCGCTTCTGCAAACGCCCGCTCGACCCTTTCTTCTGGGACATTCTTGTCGCGCTCCAGAAGTTTCTGGCGTTCAATATCCGAGGATTGAGCACTGATAATGTTGTTTTCCCTTGGCAATAAAAATTGCCAAAGTAAAAACAGAGATGAGACCCCGATTAACATTCCCCGAAAAAGTGTTGTGTTCGTCATCATCCTTTTCTCCAGAAAACTTTGAGTTCAAAACGGAAGCGTGAAGCGTCGTCATATTAGAACCGAGGGCGTCAGCCTGTGGCGGGCCTCGTCTTCGGGCTACGCCCATCGATGTGCGGAATGGCTATGCCTTTCCGAACGACTCACCCCAGGCCTCGCGGCTACGCCGCCCTTCCTACCGCTCCAATACGCCGAACTTCTTGAGCCGAATCTAAATCTCGAATTCGATCTTGGGTTTCTTCGGATCTGTGGAATTCGGTACTCTCCTTAGGATCCACGCTCCTTTCTTTACTTTCGTAACTCGGTTTAATAATTGCCGTAGCGTGAGATCTTTTAGCTGAATGGTTTGGTTAATCGGTCGGTCTAAGTAATCAAAATCCGACCTGATCGCGAATGAGGCCTTACGACTAGAAGAAAGGAAGTTCTTAATTTCCGGCAGATCTACAATATTATTTCTGATCAAACCCACTGACCGTCCATTCGCGAGGGTAAAAGAAGATATTTGAAGGTTCAAGAGCGACTGAAGATCACGGTCTCGATGCGTATTAGGGAAAATATTGACAACGCCATTAGAAATTTCCCACTCGTATCCATCTATTTGAGCCAATATTTTGTCCAAGACTCGTCCCAAAGGTTCATCAACTACGTCGATGGACTGTATCGAAGCTCTTTGCAAATTACTTAGACCAATCGACGGAGAATGAATGTCAGCAGAATAAGAACCACCTGCATGAACTGCATCGGTTGGTAAGTTTGTCGGCAATCCGAACAGACGATGGGATTCCGCATTTTCGTTGTAGGCTTCTTCTATACCAAACGGGATATCGAAACGTTTGACCATATAGTAAATGAGGAAGCCAGGCGATTTGTCTTCGAGACTCATCGTTATCGGCAATTCGGATAACGGGTCCTTGAGGTTCTGTCCATCTGCATGAACAAAAAGGAAGAGGATAATGAATGGTATGAATTTAAGGCCGATCTTATTACTCATAGATCTTCTCATTGCCGGGAACGTGGTCAATCTTCGACGCTCAAACGTCATTCGCTCTTCAGCAGCAGGCTGCCACGATGTGCGGCGAAGTTTACTTCGCGGTTGTCATAAAAAGAATTCGGGCTTGCCCGCGATCCGCGTTCGGCGCCGCTAAGAATACGTAGACCCGCCTGAAAAGTAAACTTTTCCGCACAACATAGCTGCATGCCGCGAGAAAAGATGCCGCGCAAGTTGAAGAAGAAGGAGGCTTCCCCTTATCCTGTTCGCGTCGAACCAACAAACTCGGGCGGATCTTTTCATTTCTTCATCGGCGAGCTTTGCAGGGTAAAGATGGTTAGTTCGGGGCGGCAGGCGATCCGTACGGGAAAACTGCTGAAACCAATTCCGCGATTGACATAGAGGCGATTGCCCGTCTGGCCGAAATCTTTTATCCAGCCGTCGGCGTTAATTTTTTCATCTGTGAACAGCGACATCCACGACCAGCTTTTGAGAAACGGAACGCGGATCTGCCCACCGTGCGTGTGTCCGGCGAGGGCGAGCGGCGCGGCATTCGCGGGAAACGCGGCGAACGAATCGGGTTCGTGCATTAAGACTATCCGCGGCGCGTCGGGCGGAACTTGCGCCAATGCCACTTCCGGCTTGGCGTTATCGGCGTAGAGCGAACCGACACCGACAATATATAAAGACCCGTCAGCATTAGCCGCAGTGTCTTTTTGTGCTCCGTTATCGCTTTGTAAACCGATCGGAACCGCGCGGTTGTCGAGGACCGTCACGCCGGATGCCTCTAGCTCCTGACGGATGGCAGCGCCGAGCCGCTCGTTTTTCACCGATTCAGGATAGCCCATTCCGTAATCGTGATTGCCGAGAACGGCATAGACGGGGATCCCGGCTTCGCTTAGCGGGCGTAATAGGGTGGCCGATTCGCTAACTTCCGCCATAAATTCGGCGGCATCCTCGCGTTCCACATCCTCCAGCTCGTCCTCGTCGGTCGGCTTGTACACAAAATCGCCCGCGACAAGCGCGGCGGCAGGACGCTCCTCGATGATTCGATCGACGATCTTTTTTACCGTGTCTTCATTGCCGAGCCACATCCCTATTTGCAGATCAGCGATAACGGCGATTCGTTTGTTCTCCCAACTTTTAGGCAGAATAGGAACGATCGCCGTTTCTTCTCTGACATCAACGAGTCGCGGCTCGATGCCCATGCCCCATATCAATAGCAGAAGAAATATTCCGGCCAAAATCAGTGCGATCCGTTTCAAATACTTGAGCATAATTTTTGTCGCGCAGAACGACTCCGCCTGACATATTATCGCCGCCGAGACATCATTCTGATGCTGAATCGATTATGGACCGACGCCATCCGTGCCTTCAAATGGAACGTACATTCCCGTCAAAATAAGCACGATAATGACTATTACGAACCCCAGTATCAAAAGGCCGCAGCCGTAAAGCCCGACCTTTTTTCCCATACCAACGTTCGTGTTGCCCCGCACGTCGCTCGCGTTCGTCACCTCATTATTTTCACATTCATATCTTTATTTAACCACACGCAACCCTCAGCATAAAAAATAAGCATAATTCAAACTGTTACCTGCAATACTGATTCGATCACACCTCCGATCCGATTTTGCATGACGATGGTCGTTCATACGAATGCAACTATTGCATGGGGTGTTTGGGATTTGGAATACCGGATGTGAAGCATCAAGGTAGTTGGAATGATCGGAAAGAATTAGGCGTTTGGAAAGGGGAGAAAGCGGCGTTGACGAGCGGAAGTTCGCGTGAGTGATGATCGCGTTGCTTGTCACCCGGCACGGATCGGGATCGTGACGTGCATAACCGTTCGGCACGCGTTGGATAGAATTCGCGGCACGGATATTTCGAGGCATGCGATCAGGCACGGCATTCTTATCCATTCGCCATCATCAGCCACCCGACGATTTTCGAAATACACGCGGCCAGCCATGATCATGCCTCCACCAGCCACGCTTCCAACATCCGCGATCCCGCGATAAGGCTTCTACCATTCAACCGGACGCGTTTCGGCTCTGACGCAGCCGCCGAAAGAACTTGACAGGCGAGCGATTTAGTCGCATTATTCGGTATTACATCGTGGTGAGTTATTGCGACTTGCGACCACGTTAAATAAACTGCTAAACAGCCAAGACAAAACTTTTCTATCGAAGTCTCGCTGTTTGGCGAGGCTTTTTGTTTATGAGAGATTTTCGCGAATTGATAGAGGCGGACGGCATCTTCGTCTTCGACGGCGCCGTCGGTACAAGGCTTTACGACAAAGGCATTTACATCAACCGAAGCTACGACGAGCTGAACGTTGTCGCCCCCGACCTGGTCCGTGAGGTCCACGTTGAATATGTGAAAGCGGGCGCGGATGTCATCGAGACGAATTCGTTTGGTGCGACGCGGCACAAGCTGTTGCCCTACGGACTCGAATCCCGCCTCGCCGAGATCAACATCGCCGCAGCCCGCCTTGCCCGCGAAGCCGCAGGAGATAAGGCTTTGGTCGCCGGAGCGATCGGCCC
>JBBQTV010000204.1:0-6802 GCA_038212935.1 Pyrinomonadales bacterium | reverse complement strand
AGAAGTTGCAAACCGACACCTAATGCTATTTCTAGAGTGGAATATTTCCATGTTTTTTTGGCGGATTAGTGTCACGCTTGTTCTTGAGAAGCGAAAGAGCCCTGATCAGCTTAGGACGCGTCTGGGCGGGCTCGATCACCTCGTCAATAAACCCGCGCTCTGCCGCAATGTAGGGATTCGCGAACTTTGTCTGAAACTCGGCTGTTTTTGCGGCCCGCGCCGCGTCCTGATCCGCCGCCTCCGTAATCTCTTTCTTGAAAAGGACACCGACAGCTCCTTCGGCTCCCATCACCGCGATTTCAGCCGACGGATAGGCAAAATTTATATCGGTTCGGATATGCTTTGACGCCATCACACAGTAAGCACCACCATAAGCTTTGCGCGTGATTACGGTGATCTTCGGCACCGTCGCTTCTGCGAATGCATACAACAGCTTCGCTCCGTTCCTAATAATTCCCAGGTGTTCTTGATTCACGCCCGGTAGAAAGCCCGGAACGTCCTCAAACGTGATCAGCGGGATATTGAAGCAGTCGCAGAAACGCACGAATCTTGCCGCCTTCACCGACGCGTCGATGTCGAGCACACCTGCCAAGAATGCAGGTTGATTTGCGACAATGCCAACGGAATTTCCGCCGAGCCGAGTGAAGCCGATCACAATATTCGGGGCATAATGCTCTTGAACCTCAAAGAAATAGGCGTCATCGACTACCTTATGAATTATGTCGCGGATGTCATACGGCTGATTAGATGACTCAGGAATCAATGTGTTTAGCTCCTCGCTAGTCCGTAATGGCGAGTCATTGGATTCGACAAAAGGCGGAGTGTCCATGTTGTTCGATGGTATGAACGACAATAACTCTCTGGTAAGGCGTAGCGCATGCTCGTCCGAGTCAGCCGCAAAATGAGCTACGCCCGACTTAGAATTGTGCGTCATCGCCCCGCCCAGTTCGTCTTTGGTAACTTCTTCGTGCGTAACGGTCTTTATCACATCCGGGCCAGTGATGAACATATACGATGTGTCCTTCACCATTACGTTGAAATCAGTGATAGCGGGCGAATAGACCGCCCCTCCGGCACATGGCCCCATAATGCAGCTTATCTGCGGGACGACGCCGCTCGCCAGCGTATTCCGCAGAAATATGTCCGCATAACCGCCGAGCGAAACAACACCCTCTTGTATTCGAGCTCCGCCCGAGTCATTTAAGCCGACGACCGGTGCCCCAACTTTCATTGCCAGGTCCATGACCTTGCAGATCTTTTGGGCATGAGTCTCCGACAGCGAGCCGCCGAACACCGTAAAATCCTGAGCGAACACAAAGACAGGACGTCCGTCCACGAGTCCGTGCCCCGTGACCACACCGTCACCCGGAAATCGTTGCTTGTCCAGCCCGAAGTCCTGCGAGCGGTGGACGACAAACTTGTCGAATTCTTCGAATGAACCCTCATCGAGAAAGAAATCGATCCGTTCGCGGGCCGTCAATTTACCGGCGTTCTTTTGCTTTTCTATCCGCTCCGGACCGCCGCCGAGTTCGGCCGTCTTCGATCGCTCTGTGAGTATTTCGAGTTTCGTCATCAGTTTGAATGCTAAATATTCTTGAGCTTAATTTTAGCGGGTTCACGATAACTTGCAAATGTGGCTTTTTTTCCTGCAAGCATTTCGTTTCGTCCTCGGCTGGATTAGAATCAGACTTCAAAATCCAATGTTCGAGATAATAACTAGCAGAGACAACCATCGCCTGAAGGCGGTCAGGGAAGTTCGGGACGGAAAGATTGCCGGACTGATCTTTATCGAAGGCCGGCGATTAGTTTCCGAGGCGGTCAATTCGGGACTCGAGATAGAGACAGCCGTTATCTCGTCCAGTCTTGCTTCTGACGACGGCTACGTCGCGGAATTCGCCGACCTCTTTCAAGGGGGATCAAAGGTTATCCAGGTTTCAGACAAGCTGTTCCAAAGTATTTCAGATACCAGGACTCCTCAAGGAATCGCGGTAACTGCCCGCCGCCCCAACCTTGGCCGATCAGCTATCGAAAGCAGATTGATCTCCGACACCGGACTAGGCGTGCCGGCCGTCGTCTATCTCCATGAAATAAGTAATCCGGCTAACCTCGGCGCGGTTAGCCGCACGGTCGAGGCCGCTGGTGCGATCGGTATAATCACGTCGGCGGGTTCTGCGGATGCTTTTGCTCCGAATGCGCTGCGGGGATCAATGGGATCGTCGTTTCGGACGCCGATATGGGAAAAGCAAGACCCGGACGTCGTGCTTTCGTGGGCTAAAGATAGGGGACTGAGAACTCTTGGTGCTGCGGGCGGCTCGACGCGGTCATATTTGGAGCTAGATTGGACGAAACCTTCGTTGCTCGTATTGGGTTCGGAAGGTCATGGGATCCCTTTAGACCTAAGCGAGAAACTTGATGAGCTGTTCCAGATACCGATGGGTCCCACCGTCGAGAGCCTGAACCTAGCAGTCTCATGCGGGATCACGCTGTACGAAGCACGCCGCCAACGCCTGAAAAGTTAGGGCTGCGGCAAGGTGTTGACGGCATCAACGGGCGGATTTGCCGCCGGACGCGGTTGGACCAACTGTCTTGTTGCAAGATTCCGTTCAAGTTCCGCACGGGCCGCTTCATTGGCCAAGATCGCCCTCGCGATAGCTATATCAGCCGCGAGCGTTTTCGTTTCTTTGCTGTCTGCTTCATTGAGATTGCGGGACGCTAATTCGAATTGATTTCCGGCTTCGACGTATTTGCCGCTCAACATCAACGCACGGCCGAGCAAGTAAAAATCCGCAGCGTCTCGCGGCGAGGCGGCCATAGCTGTAGCGTATCCAGCCGGGTCGGCATCGACGAGCCGACGCCCGTCTTCAACGCTCGAAACCTGCGGATCACTGCTCTGATCGACCAATGCCGGGACAGGCTGATTTTCCACGATGGGGTTATTCTGATGCCAAAAATAATATCCGACGATACCTAATATTCCGCCGAGCACGAGCCAAACCATGGCTGTAAGTGCAGCTGACAGAATGTTTGAGGGCGGGCTTTCATGTGTTACATCAGGAGACGGATCGCTTCCGAACATCGTGAAGTCGCGTTCGGGAGCCGTTTCTTTGGCGGGAACAACGACGCTGGATGATTTGTATTCGACCTGTTCGATCCGTGGTTCATCTAATCTTTCAACATCGATCTCGTGGATCGGTATATCGTCGTCTTCACCGTTGAATGCCATCGTCACGCCGTTGTCTGCGATTCTCTCCTCAGTCAACGAAATCTCCTCGATGGTGTCAGAGGAAGCCGGGCTTTCAAATGGCGAGCGGCTTGTCGCGATCGTCTCGTCTTCACCGTCGATCGGTAACGCCATATCCATCGCATCCCGCGTTCCGATCTCTGGTTCGATTCGCACCACCACGGCCGTCAGGTTGTCCTCCGCACCGCGTTCGTAGCACATATCCTTCATCTGCTGACAGAGCATCTCGAGGTTCATGCCCGTCGTCAATAGATGTTCTATTTCTTCGTCGGATATATGCCGAGTGATACCGTCAGAACATATCAGGAACATTGTTCCCGGGTCGATCATGATCGTTCTGATATCTACTTCCACCGTCGATTCGGCCCCGACTGCACGGCTGATGACGTTCCGACTGGGATGGTTCAAGGCCTGTTCAGGTGTCATTCGGCCAGCCCTAACTTCTTCTTCTACAACAGAATGGTCGTCTGTTTCTCGAAAGAGGCTGCCTTCAGGATCAACTCGGTAAACGCGAGAATCGCCTACATGAGCGATCGTAGCGATGTTGCCGGAGACATGTATTGCCGCGACCGTGGTTGCCATCGATGCAAGCTGCGGGAGATCGCTGGCCATTTGGAATATCGCTTCATTCGCACGCTCGATCGCGACCTTCATTATTTCTTCCGGATCGACCGAATCAACATAGTGTACAAAAGCCTCGCCGAGTATCTCCATCGCCATCTGAGATGCAACGTCTCCGGCTTGGGCTCCGCCTACACCATCAGCAACGGCAAAGACTCCTATTTTGTCGAGCGAAAGGAATGAGTCCTCGTTCTGCGGTCGTTTTTCGCTTAAGCCGCGGTCCGTGACCGATGCGGCAGTGAACTGAAAATTGTTTTCCATCGAAGCTAAGCTCCCGAAACCGGATCATCTAACTAAACACAGCAACGGCAATCATATACGATTGCTGACTTAAGGTAATTCATTAATGTTTACCGGCTCACGATCAAGTGCGTTCCTGTGCGAAAAGGCCATCAACATACCGAGCATAACGAAGCTTGTGATCAACGAGAATCCGCCATGGCTTACGAACGGCAATGTGATGCCGGTCATCGGTAAGGCTCGCGTGATGCCGCCGATGTTTACCAAAGCCTGGAATCCGATGAAAGCCGCGAGGCCTATGCAGCACAGCTTGCTGAACATATCTCTTGCATCCAAAGCGGTTCTGACTCCGGAGCTGACCAATACAATTAGGGCAAAGGTTACCAACAAACCGCCAAAAAGTCCAAGTTCTTCCGCGAGCGCCGCGAAGATATAATCCGAATCCGCAACAGGGATTAACTCCGGGTATCCGAGCCCCAAGCCGCGACCGGTCGTTCCCCCGGACGCGAGGCCGAATGTAGCCTGGGCGGGCTGAAACGCCAGCACGTCAAACCAAGCGTCAACATTTATCGTTCGCTGGAGGTCCGGATTCTCCTCAAGAAGCTGCGGTAGATTGGGGTCGCGTTCGACCAACCGCTTATAATAGCTGTCGTAATCTGCTTTCCACCACGACGTCTCCGGTGTCGGCGGGGTAAATCCGTCGAGCCAAAGGTGAAATCGCTGTTGTATCCGGTCTGGCAGAACCTGCTTAACGGGTTTGGCGACTGTCGGCAAAAGCGGGATGCGTTCTTGGGTCGCGAGCGGCAAGGCTCCGACCACCAGAATTCCGACGACAAGTAAAACGCTGCCGACCAATACAAAGCGTTGAGAAAATCGTCGAACGGCGATCAGATACAGCGTCGCATAAACTCCGCTAAAAACCATCATTTGACCGAAATCTTTCAATACAAAGAAGGGAACGAAGGGAAGTGCGGCCATGAAGACAAGCGGAACGACGTCTTTTGCCCTGGGCAGGCCCCAATACGTCTTTGCAAGATTCTTGTAAAGCACCGCCAAGATCGCCGCAAAACCTACCAGAAAGGGGATTTTCGACGGTTCCCAAGGCGTCATATTTCCGATAGATTTTCCTGCGCTGGATGTGATTGCCGCAACGAACAGAGGCCCGAGTGTCAATAGGACGATGAGAAACCCGTTGTTCTGTAGAAACTCGAGTACCTTCTCCTTTCTCATCAGGAAAAACGCAATGATGAGGCCGATTATGCCCAATAAGGGATTGATCGTTTTGCCTGATAGCATAACGCCGCCTAGCGTTTCTTCGGATGGCCGCGGTGTCTGTGTCGACAGGTCGACCGGCGATGGTTCGGTGGGCGGTAGGCCCATCATTTGCTTCTTTTCCGCCGAGTAATTTTCCTGTATGTAGTTTAGCTGGAGGGACTTTATCTTCTCTTGCCTTGCGACGGCTTTGTCACGCCGCGAGGTATACTCAGGGTCGCTAAACAATCGATATTGAACGGTCAACCCGATCGAGAAAAGCAAAATTGCAGAGGTATATATTGTCCAGTTGCCGGAATACTTAAAGGTATGCTTTAGGACGATTGGCAAGATCGCAAAAAGAACCAGCAGGCCGACATTTCTAAATCCCGTGATCGGCGACGCCTCGTAACCGCGAATCAGTCCCCCGTAATAGATCGAATAATGCGAGATCGCCGCCGTTAGGGCGATGAGCAACAGGATGAAAACATGTGATGAGGTGCGGTTCTTCAATTTTGCCTTCTTCTCGGTGCCGGTTTCGTCGGAGCAGCTTTCGGGCGGTACTGATCGCCCAAAAGGCCGAGCTCTCGCGCCTTAAGAATAACGTTCGCAGCGATCGGGGCAGCGGTTCGCGAACCATATCCGCCGCCTTCTACAACGACCGCTATTGCAAGCTGCGGGCGTTCAAGCGGGGCAATACTTATGAACCAGCTATCGGATCGCTTATACATCACAGGTGCGTCATATTCGACCCATTCGCCGTTATCATTTCGTCTTTTCTTTTTCACCGTCCGCAGCTTGCCCGTCTTTTCATCATAGAGTGCAGTTTCCTTCTCGGCCGTACCGGTCTTGCCGCCGGTCCTTATACCCGTTCCCGCAAGTTTCCCGGAGATGACCGTGCCGGTTCCGCCTGGCTCTTCGGTTACCGTCGCCATAATCGAACGAACAGCCGCAGCTTGTTCCGGCGATAGTACTTGGCCAAAAGCTTCAGGCTGGCGGTCCAACTCGATTCGCGGCTTCATCATCTTGCCTTCCATGTTTCCGGCGGCGGCCGTGATCAGCGCCATCTGAAGCGGCGTCATTTGGCCTGCATAGCCCTGGCCCATGCCCTCGAGCCCGATGTCGAAAAGCGAGATGTCAGGGCCCGTTACTATAGTAGAGCGCTGCGGAGCGATCGAATTAGCGATCGCCGGCGTACTTGTATTGAATATTGCAGGAAAGAAACGTGGTATCAGCGCTTCGGCAGGCGTGTCGACCGCCGTGATCCCCATTGCTTGTGCGGATTCCCGAATGCGTTCACGACCGAGAGAGATGGCGAGTTGGGCGAAATATTGATTGCTCGAAACCTTAAAGGCTTCGGTGATATTCTTTGGCTGACAACCGCCGCTGCAACCGCCCGATACCGTTCCGCCCGGCCCTCGATCCTGCGTAGAATCCACGATCGGCAGG
>JBBQTV010000203.1:0-6864 GCA_038212935.1 Pyrinomonadales bacterium | reverse complement strand
GCGGCTGAGTTTTGTGATACACGGCGGAGCGGGCGTTATCCGCAAAGGTTCGCTCACGCCGGAACGCGAAAAGGAATATCGGGCCAAACTCGAGGAAGCGTTGATGGCTGGATACAAGGCGTTGCAGGCAGGGAAGCCGGGGCTGGATGCGGTCGAGATCGCGATCCGGATAATGGAAGATTCGCCGCTTTTCAACGCGGGAAAGGGAGCCGTTTTCACGAACGACGGCAAGAATGAGCTTGATGCGTCGATCATGAATGGTAAAACGCTGGCGGCCGGTGCCGTTGCGGGAGTGCATCGTGTCAAAAATCCGATCACGTTAGCGCGGGCCGTGATGGAAAGATCGGAGCATGTGATGATGGTCGGCGAAGGTGCGGAGAAGTTTGCGACGCAGCAAAACATAGACCTGGTTGATCCAAAGTATTTCTGGACACAGCCTCGTTGGGACGCTCTCCAGCAGATATTGAAAGAAGAAAAAGAAAAGGCTGTTGGCGAACGCGTTGAGGCGGAGAGGCCCGCGAACAAGTTCGGTACGGTCGGTGCAGTCGCACTTGATAAAGACGGAAACCTTTCGGCCGGGACCTCGACCGGCGGCATGACCAATAAGAAATTTGGCCGCGTCGGCGATGCTCCGATCATCGGTGCCGGAACCTATGCGAACAACGACACGTGTGCTGTTTCAGCTACAGGTTGGGGCGAATTCTTTATTCGTCTCGCGGTCGCACGCGACATTTCGGCGCTGATGGAATACCGCGCATTGCCCATCCAACAGGCCGCCGACCTGGTGATCAAGCAAAAGCTTCAGAAAATGGGAGCCGACGGCGGCGTGATCGCGGTCGATAAATTCGGAAATATCGGGATCTCGTTTAATTCGGAAGGGATGTATCGAGCGTATATCAACGCAGAGGGTAAACCCGTAATCGAGATCTACGGAGATTAGGGCGTTAGGTGCGATCGTGAGACACACTCCCTAACGGTCGTGTTTCTGCCCTTTACACATGCTAACTGCTGAGATCATTGCTATCGGGTCGGAGCTTTTGACGCCGGAGAAGACTGATACGAACAGCCTTTGGCTGACCGAGAAGCTTAACAGCATCGGCGTTGAGGTGATGTTGAAGACCATTGTCGGCGACGATGAGCCGCGCCTTTTGGAAACGATCAAGGACGCGATCAAACGTTCGGATGTTGTGATCACGACGGGCGGTTTGGGGCCGACGGAGGACGATATTACGCGGCAGGTCGCGGCGAAGGCGGTCGGGCTTGAGCTGGAATATCAGCCCGAGGTCGAGGAGCTTTTGCGCGAACGCTTTCGTTTGTGGGGCCGCGAGATGCCGGAGATCAATAAACGGCAGGCGTACGTGATAGTCGGTTCCACCATTTTGCCAAATCCTAATGGTTCCGCGGTCGGAATGCTTCTGCGGCAAGGCGAAAAGATTCTTGCTGTTCTGCCCGGTCCGCCGCGTGAGATGCAGCCGATGTTTGCGGACTTTGTCTTGCCAGAGCTGACGAAGCTTTCGGGTGAGGTCGTCGTGAGACGCCGCATTCTTAAGGTTTCCGGCATGGGCGAATCGGCGGTCGATTCGGTCGTTGCTGCGATCTATCAGGCATATCCAAACGTGCGGACCGCGATCTTGTTCAACAAGACCGAGGTCGAGATCCATATCTACGCGAGGGCCGCGGTCGAGGCCGAAGCCGTGGAAACGCTCGAAGAGCTTTCGGCGAAGCTGGCCGATGCTCTTGGAATAGCCGTGTTTTCGACCGATGGCGAGTCGATGGAGCAGGTCATCGGACGGATGCTGACCGACGCCGGCAAAACGCTTTCCGTGGCCGAAAGCTGCACCGGCGGACTTATCGGGCGGCGGATCACCGAGGTTCCGGGGTCTTCGCAATATTTTATCGAAGGCGCGATTACCTATTCCAACGAAGCAAAAGTCCGATCGTTGAATGTTTTGCCCGAAACACTCGCGAATCACGGTGCCGTCAGCGGCGAGACGGCCGAAGAAATGGCGGCCGGAATGCGTTCTCGGGCGGCGACGGACTTTGCTATTTCCGTGACAGGCATTGCTGGGCCTGACGGCGGTTCAGCCGAAAAGCCCGTCGGGACCGTTTATATCGGTTATGCCGACGAATCACACACCAAACACCTTCGTATAGTTATCCCCGGCGACCGCTATCTGATCCGCTGGCGGGCCAGTCAGGCGGCACTAGATTATCTTCGCCGACAAATGCTCAAAACTAGGAAAAACGTGGTAACCTTAACCGGATAGTGTTCGAGAAGATCCGTAACTATATCCGCGCTCTTGGCTATCTGACACCGATGGCGATCGTGGTCACGTTTTTGCCGATCGTCGGGAGCGCAACGTTGCTGATCTTCCTCGTACCGCTCGGCCATTGGCTTCGTGACAATTGGGAGGTCGGAACCACGGTCTTTATAGCGGGAACGCTGTTCTTTTGCGGCCTCGCATTGCTGCCGACCAATGTGATCGGCATCGTCGCAGGGTGGGCGTTTGGATTTGAAGTCGGGCTGCCGGTTCTGATGGTTGGGATCGTGGGTTCGGCATTCATTTCTTTTCTGATAAATCGCCGAATAAGCGGGAAGAAGCTAACTGACCTTTTTAAGCGGAACGAGCGGTCAAAAGCGATATATAATGCGTTGCTCCAGGATGATTTTTGGAAGACAACCCTGATAATCTTTCTTCTGCGGGTTTCGGTGGTGATGCCCTTCGCATTCACCAACTTTTTGATGGCCTCGGCACGTGTGCCGACTTCGGCGTATTTGATTGGAACTGGATCCGGTATGCTGCCGCGGTCGGCAGCGATGGTCTTTGTCGGCTCGGGTTTGTCGGTCCTGGATCTCAGCAATACGCGGCAAAACTACCTCTTGGCGCTCGGGATCGCAGCAACGGTCATTTCGGTTTTGATAATCGCGTACCTAAGCCGCAGAGCACTTGAAAAAATAACGGCAGAAGATCCGCTGATCGAAGATAGGTGATCGGTGCCGCGGTATCTGCACAAAACTTTTGAAACTTTGCAGATAAGGGGTCGTGTAAACTGAAACGAGCTCGCCACGGCTTTGTAGAACTGCTTAAACTGAAAAACCACTATGAAACGAACGATATATTTCCAGATGATCCTCAGTTTCTTTGTTATTGGTGCTCTGCTGTCGCCAACGGCCGTTTTGGCTGTTGGAAAAGACAAGAAGCATTTCAAAGAAGGAATGAAGCACGAGGCGGCTGAGGAATGGGATCTGGCGGCAGAGAAATTCGCTCTGGCCGTAAATGAAAAGCCCAAGAATCCGGAATATCGGCTTCATCTTCGGCGTGCGCTGTTCAACGCATCGCAGATGTACATGAGGCGTGGACGTGCAGCCGCTGATGAAAAAGATTACGAAGGGGCATATATCGCCTTCAGAAAAGCTTACGCATTTGATCCGGTGAATGAACTCGCAGCGTCTGAAATGGCCCGAATGGTCAGACTGCAGGAAGACCTGAACAAGACCGGCGGGGCGAATATTCTGAATGGAGACGTGAAGCTCGTCCCGACAAGTGCCGAGCCGACAGACCCGAGCGGATTTCAGATCCCTCAGAAGCTTGAAAAACTTCGCGACGTTCCGTTCCCGAGCGGCGTCAATCTGCCGTTCATTGTCAAAGAACTTGCAAAGGAGCTGGACCTGAACGTTCTGTTCGACGTTCAATCGCAGTTGGACGCCCGAACCGTCCGGATCGAATTGCGGAACGTGACCGCGGCTCGTGCTCTGGATTACATTTTCCTGCAGGAAGGCCTCTTCTTTCAGAAGGTCGGCCCGCGAACGATTCTTGTTGCCCGTACAGATCGCCGTACTATTTTGCAACAGCTCGTTCTTCGGACGTTCTTCCTCGCCAACGCAAGCCCGAAAGATATCAAGGCGGTCATCCAGACTGCCATCCCGGCTCAACAGGGACGTGCACAGACGATCGTGCTCGAAGATGCCGCCACAAATAGCGTAACGGTCCGCGATACGGCGGAAAATATCGCACTAATTGGCCGTCTGATCAGCTCGCTCGATAAGGACCGGGCGGAAGTAGTGATGGATGTAGCCATCTATGAGGTCAATAAGGGCGACCTGCTGGAACTCGGCAATCAGATCGGAAATTCGGCGACATTAGGAAATCTGGGTGGCTTTGGCTTGCCTTTTGCCCGCACCGGGTCGACGGGGCCGATCACGAGCAATATGCCGTTCCCGAACATCGACATCGCAAGCATCGCGCTTGGCTTGCCGATCAGTACGATACGGGCCCTTCAGACAAAACGAAATACGAAGCTTCTGGCTTCGACGCAGATCCATGCGTTCAACAACGAAGATTCTTCGGCGCGGATCGGTGAACGTGTTCCCGTCAGGACGGCATCTTTCGCTCCCGTCGGTGGAACTCAGCCGGGTCAAGGAAATAACTTTGTCGGCGACATCATCAATTACGAGCAGGTCGGTCTAACGCTTAAGTTCAAGCCGATCGTTTTCCCCAACCAGGACGTTCAGGTCGCGATGGAGATCGAATCGAAGGCGGTTGCCGGAGCCTTGACCGATACGCCCGTATTTACCGAACGAACTATCAAGGGAACGGCACGGGTTCAGAACAACAAGACCTTGCTGCTCGCAAGTGTTGCTCAGAATTCTGAAACGAATTCGCGAACCGGCTTGCCTCTGCTCGGTCTGATACCGATCATTGGCCGACTGTTTACCGCACCAAGCAAACAAGAAGATCAGGTCGACATCGTGATCGCGGTCACGCCGCGGGTCATACGTGCTCCGGCGATCTTACCCGAGGATGAAGTTGAGCGGCCGACGGGCAGCGTGGCGACTCCGACCAGCGGATCGCTCGAGGCGATGATCGTTCAGGAGGAGAAGGAAGAATATCTAGCGTCGATGCGTAGGCTGCCGAGGAATTCGAACGTTCAGCTTCCTGATCAGCCGGTCGCTCCGGAATATGTCAGGACGTCTGCCGGACAGCCGGCCAATGGTGCGGCCGCGCCGACTACCGCGGTGCCGACCGAACAGGTTGCTGCCAATGGAACGCCGGCACTTCGGCCGATCGATTCAAGCGTTCGTCAGCTTCAATTGAATGAGACATCAAACAGCCTCGTCCCGCCGGCAAACGTCTATACGCCGACACTGAGCGGCGGTAGTCCGGCCGACACTGCGGAAACCGGTTTCGGAAGACAGGCTACATTTAGTTTTGCGGCGGAGATCCGCGAAATGAAGATCGGCGACAAGATGAAGATACCGGTCACGATAGCGGCGTCAGGAACGTTTCGATCAGCGATCCTCGGGCTCAAGTTCGACGAATCGCAGGTCGCGATACGCTCAGTAATGTACGGCGATGTCTTTGGGCCGATCCTCGCCTCGTCGTCAGCTCCGCCTTTCCTTAATCAGAATGGAAAGATGTACGTCTCGCTCTCGACACCCGACGGCGAATCTACATCCGGGAGCGGAACGCTTGCCGTAATCGAGATCGAAGCGTTGGCGAACGGCCGGCCGGCATTATCCTTCGAACGCGACGTTCTTAACGTCCTTACGGCAGACGGCAAGAACTTTGCATTGAATTTTTAGATGCCCGACAGAGCGTTTCAATATCTTAAGAGTACACGCGGCAGCGGGCAGGGCGGCTTTTCGCTGTTCGAGCTCGTCGTCACACTGTTTGTGCTCTCGATATTGATAATGGGAACGATCCCGCTTGCTCAAAACGCGGTGAAACGGCAGCGTGAGGTTCGGCTTCGTGAGTCGCTGCGCATGATCCGAAATGCGATCGACGAGTTCAAACGAGACACGATCGGGGCCTGTCCGCAGGGCTCGGTCACTACCGGCAATATGACCGCGGCGAACCGCGGCGCTAATGTTCCACCTGACCCGCGAAGCCGTGTTGTGATCGATGATTGCACCATATTTGAAACTGAGAACCTGGACCGTTACCCGCCCAGCCTTGATGTTCTGGTCGATGGCGTAACCGTCAAACAGCGGGGCCTTAGCCTTTCTAGCGGACGCGGGCTCGGCAGTGACACCCAGCAGGCGACCGAACAAAACGCTACCGACGAAGTAACGAAGGTGTATTTGCGTCAATTGCCGATCGACCCGATGACCGGTAAAGCCGAATGGCGGCTTCGGTCGTCATATCAAACGCCGGGCGATGATTCGTGGGACGACATCAACGTTTTTGACGTAAGGTCGACATCAGATGAAGAGGCGATGAACGGAGAGAAATACAGTGATTGGTAAACTGAGCAAATTTCGGATGCGTAAGAACGGCGGGCGGAGTTCGTCGGCGGGCTTTTCGCTGCTCGAATTGCTGATCGCGATGTTCATCATCATCATCCTGCTTTCTGTTGCCGTGCCGACATATCAGCGAAGCGTTCAGAATGCCCGCGAGACCGTGCTGAAGGAAAATCTCTGGCAGATGCGGCGTTCGATCGATCAGTTTACTGCCGACAAGGGGCGGTTGCCGCAGTCGATCGATGAATTGGTGGAGAACAAATACCTTCGCGAGGTTCCTGTCGATCCCATCACGGAAGAGAACGAATGGGATGAGATAATGGG
Source organism: Pyrinomonadales bacterium (assembly GCA_038212935.1). Taxonomy (GTDB): domain Bacteria; phylum Acidobacteriota; class Blastocatellia; order Pyrinomonadales; family Pyrinomonadaceae; genus OLB17. The sequence goes on along the minus strand of JBBQTV010000203.1, from coordinate 299 downwards.
CGAAGATTCACTATCGCCGGACGGCGAGCAAGGGCTGACCGATGTCAAAAGCAATTCCCCAGGCCAGGATAGCGAAGGTAAATCCTATAGCGAGTATTGATCCGGCCGAGAGCCCATATTATTAAATGCTTTCATATCTGACCGAACCAAATTACCCCCGTGCCGCGATCGGCATCGAAAAGGACCGCATCACCGCTGTTGAGCTTCAACGCGAGGGCCGCGGCCGTTTCGGCATCAAAAGAGCGGCAAGCGTCGAATTGCCGCTTGGCCTGATCGAACCCAATTTCCTCGAAGCTAAC
>JBBQTV010000202.1:0-6933 GCA_038212935.1 Pyrinomonadales bacterium | reverse complement strand
TCGTTCGGATTGCTTGATCACCATCGGCAAACCGCCGCGGGGAACGCCCGCTCCATACTCTCGCCGGCTGAAGACGGACGAGATCTGCGGGTTGAGCCTTTGTGTAATACCAAACCTGATCGCCCTCGAGGATGGCGGGACGAAGCCGTTAGTTCGCCGAGCATTGACGAATTCGATCGAATTGTCGTAAATGTTTATCCGCGTAAGGATGTCGCGAAAAACCATGTCCCGATGGACGAGGAGATTGGCGACAGCTTCCCGAACGGCGTAGACATGATAATTCGATCTTGGATTGATCGGCGAGTTATCTGTTCCTTTCTTCTTCTTTGGGGTCTCTTTCACCAGGTCGCAATAACGTAGCAGAAAGCGAAGCACGTCTTCATACTGATGGAGCATATTGCCGGTGATCTCTTTTCGTTCAACCAGTTGAGCATTACCGTTTTCACCAGAGAAACGGGCAATGTTTACCACTGAACGCGGAAACAGCGCCTCAATGCGATCTTGTTTTCCAAACAACACCAACGCCGCGACGGTCGGGAAGAAGTCGTCTGCGGTTCCCGAGGCCATAAGTAGGTCTTTTTTGATGAAGTCCTTCGTGTCATAGCCATTCGATATCGGGTTGATCTCCTCGAATCCCCTGGCAAAACTCCAAAGGAGCCCATCATCGAAATCGTCCTCTGTCGCCGTAAAGAGAGGTATATTCTCATATCCAAGCGGCCGCACCTCATCGAGCCACATCGAAAGCTGTTCACGGGATACTTCCCGTTTCTCCGCCCCGAAACGCATATAAAATCGCCCGTCACGCGTTCTGTACGGCTTGCGGCGCGATTCGATATCCAAAGCGATGACTCGCTTGCCGCTATCAAACGCGATCGAATCGATCAATGGAATTATCGGCGGAACTATCTCGTCGCGGCAAATTCGAGCGAGTTCCGACTGTACGTCTTCGGGATAGTTGACCCCTTCGACCCGGAGCTGGTCGCTGACGCCGAATATGATCGTTCCGCCATCGGTATTTGCGAGGGCGACTATGCCTTGTGTTATCCTTTCGGAGTTTGAGAGTTTTACCTTTAGCTCAAGATAAGTATCCTCGCCGCCGCGGATCAAACGTAAGAGTTCCGACCGCGTCGTTATCTGAGCGGGCTGGTTTAGGATATATTCCTGATGGGAACGGTCAGCTGGGGTGATGGTTCGCTGGCTGTGTCGGAATCTTCTTCGCGGCATAACTTCCGGCGTGGTAATTTTTGTCAAGACGGACCACCCCGATCGTCCGCCCGAATGTCCGGAGACCCGAACATTGCTGGAATTTGTCTCAATGACTCTCTTTCTATTGAAACACTACATCCATTAAAAGTAAATTCTGACGGCTGACGACGATATTGTCGCGAACCGGCTTTCTGCTGAATTAAAGGATCCTTGTGGAGCTTGAAAAGACAACCGCATTTATAGGCATCGGATCAAACCTCGGCGACCGAGCGGGAAACCTACTTTTAGCTATTCGTGGGCTGATGGAAGCGAGCTTTGAGGTAACAAAGCTTTCTGCGATTTATGAAACTGAGCCGGTCGAGATCGCCGACGCACCGCGTTTTCTGAATATGACGGCGGAAATCCATGTTGCCAGCGTTAGCCCTTCGCAGATGATGGCTCGCATGCTGAGGATCGAATACTTACTTGGCCGACGCGAGAAATCTTTAAAGAAACCCCGAACTATCGATTTGGACCTATTATTCTTCGGAACCCAGAGGCTGCAGTCGCCGTTCCTTACAGTGCCGCATCCGCGGCTGCATCTTCGCCGATTCGTCCTTACACCGCTTGCGGAGATCGCCCCGTATTTCCGGCATCCGGGACTCAATAAATGTATTGAAGAACTGCTGGATGAATGCGACGACCAATCGGCTGTCACCCGTTGGAACCCGAACGCACAACCAGAGTCAAGCGTCTCAAACGGCTAGACTTAAAGGTCATTAGGAATTAGACTTACTTGCATTTATGGCATATCTAAAACCAGATAAACCGGAAAAGGTTTATGTACCTGCTCTGAGGGCAGCAAAGGAGAAAGGCGAAAAGCTAGTTTGCCTAACTGCCTATGATTATCCGACCGCACGAATCGTGGACGAATCAGGCGTTGACATGATACTCGTTGGCGACAGCATGGGTAATGTCATCCACGGCTACGGAAACACAATTCCGGTCACACTTGATGAGATACTTTCGGCGACAAAAGCGGTTAAACGTGGCTCAAGCCGCTCGTTGATAATCGCCGATATGCCCTACGGAAGCTACCATACCGGAGACAACAAGGCGGTACGGAACGCGCTAAAACTAATGAAGTACGGCGGGGCCGAAGCAGTAAAGCTAGAAGGCGGCCGCAACCGGATTGACCTTGTGAAACGGCTTGTTGACGAAGAGATCCCGGTGATGGGCCATATAGGCTTAACACCGCAGTCGGTCCACAAACTCGGCGGATATCGCGTTCAGGGAAAAACAGCGGAGGACGCACACAAGCTGATCGAGGACGCCAAGATGCTCGAAGATGCTGGTGCTTTCGCCGTCGTGCTTGAGCTTGTTCCGCGCGAGATCGCCGAGATCATAACAAACGATTTGAGTATTTCAACCGTAGGCATCGGAGCTGGAACCGCCTGCGATGTGCAGGTTCTCGTTCTTCACGATCTGATCGGTTTTACATTTGGCCGTCAACCACGCTTTGTCCGCCAGTACGCCAATGTTAGCGAGGTCATTTCAGACGCCATTACAAAGTGGACCGAGGACGTTAAGTCCGGCAACTATCCGAGCGAGGCGGAATCCTACGGCCTGCCAAAGGATGTAACCCTTTTCGAATCCGATACCGCAGCTTCGAACTGAAACGATGGAAATAATCAATCGCAGACAACGCATCGCCTCGATTGCGCGTAAGCTGCGGCGAAATGAAAAAACAATCGCTTTTGTGCCGACGATGGGTTCGCTTCACAAAGGCCATCTGGCTCTCGTGAAAGAAGCACGTCAAATCGCCGATACGGTCATTGTTTCCATATTTGTAAATCCAACGCAGTTCAATGATCAAAGCGATCTTGATCAATACCCACGGAATCTCGCTGATGACGCCGCACTACTGAGCGAATATGACGTTGATTATATTTTCGCACCGGAAGCGGCGGATATTTACAGGAGCGAGTACTCGACTTTTGTTTACGTTGAGGGGCTGACGGAAACTTTGGAAGGCTCGTCACGCCCCGGACATTTCCGCGGCGTTGCTACGGTCGTAACAATTCTGTTCAATGCGATCCGGCCAGATTTCGCCGTTTTTGGACAAAAGGATGCCCAACAGCTGGCGGTCATTCGGCGCCTGACCAAGGACCTCGGATACGATACCGAGATCGTTGCGGTTCCGATCGTTCGAGAAGAGTCTGGCCTTGCAATGTCATCGCGTAACGCACTCCTATCGGGAGATGAACGCGAAAAAGCATCGGTGATTTATCGTGCCCTTCGAGGAGCAAAAGATGCATTTCGAAACGGCGCACGAAATGCGGCGGCATTAACGAAAATAATTCACGAAACTCTTTCCGCCGAGCCTCTGGTAAACATTGATTATGTGGCGGTCGTCGAAGCCGAAACACTCCAACCCGTTGAAAAGATTGATGATAGAGAGGTGTTGATAGCTTTAGCGGTTAAGTTTGGACGCATCCGCCTAATCGACAACGTATTGCTCAACAAAAGGCAGTAGCTGGCACCATAGTTGCATCTAATAATTACGAGGACGCATTAACCGCGTACCAAATTATGAAAACCCTAAAATCGTTCATCGCTATCTTTAGCATTATTGTGTCGGTGGCAATTGCCGCTTCTTCACAAACAAGTCTTACCTCGTTGGATGGCGCGAAAGTCGATATTCAACGCCAGGATGGAAAAGTGGTGATCTTGTCGTTTGGTGCAAGTTGGCTGCCGCTGTCCGCAAAACAGGCAGATTATACCAATGCTTTGGCTCGGAAATATGCGGGCAAGAATGTAGTTGTGTATTTTGTCTCTGTAGACTCAACTAACCCGAAATCCAAGAACTTCGCGACCAATGACGACATACAGAAATTCGTCATCGCGAACAAGCTGAGTGTACCCGTCCTGAGAGATTCGGATGGTACTGCGACGTTGAAGAAATTTAATATCGACCAAGTTCCTTCGTTTGTTATTTTGGACAAACAGGGCAATAGAGCGGGCGAACTTTTTGGCGGTATCGACCCGAAGTTCGATATAACCGTTCCGATCTCAAAGGCGGTCGACGGACTTCTTTGATCGAGGTTTGGGAATCTGAAAGGCGGGCCTCATACGGGTCCGCCTTTTTTTATTTGAGCGACCGAACCATCCTGTAGACCAGGTTTACTGGCAGTCCGACGACGTTCCAATAATCGCCTTCGATTCCCTCTATGAAGAGTGCGGCCTGGGCCTGAACCGCGTAGGCCCCTGCCTTATCGAGCGGATCACCCATTTCCGCTAGAAAATTTACTTCTTCGCCGGTCATTTCGCCAAACTTGACCTTTGTACGCTGCAGGCCGGTTTGGGTGTTTCCGTTGAGCGCGACCGCGACGCCGGTCAATACCTCGTGCCAATTACCCGCTAGCAACCGGAGCATACGTCGGGCATCGTCCAGATCGAGCGGCTTGCCAATGATCTGGCCGTCGATCACAACCGTCGTGTCGGCACCGAGCACGATTCGATCCGAATTAAAGTCGGCAATTGCTTCCGCCTTTGTTTTTGCAAGTCTCTGCACATATTTCGCCGGGTCTTCGCCAGCGAATTCAGTTTCGTCCACATTCGGCACTTCTTTCGTGAACGCCCAACCAACAGAGGATAGTATCTCGGCCCGTCGCGGGCTGCCCGACGCGAGGACGATCCCGGGAAGTTCGTTCATACGTTTGTGATCACTTAGCATTTGGTATTGTTCTCGTTTAAGATGATAGTTCAACTGCGGATAATGACAAATGGAAGAACTTTTCGGAACGATCGCAGGACTTCTCAAGACACTGCCCGAGCAACATGAATTTCGCCGGGCAATGGTATTCGCGACGTGGCGTCGGATCGGGGGTGGAAAAGTTACCGAAAATTCTCTCCCCATCGAATTCGACAATGGGCACCTTACCGTTGCAGTTACGAATGAAACATGGCGAAGGCAACTCGGTTCCCTTTCGAAAGAGTTCGTATACAAGCTTAATCAAACACTCGGTTGGAATACCATCCGATCGATAGTTTATGTAGTTGACGGTTCATCGTTTACAAACTTTCATAAAGGCCGCGACGAGATCCCGGCCACAATCACATTCAGCGAATCTGCGGTCGACGTGCCGGAGATCTCAAGACAGGCGGCCGTTATCATTGACACCGAGCTCCGTCAGAAGTTTATAGCTGCCGCAACGAGTAGCCTAGCTTATAAGAAACGAAATGGACGTTAGAAAGATCGCGAAATTAGCTCACTTAGAGATAACCGATGCGGAGGTTGAGTTATACACTCCGCAGATGGAGAAGATCGTTGGATATGTCGAACAGCTTAACGAGCTCGACATACACGATATAGAGCCGATGCTCGGCGGTCTAACATCCGAAGGTGAGGCGACCAAAGTTATTCGAGAGGACGATGTGCAACCGTCACTGACTCAAGACGTCGCCTTGCGAGAAGCGCCGTCGAGCGTCGCGGGTCATTTTCAGGTGCCAAAGGTTTTATGATCCGATCCGTCCTTATCGGCCTATGTGTCACGCTGTCGGGCGGTTGCGGAGTGCCGTCGCTGGAAACGCCCGAATGCCTTGAAGCAAGGCCGACGATACGCGAATTCTACTCGTACCATTTCGCCAATGAGATGCTCCTTTCTGAAGAATCGTTGCGAGCCCGCGAGCGATTCCTGACCTCGGACTTCCGGCAAAAGCTCGACTCCTCCCCTAACGGTGTCGATGTATTTACCACTGGTTCGGATGATATTCCCCGCGCCTTCAGAGAGGGAAAATGCACGACTCTCGCACCTGATCGAACCTCGTTCGAGGTATTGATATTTTGGCGAGACGATGCCCGTACTGAACAGCGGCAGATCATTGTCGAGGCACGCAAGTCTGGGAACCGATGGCGTATCGACCGGGTAAATTATTGAAGAACAAATGATCAAACAGAACATAGAAAGCACCTTGGACAACGCCGAACGTTTGAATACGAAATTGAATTCCTTTCTTTCGATCGAACGCGACCACGCCGTGCGGAGGGCTGACGATCTAGAAGGAGCCGTGGGCAATTTTTCTCTACACGCCTATCCGATCGCGATCAAGGACAATATTTGTACTAAGGGAATGCAGACGTCGTGCGGCTCGCGGATACTCGCTGGATACCGTGCTCAGTACGACGCTACAGCGATCATACGATTGAATGCCGCGGGTGCAATAGTCGTTGGCAAGACCAATATGGACGAGTTTGCGATGGGCTCGTCGAATGAGAATTCCGCGTTCGGTCCGGTTCGTAATCCGTGGGATACGGAACGCGTTCCCGGTGGAAGTTCGGGAGGTTCGGCAGTTGCGGTGGCGTCCGGCGTGGTACGGGCCGCACTTGGGTCCGAAACAGGCGGTTCCGTTCGTCAACCGGCTTCGTTATGTGGGATCGTCGGCCTGAAGCCGACTTACGGGCGCATTTCCCGATACGGTTTGGTAGCGTTCGCGTCTTCGCTCGATAACATAGGGATCTTTGGCCAGACGGCTGCCGATGCTGCGAAGGTTCTCGGAGTGATCGCCGGACGAGATCCGCTCGACTCCACCACGGCAGACGTTCCCGTTCCGGATTACGAGGCCACCCTTGGAGCCGATATTACTGGGAAGACGATCGGCGTTTCCCGCTCACTCTTTGCGGAAGGCCTCGACGACGATGTAAGACAGCAGGTCGAGATAGCTATCGACAATTATCGCGTTCTGGGT
>JBBQTV010000201.1:0-7044 GCA_038212935.1 Pyrinomonadales bacterium | reverse complement strand
ATGTTTATGTTCTAAGAAAAGCACCGGGTCGTCGCAACGGATCGCTGTTCGGAGCAAACCATTTGCATCAAGTGCTGTGGACGGATACGCGATCATCAATCCGGGCGTATGCGAGAACAATGTCGTGCCGGATTGCGAGTGGTAAACAGCACCGCCTTTAAGGTATCCGCCGACCGGAACACGCATCACCATCGGGCATTTCGTGTCGCCGTCCGACCGCCATCGTGTCACCGCGACCTCATTGCGGATCTGATGAAACGCAGGAAATATATAATCGAAAAACTGTATCTCGACGACCGGCTTCAGGCCGCGAATTGCCATGCCCACGGCGCGACCGACGATGTTGGCTTCCGCAAGCGGTGAATTAAATACGCGTCCACCGCCGAACTTTCGCTGAAGGTTCGCGGTTACCTTGAAGACGCCGCCTTTGCCTTTTACGCGTTCAAGATATTCCTCGCGCGAACAATCTGCAACGTCCTGGCCGAAGACGACGATCCGCGGGTCGCGTTCCATCTCTTCGTGCATGCACCGATTGATCAGATCGACCATTGTGCCCGGATTGCCCGAGAGTTCGGCACCCTCTTCGGTATCGAAAAGCTGACGGTCCGTCGGGTCGACGTCAGGCGAGAATACGTTGCGAAGAGCAGATTCGGGTGGCGGCTGCGGTGTTTCGATCGCAATATCCGCTGCTTCGTTGACCTCGTCATCGACCTCTTTGCGAAGAGCTTCGAGTTTTTCAGAAGTGATCAGGCCTTCTGTCATTAGAAACTCGGCATAGGTCTTGATCGGGTCTATTTCCGCGTCCGCTTGCCGCTCTTCGTCGGGCCTATAGAGCTTTTCGTCATCGGAAAGCGAATGTGAATACGGGCGAATGACCGTAGCATGAACAAATGCCGGACCTTTTCGCTCACGGCAATATTCGACCGCTTTTTTGAATGTGATGTATGATTCTAGCGGGTCGGTCCCGTCGCATTTCTGGATGAAAAGATCCGGAAAACCGACGACCAATTTTGATATGTCGCCGCCCGCAGTTCCGACTTCGACCGGTGTCGATATGGCGTAACCGTTGTCCTCTACGACAAAGATCACCGGCAGTTTCAGGTTGCTGGCGGTGTTTAAGGCTTCCCACCATTCGCCTTCGCTTGTCGTGCCATCGCCGACGGACATATAGACGACCTCGTCGCCTTTGAACCCGATGATCTTGTCCTTAAGGCCTTCGACCATCGACGCGCGATAGCTTGCTTCGGCTGCGCCGACTGAATGGAGTGCCTGCGTTCCGGTACACGAGGATTGTGACGGAACGTTCAGGTCTTTGTGTCCCCAGTGCGACGGCATTTGGCGGCCATGTGAATTCGGGTCTTTTTCAGCGCCGACCGCAGACCAAAGCATTTCCTGCGCGGTCATTCCGAGCCCGAGCATCAATGCTCGGTCGCGATAATAGGGAAAAAACCAATCGTACGCCGGTTTCATCGCAAGAGCGGCGCCTGCAAGAACTGCCTCGTGGCCAGCGCCTGAGATCTGAAAGAAGATCTTGTTTTGCCCTTTAAGCTGGATCTCTTTGTCATCGATCCTGCGCGAGAGGTACATTGTTCGGTAAATGCCGATCAGGGTCTCGGCATCCAGGCCGTGGTATTTATCGATCTCTTTAGCAGCGGCTTTCGTCGCCGCTGACGGTTCTTCGTTGGCGGTCGATTCGGCAGTCTTTTGCAATTTATCGTCCATGATCATGCCGTCCGCCTGTGCGGCATCTTTCTCGTCAACGACAAATTTGCCATTTGCCGCCTTGCCGTTCGAATTCTTTTTATCGGCTTTAGAATTGGTCTTTTTCGCAGAAGTAGACATTAAATAAATCCTTTTAATAAATATTTCTAATAGATGGGTAACTTAAAAGGATACCAAAAAGGGCGAATTCGGGCAATTTTGCCGAATTCGCCACCAGCTTGGCACTCGACACTGATCAAGAGTTGGCAGTCTAGCCCTTAGCCCCGTTTCAGTTTAGCTCGCTCAACGTGCCTTAAGGATCCATCCGTTCGGATCGATAACGGGTTCAGTTCCCACGAGTGTTACGCTGCCTTTTCCATTCTTCATAGCGACTCGCTGAGTTTTTCCGTCAATCAACACCTCTACCGGCATCGGGAACGGCATTTTGTTCGGCGTCTCCCACTGAAGTTGGAGCTTGCCATCAGTCCTTTCGGTCACGAGCTTCGGCAATGCCGGTTGACGAAGGTAGATTTCGAAGAACCAGTCCAGCTTCATCTTTGATTCGGCCTCGGCGATGCGACGAAAATCCTCAGTGTCAACGAGCCGCGTCTGTCGGCCATCGGTCAGGCGTTCCATCGCGGGCGTTGGATACGCCATTCGACGGATCGAGCGGAAGAAAGCGTCGTCACCGATCAAGTATCGCAGCGTATGGAGTACGACCGCACCTTTACCATAGATGTCACCGTCGCTCTGAATAAAATCAGGTCCGGCTAAATAAACCTCGAAGGCGAATTTTGCTTCCCGCGGTGCGACCGGCTGCTTGTTGCGTGTTCGGCTGGCACGCTGCTTCATCGCGGCAAAATAAGCGTCCTTTTTGCCGATGTGCTCGAGATAGAGCGTGTCCATAAACGATTGAAAGCCTTCGTGTATCCAGAAGTCCTTCCAGTCGCGTGCCGTAACCAGATTGGCCCACCATTCGTGCCCAAGTTCGTGGAGCTGAAGCCAATCAAAGCCTTCGGCGTTGTATTGAAACTTGTTGCCATAGGCAAGCATCGTCGAATGCTCCATCCCTAGATGCGGCGTTTCCGCAATCCCAAGCTTCTGTGATCGAAACGGATATGGCCCGAGATACTTCTCATAAAACTCAACGTATTTTTTGGTCTCAGCGATCAATTTCGCACCATTGTCGTAGCTTTCCGGCAGAATGTAAAACTCTATAGGGATCGTATCGCCGGCAACGCTTTTCATCGAATCTTTGATGATGCGATACGGCGCGGCATTGAAGACGATGGAGTAGTTCGGGACCGGGTTCGTCATCAGCCAGTAATAGGTCGATGTACCGTCCGCGCTCTTCGTTACACTTTGCAGCTTACCCGGGCCCGCTACAACCAGCGGGTTAGGAACGGTGATGCGCATTGCGACCTGATCGGCTTTGTCCGACGGATGATCTTTGACCGGAAAATAGAGGTCGGCACCATCATTTTGCAACGCGACCGAGACCCAGTCTGCTCCACTAGGTGTTTTCTTCCAAATAAAGCCTCCGACCCACGGCGGATTGGGTGCGATTCGCGGCTTGCCAGAATAGCTAATGATCGTCTCAAAAGTCTCGCCGACCGCCTTCTGTTTCGGAAACCTGATGCGGATCTTGCCGTCTTTATGTTCGTACTTTAATCCGGCCTGGCGGTCCCGCTCCGCTGATTCACCATAAACCCGCTCGACTGTGAAAGGCGTATCCAAATGCAGAATGATCTCGGAAGTCGGCTTAATAACCTTTGCCGTCATGACCGTCGTTCCGGAGATCCATTGGCTTTTTGGCTCGACCTTGACGCTGACGTCATATGACAGAACGTCAAACGATGCTTGCTCAGGCAGCAGCGGGCCGCCGGTCTCGGTGGGCCGAGCCCCGAGTTCGCGTTGGCCAAATGAGACCGCGGCAAATGCCAGAATTAGAGCGACTAACCAAGTACGTTTCAACATAATTTTGTCCGATCCTGTGTTTTCTTTGTTCCACTTTACACCTTAAACGCTATGACGGAAAATGAGGGTACGATGCTTAAGCCCGCCATCTTCTTGATCATTTTAGTATTTTGTTTTTCGAGCGCCATTTTTGGCCAGGAAACCGAGGCCAAGGAACCGGTCAAAGCAAATGCCCGTCCGACCCCGACGCCGAAGGCCGAGCCTTTTGACGGAGCCGATGTGGCAACGATGGCGAAACAATGCGTTCAGTTGGATACGGACGCAGGTCCAATACTTGCCGAGATGTATCCGGAGCATGCGCCCGAGTCGGTTCGCAGCTTTCTGAACATCGTCTCGCTCGGGTATTTGAACACGACGACCTTTAGCCGAGTGGTCCCGGGGTTTGTTATACAGGGCGGTGACCTCTATTCGCGTGAAGGAGAGGTAACGTATGAGATAGGAATGCGGGCGAGAAAAGCGTTGCCCGATGAGCCGAATAAGATCTTGCACGAACGCGGCGTCCTTTCTATGGCCCGCGGCGAAGAGGCAAACACGGCGACGACAAACTTTTTCATTCTGGTCGGCAACGGTTCACACCTTGACGGCTCGTTCGCCGCTTTCGGCCGCGTGACCAAAGGGATGGACGTGGTTGATGTGATAGCCAAAGCAAAAGTGACTGACGAAAAACCTGAAACGCCCGTCCGGATAAAGAAAGCGACCGTCTCGGCGTGCTTGCCATGATCAGTCGCTGAGATCGAGATCAAGCGTCATCCGATACTCATTCGCCATTGAAGGGTGGCCGTGGGCCACTGAGACATCGATGCCTTTCTTGTATGTTTCGACTGCCTTCTCGCGATCTCCCGACGCCAGATACGCCTGAGCCAGCGTGCCGTATGCGTTTCCTTCGTCGTCGGCATTAGAGAGATACTTTTCGAGCATGTCGATGACCTTTTGGTGATCGCCGGTCTTTTCGTATTCCTTCGCCAAGCCGAACATCACCATCGTATTGCTCGGGTCCGCGGCCAACATTTGCTCGAAAACTTCTATCCGGTCTTGCATATCCTAAGCCTAGCAGATACTGACGACAGATAAACATGGACGCACACAGATTCTTTGATCTGAATATCCGTGGTCATCAATCTTTATCTGTCGACAATTATCAGAAGAGCGATTGCTGGACCAACGGAGTTTCGGGTTCCGCCACGATGCTCACCTCGTGGCCGCGCAAGCCCAGCCGTTTAGCGTGGAAATCAAACAACTTCTTCGTAACTTCCCATTGCTCGGTCTTACCGACGCTTCGCTCGGCAAACGTATTGTGCCGAAGCTTACCGCCGCGCTCCCGCTTCATTGTGTTCACGATCTTCGCAACGCGAGTCGGCGGCAGACGTTCGTGCATCTTTTGTACGAAATACTCCTCGATCGAATCACTGTCGATATGGAGCATCGACATAAACGCACGTGTCGCACCCGATTCTTTCGCTTTTTCAAGTAAGCCAGGAATATCCGATTCGTTATAGCCAGGGATCACAGGTGCAATGCCAATTCCGGTCTGAATGCCTGCGTCTGAAAGCATTTTCATCGCACGAAACCGGGCATCTGGAATAGGAGTATATGGTTCGAAAGGGTTTGACTTCTCTTTTGTAAGAAATGGCAGTGAGAAAAAGACCGTAATTTTCGAAAGCCTTTTCAAAATATCAATATCGCGGGTGACAAGTGCGCTCTTTGTAATTACACCGACGGGAACGCCGAATTCGGCGCAGACCTCCAGGCATTGACGCGTAAGCTTATACTCTGCCTCAAGCGGCAGATAAGGGTCGGTCGCGAACGAAAAATCGAGATGCGGCATCTTTTGACGCGTTCTCTTTAATTCCTCGCGAAGAAGATGCGGCGTATTCGGTTTTACGACGATTTTTGTCTCAAAGTCGGTTCCTGCGCCGTAGCCGAGATATTCGTGATACTGGCGTGCGAAACAATATGTACATCCGTGAATGCAGCCGCGATAGCAATTGACCGTGTACCGCCAACCGCCTTCCCAACCGGAGGCAAACGCTTTGGTGATCACCTTTTTGGTTGCCGTTTCCTCGAAGACCTCAAGCCTGGTCGGAGGCGGCTCGCCGACATATTCAGCGGAGTAGCGATTATACGGATTGGGAGGATTTGTAACCTGTCGCACAGATGCAACATTAGCCTATAAACAGAATGACTTCAAGGAGACTCGTTAGTTTCACATGCTAATTGACAATGTCGCCTGGTGTTTCGCAGACCTTTCACCCTTAAGTTTTGCAAAGCCCACAGCCGCAAAGACAATGGCAAGTAGAAAGGCGGGACCAGCCAGAACCATTAACACCGCTCCAGTTCCATCCGGATCCTTTGGATCAGCAAGAAAGTCAAAAATGATCGTAACTAACGCCGTAACCGCGGCGAATAGAGACGCCGCAACTGCGAAGTAAGCCCAAGCCCTCATGATAACTCCTTTTGCATTAGTAAATCCGTTTGCGGGTCGGACCCGAGCTGGAAGGTGTGTTTGCCGACGAAGCGAAAGCCGTTTTTCTCGTAGAATCGCTGCGCACGCGGGTTGTATTCCCAAACGCCGAGCCACATTACATCATGGCCAAGTTCGCGTGCTTTAATAAGGCAATCGTCCATTAATGCCTTGCCAACGCCTTTCCCGAGAAATTTCTGGTGAGAATACAGGCGATTCAGTTCGATCGGACGCTCGGCTTCAATACCGTCTTCAGTCGCACCGACGATCAGCTTCGCATAACCCGCCGTTTCGCCATCGATCTCAGCGATCAGGAAAATATTTCTTTCGTCTGCAAGCTCCGCTTTGGTCTGCTCCAAGCTGAAAGCCTGTGCCATATACGCCGCCAGATCGTCCGGCGCATTTTTCGGATGGTCATGAAACGCATCCCAAAATGTCGCATAAGCAAGGTCAGTCAGGAACTCGGCGTCATTTAGGGTGGCTTTGCGTGTGTGGATCATGAACCGATGGACTGTTACAGAAATCACTTTCCGCTCATGATCAACTTCGCTATGGTCTGGAGCTGCATGTTTGAGGTGCCTTCGTAGATGGAGCCGATCTTGGAGTCGCGCCAGAATTTTTCGACTGGATAGTCTTTTACATAGCCGTACCCGCCGAAAAGTTCGATCGCCTTCGATGCCACGGCTTCGGCACAGCGTGATGAGTAGAGCTTTGCCATCGCTGCCTCTTTTAGAAACGGCTTGCCTGCGTCTTTTAGGCGTGCAGCGTTGTAGACGAGCAGGCGTGTTGCCTCGATCTCAACGGCCATTTCGGCAAGCTGGAACTGCACGGCCTGAAAGTTGTTGATCGACTGGCCAAACTGTTCGCGCTCCGCCGTGTATTTGAGAGCCGCTTCATACGCGCCT
>JBBQTV010000200.1:0-7116 GCA_038212935.1 Pyrinomonadales bacterium | reverse complement strand
GGCCAGGCCATCGCGGCGGTGATGGTAGTCTTCGGCCTGATAATCGCCATCTTTCGGCAGGACTTCTTTACCGGATTTTGGGCGGTTTTGGTGGGCCTCTTTCTTTACGATTCGGCAAGATCGATCATCAAGGAAGTGAATTCGTCTGAGCGGGTCACCGTTCAGGACGTAATGATGCTGCCCGTAGCGGTCGCACCGGAATCGACCGTGCAGGACTTCGTCGATCATATTTTGCCGCTCTATCCTCGACATGTTTTTCCGGTCGCCCGTGCGAAACAGCTCTACGGAATGCTCCTGCTTGCGGAAATGCGCTCGGTCGAACCTTCCCTCTGGCGGCAGACGCTGATCAGCGAGATCATGCGGCCCGTAGCGCATGACCACTTCGTTGAGACAGGCGTTTCACTAACTGTGGCACGCGAGCTTATCCGATCGAACGGCATTGGGGCCGTTGGAATACTGGATAGCGAAGGAAATTTCGTGGGTATAGTCCACGGCACCGAAAACCTAAAGTAGCACGCCGATGGGTGTGTTATTCTAGGAAGTGACGACGTTTGCTCCCTGGCCGCTACTTCTCTCCGGCGGACCGTGATCAAATTAGCGGTTGAATAACATGGAATTTGGCGACTACATACCTTCATGGAACACGTTTCGAAATGTCCTCGACATTTCAATCGTTTTCGTGATCGTGTATGTAGTCCTAAAGCTTCTTCGCGGTACTCGAGCGGTCCCGACCATGGTCGGGATGGTATTGCTTGCGCTGCTTTACTGGCTTTCGATAGTCCAAGAGCTTGCAACGCTTGAGTTCGTGCTGCGGTGGGCGGTCGTTCTGTTGCCATTCACGATCATAGTTCTGTTTCAATCCGAGATACGCCAGGCTCTTATTTATTTCGCCAGCCGGCTTCGATTCCCGATATTAAAACGCCAACGCGGACAATTCGGCGGTAGCGTTTATGACGAGATCGTACTTGCCGTCACAACGCTTTCCAGTGAAAAGACCGGCGCGTTGATCGTGATCGAACGAAATGTCGGCCTTCGCAATTTCATTGATTCCGGCGTTCAGCTTGATGCGGCGATCAGCTATGACTTGCTGGTTACCATTTTTAACCCATCGACACCGCTGCACGACGGCGCCGTGATAATTAAGGAAGAAAAGCTCGCGGCGGCATCGGTCTTCCTCCCGTTGACAAAGAACCCCGGCATCTCACGCGACCTCGGCACGAGACATCGTGCTGCGATCGGCATCACGGAAGGAACTGACGCGATATCGATCGTGGTTTCCGAGGAGACCGGATTGGTTACCTATGTCGAAGGCGGAAACGTCCGCCGTAACCTTGATACCACCCAGCTTCGAAAGGCGCTTTTGCAGGCGATGGACATACCGATCATCGAAAAGAAGCGAGAGGCGACCAAAACAATGTCCGAGGCCGAGACGGAAGTGACGATCGGTTAGACGGCAGAACTGATATTTGTGGCTTACGAAGAAGAAAACATAGGTAGAGAAAGGCGTTCGGCTCCATTGCTGGCCAAGCATATTTTTCGCAAGGTTTTTCTCGAGGACTGGCTGGTAAAGGCTTTTGCGCTGATCATCACGCTTGCGCTCTGGGTCGGCGTGACCGGCCTCAGCGAACCTTCGCGCGAACCTATCTCGCAGGTTCCGCTTGTGCTCAGGACCGCCGAGAACACCGTCGTCAGCAACAATCCTCTTGAGGCAATAAGCCTCGACGTAAGCGGCGACAAACGACGCCTTTCGCAGATCAATCGCTCTGAACTCCGTGTCTTCGTTAATCTGGCTGACGTCCCGCCCGGCGAACATTTGGTGATGCTCACTCCTGAAAGCGTTGAGGTTCCTGATCTACCGACAGGCGTAAAGATCGAACGGATCGAACCCGGGCAGATCTCGATCATCCTCGAACCACTGGTTGAGAAAGAAGTGCCGGTCCGTGTCGAGACCGCAGGCGAATTGCCTGACGGATATGAGATCT
Source organism: Pyrinomonadales bacterium (assembly GCA_038212935.1). Lineage (GTDB taxonomy): Bacteria > Acidobacteriota > Blastocatellia > Pyrinomonadales > Pyrinomonadaceae > OLB17. Next base: position 5,134 of record JBBQTV010000200.1, on the reverse strand, counting down.
ACGAACAGGTCGTGATGCCGACCGCGGTGCGCGTTCGCGGGCCCGAGGCCTTCGTTAATGGATTGACGAGCGTGGCAACGGAAAAGATCGACATCGAAGGAAAGAATAGCGGATTTGTTGCAAGACAAGTTCGGCTAAACCTAGCTAACCCAAAAACGAATTTTCTAGATTCTACCGTCGACGTATCATTTCGGATCGGCGAAACGCGTATGGAACGAATATTCCTCGTTCCGATTAACGACGAGTCTGCCAGGCGGGCAACCGTCGTCCTCTATGGGCCGCGGTCACTTATAATTGGTCTGAGGCCGGATCAAATGGAAGTAAATTTCGTACGCAACGACGACGGAGCGGTAACACCCGTGCTTCGGTTGCCAGACGGCCTGGCCGAACGCCTCGAGCAGCGTCAGCTACGCGTCAGCGAGTAAGAATTCCCGAATGTCGCTTCGCATCTCATCCGTGATCTCGTGTTTAGCGGCGTATTGCTTCGCAGCAAAATTCGGTAGCCGCGACCGAAGAGCTTCCTCGAAACCCGCAAATTTTTCGTTGCTATAAAATTCGTCGTCATCGCCGTAAAGATAAAAGGTGCGAGCCGCAAATGGTTCGTACTGCGGATTGGTCTCAAGGTCACCCGGAATCCCGCCGCAAACACCGACAATTCCCCGCAACGCATTGAAGTGCGTAAATGCGAACCTAAAGTTCAACGCACACGCCTGCGAAAAGCCGTAAAGGTAAACCTTAGAAGCATCTACGGCTCCTTCATCCGCCAATTTGTCGATCAGTTCTAGCAAGAACCTGTGATGGAGAGCCACGTATTCTTCCGAATATCTGTCCGAAAGCCAGCCGAATCCCACGCTGTAACCGGCATCGGTCTTACGAAAATGATGATGCGGCCCCTGGACCGATGTAATAATGAAATCATCCGGCGCGACCAGCTTAGCCTCGCGCATCATGTACCGCTTATGTGCACCATAGCCGTGAACTGCGATCAGAAGTGGCGCGTCGGCCGCAGCGTTCGGCGGCACGTACAGGTCGTAATAGAGTTTAATCTCGGCGGTGAGGAATAGGTCGGTCCGCGTGTTCTCGTTGCTCATGTTAGTGAGTCCATTCAAGCAAAACGGCGGAAGTTAGACAAGTTCGTCGCCCGCGCGTTATCCTTTGGCATCGGATCCGATCATGGAAACTTTTCTGCAGAAGATCGATGACATCGCAAATATCAGGGGCGAATCGTCGGTGGCCCGGTGGCTCGACCGTGCGGCATTCATCTTCCTCGTCATACTCGCAGCGGCCGCTCCGCATTCTATCGCTGCATCACAATCCGCCTGGCTTATCGGCATGACCGCGTGGGCCGCACGCGCGATCTTTTTTCGCCGCAGCGGTTTCAGTCATACCGCCATCGATCTTGCCCTCTTCGCATTTATTGGCTGGACCGTTCTAAGTTCCGTCTTTTCTTACGAGCCGGCGATCTCACTCGACAAACTTCGCGGCGTCGGCATTTTCCTTGTACTTTATTTCGCCTATCAGAATGTTAGGACGCTGAAGGCGGCAAAGGTCGTCGCCATCATGCTCGTCACCTCAGCGATGGTCAACGTCGTCTGGCAGCCAGTCGAACGCCTCTTGGGACGAGGTGTTCAGCTTCAAGGTGTTTCAGCAAACGGACCGCTTGGCAAAGCCGGGATTGTTTCGGGCGACACTATTCTTCGCGTTGACGGCAAACGCGTTGCGACGGCGGAGGAAGTGATTACGGAATTAGCGGCGGCCCCGACCGCTGAGGTGCTCATCCACCGAGCTGCCGGCAACAAAACTTTCACGGTCGCCAGCGCGGACATTCTCCCGTTCAGCGTTGCGACCTATCAGCTCGGGGTCGAACGCTGGCATGCGAACCACCGATGGCGTGCGACAGGATTTTATGGCCACTTCACGACCTACTCCGAAGTGCTGCAGCTGATCGGCTCACTTGTTTTCGGAATGCTCATCGCCTTTCTCCTTGGCCGGAGGCGTAGAGACAAGCCGCTCGGATTCGAGTTGCGGCTTTCATTCGCGGCCGTCATTTGCGCTGTCGCGTTCGTTTTCATCTGCATTGCTTTGCTACTTTCGGGCACCCGCGGTTCTCAGCTCGGCTTGCTTGCATCGGGTTTTGTCATGGTCATTGCTCTTCGGAGCCGGCGGTTGCTCGTTGTCGCACTTTGCCTTGCGATACCGGTAGCGGCGTTTGGCTATTTCACCTTGCTCCAGACCCGCGAAGCCAGCGAGGACAACGAATACCGTAAAACAATGTGGAGCGATGGCGTTCGACTCGCCACTGAGAGCCCACGGCATTTACTTGTAGGCGTCGGGATGGATTCGATCAAAGCACGTTGGCAGGAATTCGATCTATTCAATAAAGGCTGGATGCCGATGGGGCATTTTCATTCGATGCCGATCCAGCTCGCCGCCGAACGCGGGCTGCCCGCACTGCTGCTCTGGTGCGTGTTCCTCTCGCTCGTATTTACCAAGATATTTAGGTCGCTTAGGCAGGACACTGTCGATGAGGATCCGGTCATCCGGGGAATAAAGTTTGGCGCGCTTGGCGGACTTACAGGCTTTTTTGTCGGGGGCCTCGTCCATTACAATCTCGGCGACGGCGAGGTCGCGCTTGTGTTCTATCTGCTCACGGGGCTCGGCCTAAGGGTTGCCGACCTTACTTTGGGACCTGACAATTCTTGAACTTTTCTGAGTTTTCCATCGTAAAACCTTGCGAACCCATTACATGGAGAACATTAAGATGCACCAGAAATTATTGCGCTACGTACTATCGCTTCTCATCGTATATTCATTCGCGGTCACTGCAATACCGACCGTCGGCTATAGCCAAACGGTTGGTTCGGCCCCGACCGACAATAGCTACGTCTCAGCATTGGCCGAGATCGAATCGAAGGTCGAAGCGCGCCGCAAAGAACTCGGCATCCCGGGCATGTCCCTCGTTATCGTAAAGGACGGTAAGGTCCTTTATATGAAAGGACTCGGCTACAAAGATTTCGAAAAGAAGATCCCGGTAACGACCAATACACAGTTTGCCATCGGCTCCGCCACAAAGGCCTTTACCGCCCTTTCCGTGTTGATGGCGCAAGATGAAGGCAAGCTTGCGCTCGATGATTCGCCAAAGAAGTATCTGCCGTACTTCCGTATGTACGACCCGGAATCGGATAAAAGCATCACGTTGCGCGACCTGCTTTCACATTCATCCGGCCTAAACCGAACAGACCTGGCGATGGTAACCGGCAAGCTGAACCGCACCGAGCTTATCGAAGTTGCGGCCCAGGCGAAGCCGACTGCGAAGTTTCGACAGGCATTTCAGTATCAGAATCTGATGTTCACTGCCGCCGGTGAGGCCGTAGCGGTCGTGGAGAAGAAGCCATGGGAAAAGGTCATACCGGAAAAGGTATTCAAGCCGATCGGGATGAAGAATTCGACGATGTCCATCACCCAAATGGAAAAGGCGAAGGACCGGTCGTACGGCTACAACTACAATTTTGATACGAAAGAGACCAAGCGGCTGCCGTACCGCGGCATTGACGAGGTCGCACCAGCAGGCTCCATAAATTCATCCGCCGGCGATATGGCGAAATGGCTGCAATTTATCCTCAGCGGCGGCATTGCAAACGGCAAGCGCATAGTTTCAGAGGCAAGCTTTGCTGAATGGATGAAGCCGCAGACGAAGATCTCGGCCGATGGCAAAACGGCGTACGGGCTCGGTTGGTTCATCCGCGACTGGAACGGACTCAAGGTCGTCGAACACGGCGGAAACATCGATGGCTTTAATGCGCTGGTGGCAATGGTCCCGGAAAAGAGGCTTGGTTTCGTTATGTTGACGAACGTCACCGGTTCACCGCTCGGTAGTGAGCTGATGCCGATCGTATGGGAGAACATTCTTGGCAAACCCGTGGTCGAGACAAAGAGCGGCGACCCGGTGGCACCTGCGAAAGCCGCAGGCGACCCGAAGGAGCTCGTTGGCGATTACCTTACTCCGGACGGCAACGGCACGATCGTCGTTAAAGAGGTTGGCGGCGCCGTCACACTCAATATCGAAGGACAGCCGGCATATACCCTTACGCCGAACGTAAAAGGCGAGTTCTCGTTGACCCCGCTTCCAGTCGATTCATTCTCGCTTCGCCCGATAAAGGATGCATCGGGTGCAGTCACCGCTATCTCGATCGCCCAACCACAGGGAACGTTTGAGTTCAAAAAGAAGATAGCTTCGGCAGACGCAAAACCACTCATCTCGGCAGATGAACTTATGCAAAAGGTCATCGATGCCCACGGCGGCGAGGAAAATTGGCGCAAGTTGAATACCCGTGTCATAGAAACGGAGGTCGACCTCGAAAACCAGGGCGTTAAGGCAACGTCTACTTCCTACGCCAAAGCGCCAAATATGATCGCCAGTAGCACAATAATGACGGCCCTCAACAAAACCATCGCGACCGGTTGGGATTACTTTGACGGAACCGGTGGCGGACAGGTATATACCTTTGCTCCTGCTGACACTTACACCGGCAAGCGGCTCGAGGACATCCGGACGAGCTCGGACTTCTACGGCCTGCTTAATTGGAAGAAGAATTATAAGAACGTCGAAGTGCGTGGGACACGAAAGATCGGCGACGAAGAAGCCTACGTCGTCCGCTTCGAATCAGAGAAAGGAACCGATGTGACCGAATTCTATTCGACCAAAACCTTCCTCCTGCTTAGACGCGAAGGCGTGATCACGTCCAGCACGAGTCAGCAATCGATACCATATTGGACGACCTTCGAAGATTACCGAGAGGTTGATGGCGTAAAGATGCCTTTCAAGTCGGTCAATTATTCACCTTCTAACGGCAACATCGTTTCGACCGTAAAGTCGGTCAAACATAATGTCCCGGTCGATGATAAACTCTTCGCTCCAAAGAAGTTGGACTGATTTGATCGTCAGGATTGATCAGGGGCTGGGCAAAACGCTCAGCCCTTTTTTTAATTTGTGGAAATGCCCGCAAGAGCGGCCAGATTTGGTGCAAGGGCGGCTTCGCTGTGGTCAAAGACAGCGTCTAATTCTTTTTCGACGCTGCCGTGGCCGGACGGAATTCGTTTGATAAGCGGTTCAAAATTCTTAAAATCGTAAAGC
>JBBQTV010000199.1:0-7137 GCA_038212935.1 Pyrinomonadales bacterium | reverse complement strand
TAAACGGTTTACCGGATTCCTGCGAGATAAGATGAGCAATCCCGTCGATGTCGTCAAGTATGATTTCGCGTGCACGCATCACAAGGCGTCGACGCTCGGCAAAACTTGTTGTCCTCCAGGTTTTGAAAGCTTCGCGCGAGCGTTCGGTAGAATCGTGAACGTCTTCCCGGGAGGACCGACGAATGCTCCCGACAACCCTGCCGGTCGCAGGGTCATGCGATACGATGCTGTCGATTTCGCGTTGAAGTTTGGCGACCATAGAATCAGTTTAGATTAACGCAGAATAGGAAAATTCGGGAATTAAATAATTGATCGGTCAAAGCGGAACATTCGGGTGAATCACAAATCTACATTTCAGCCGAATCACCCTCGGCCGGCAGGTTTCCGCGACTAGTATTCCGGCGACCCATTGTGGACGCGATCGGGGGCGTGAGGGCGATGAAACATTATTGACTCCGAAAGCGATAACGAGCAATTTCGACAAATCAGGGATACCGTAACACCCATGTAACATCAATAGTTTCAACTCATTCTGAGACCCGAATCTATTTGCAAAGCTGGCGAAATAAGGAACCGAATTTGCTATATAAAAGACGGTACCTATCTTTGCTTCTATCACGGTACTGCCTTTCCCGCTCTTATGAAAGGGTGAGGTGGCATGTAAACCCTGCAAACTTAGTGGTTATATAACTCGGGCTCAGTAGCGGAATTCTAAAATTCTTTTGATTGCGTTCCGGGAATATCGGTACGGAAATTCAAAAAACAATAGAAATATCCAAAATATCCGAGAAGCGATCAAAAAAGGCAATAAGTGTTTTTAATTTTATCAGAGGTCAAAAAAAGAATGACTAGAAATATTTCGATTAAATTTATATTCATGATCATGCTCGCCCTCGTAATGAGTGCCGGGCAGATCTCCGCTCAATCGGCCGTGACGGGTGCGATTAGCGGCCGCGTGACCGACCCCCAGGGATCAATAGTTCCTAATGCGGTCATCACTGTAACCAACACTGGGACAAACCAGACATCAACCACGACCGCGACCGGCAATGGCGACTATCGCGTCGGCAGCCTGCAGCCGGGTACGTACAGGGTCGAGACGAGCGTCTCGGGTTTCGCTCCCGCGTTGGCGGATAATGTCGTGGTCGAAGTCGGCCAGACGACCAACGTAAACATCGGCCTAACGATCGGCGAACAGACCGCCGAGGTCGAAGTAACAGCCGAAGCTCCTGTCATCAACACGAGCGACAACTCAAACTCGACAAACATTAACCAGGATTCGATCAACAACCTGCCGATCAACGGCCGACGCTGGTCAGAATTCGCACTTTTGACGCCGGGCACGGTTCCGGACGGAACGTTTGGGCTTATCAGCTTTCGTGGTATCTCAGGCCTTTTGAACAACAACACGATCGACGGCGGTGATAACAACCAGGCTTTCTTCTCAGAAGAACGCGGCCGTACCCGTATCAACTATTCGATCAGCCAGGCTGCCATCCGCGAGTTCCAGGTAAATACCTCGAATTATTCTGCAGAATACGGTCGTTCGGCCGGCGGCGTGACGAACGCTGTTACCAAGAGTGGTACGAACAGATTCAGCGGTGACCTCTTTTATTACAATCGCAACAGTGCTAACGGAGCTCGTAACCCGCTTTCATTTCAGACAGTTCTAGCTCCCGGCGGCGGCACAACGCTGGTCGGCGTTTCACCGAAAGACCTGCGTCAGCAATGGGGCGGAGCGGTTGGCGGACCGATCATCAAAGATCGCCTGTTCTTCTTTTTTAGCTATGATCAGCAGAAGCGAGATTTTCCGGGCATAGCAACTTTCCAGAACCAAAACTTCTTGAATACCGCTAACCGAACGGCCCTGACCTCACGCGGACTTACCAATGGCCAGATCGACAGCACGCTGGCGTTTTTAAACTCTCTGTCGGGACTCAATCCGCGTACAGGTGACCAGATCTTGTTCTTGCCGAAGATCGATTGGCAGATCAACAACAGCAACCTTTTCAGCATCAGCTACAATCGGATGCGGTGGGAATCTCCCAATGGCGTTCAAACGGCTCCGGTCGTTACACGTGGACGGTCGAACTGGGGCGATGACTTCGTAAGCATCGACTCTGTTAACGGACGGCTACAGTCGATCATTAATGCCAACATTCTGAACGAATTTCGTTTTCAGTGGGGACGGGACTTTGAGCGTCAGTTCAGCGTGGACCCGCTTCCGGGCGAACCTTCGACCGCACTTGGCGGCACACGCTCGCCGGGCGTTTTCATTTCCAATGGATTTGAGTTCGGTACGCCAAACTTCCTTGACCGTGCGAAGTTCCCTGACGAACGCCGCTGGCAGTTTGCTAACACGATGACCGTCACCAGTGGCCGTCACACGATCAAGTTCGGCGGCGACATCAACCGCGTTACCGACGACATCGACAACCTTTTCCGCGGTGCCGGTTCCTACTCGTACAACAACATCAACGATTTCATCATCGATTATGTAAACTGGCGTGATGGTCTTCCGGGCGCGACCGCTTGTGTTAACAGCACACGAACAGTTGGTAAGTGCTATACCAGTAACTTCCAGCAGGGGCTCGGCCTGACCGGATTAAAGCTTAGGACCTGGGACTACAACTTTTTCGTTCAGGATGATTTCCGTATCACGCCGCGTTTAACCGTTAATCTCGGTCTTCGTTGGGAATACATCCAGTTCCCTGAGCCGGTGCTTCCGAGCTCGAGTTCGGTAGTTATCCCATATGATGGCCGTACGGTCGCTCAGGCGACCTCTACGATGCCTAGCGATAAGAACAATTTCGGACCGCGTTTCGGTGTTGCCTATGATCTTTTCGGTGACGGAAGGACCAGCGTACGTGGCGGCTATGGTATTTACTACGGACGTGTACAGAGTTCGACGATGTACAACGCTCTGATCAATACCGGAAACCCGGGCGGTCAGGCTTCGATCTCTCTTGCACCGACTAGTGCTGATGCCCCTGTATTCCCGAATGTCCTTGCACCTGGTACGCAGGGAACTGTCGGAGCAGCCGCTCAGTTTTTCTCGGAGAATTTTCAATCTCCGATGATCCATCAATATGACTTCATCTTTGAGCACCAGATCATGCGAAATACAATGGTCTCGGCGTCATACATCGGAAGCCTCGGCCGAAATCTGCCGACCTTCTTCGATCTGAATAACGTTCGCTGCTCTACGCTTTCGGCTCCGCTTCCTTCAAACTGTTCGGCCGGCCCGACCAACACGTTCAACGTAATTGGCGGACCGTTTGCAGGCCAAACGGTAACGGTTCCGGTCTATGCCCGTGCACCTGGTGCAGGCACTCAGAACTTGACTCGCATCCAGAGCACCATCAAGTCGCAGTATGACGCTTTGGTCCTTAAGGCTGAGCGTCGGTTCACCGACGGCATTCAGGCTACGGTCAGCTACACACTTGGGAAATCAAGTGACACGAACCAAAACTCGGCGACCTTTACGCAGGGAAACAGCCCGTATGACATCCTTGATCAGACATACGATATCGGTCCGAGTAACTTTGACGTTCGCCACAAGTTGACGGCGAGTGCTATTTGGCGGCCGACTTTCTATAAGGGTGATCGTAGTTCGATCGGGAATTACATCCTGAACGGATGGTCGATCTCGCCGATCCTTCAGTACTTCTCGGGTCGGCCTTACACCGGAACGGTTTCGGGTACGAGCCTTAACAGGACGTTCGGCGATAATCAGTTCCCGCTTGCTGGAAGGAACTCGTTCAGATTGCCGAGTTTGATCAACGTTGACGTTCGTCTGTCGAAGCGATTCGAAGTAACGGAGACAGTCAACGTCGAATTCCTCGCTGAGGCATTCAACGTCGCCAACAAGACCCACGTGTTCGGCGTCAACTCGACGCTTTATACTCGGACAAACAATGGCCTCGAGTACAATCAGCCGTTCGGTACCGTGACGAGTGCACAAAGCACCCTTTTCCGCGAACGTCAGATACAATTCGCAGCTCGTCTGCAATTCTAGGTTCTTCTAAATCAGTTGTACCTTGATGGCACGCCTCTTTGTGAGGCGTGCTTTTTCTTTGTGTTTTGTCGCTAAGTTCGACTGCAGGGCTGGTGCGGCTAACTATCAGCCGGGGAAACGGTCTGATCTTGTGCGAGCGTTGCCGCGACGCGGCCCGGCGGCTGTATCGCGGGCCGAGTCGCGAATGAGAATGAGGTCGTTATTGACGCTGCCGCGGGCGATCAGCAGATCTTTGCCGTCATTTGACCAGCGGAAATTGAATATTCGGCCGGATTTAAAGTCAGTTATCTGCGTCGCTGGCGAACCATCTATCGGCTGCCGCCAGATATTCTGGACGCCGCCGCGATTTGTTACGATCGTTAACTCTTTGCTATCAGGCGACCAGGAGAACTCGTTGATAAGATCGTATTCCAGATCGCGGTCGACCTTGACGAGATTTCCGTCGGATATAGTTGCGATATGCAGCGTCTTACCGAAGCTGACCATATCGTAGCTTATAAATGCGATCCGCTTTCCGTCCGGCGAGATGCGAGGGTGAAACACTCCCCGATGCTCGTTTTCGTAGAAAACAGTTGACGGCCCGCCATCTATGGACACCTGCATGAGCCTAAAACGGTCTTGGTCGGTGGCTTGTCGCTGAAAAATTACCGTCTTACCGTCGTTTGTTAACTGCGGGCTAAAATCGACAACGTTCGGATCATCTTCTGTAAGCGGGACCGCGCCGCTTCCGTCGGCGTTCATTCGCCATATCCGCGAACGCCTGTCCCGCTGAAGATTGAACACGATATAACGTCCGTCTGCGGTATGTACCGGTTCGAGCGCATAGCCGGTCTCCTGTATCAGCGGGCGGCCGTTCTTGCCTTCGGCATCGGCCATCCAAAGTCCTGCATTTTTGCCTTCATGGCGTGAATAGATGATCGCACCATCATTCCGCTCAAGGATCCCGGCCTTGCCTTCGACACTGCGGCTGTCCGAGGTCAATTGGACGGAACTCTTCTCGGCCGTTGAATAACGCCATATCGCGCCCGTCATATCACCTTTAATCGTAATAAGGCTGCGGCCGTCGGCGGCGATGCCCAGGTCCATGTATTCGTTAAGGTCGTTCGTTACCTGATGCAGCTTGCCGGACGGATACTCAGCACGCCAGACCTGTGCGGGCTCATTCTGCGTCGGCCTGCCGGTAAACACATAACCAGAACCATCGGCGAACCAAGCGAAGTTATGAACTGTAAAGAATTGATCTTTGTTGATTGGCCGAACAGCCTTGCTTTCCAGCGAGACCTCGACTATATCCGTTCCCGTAACAAACCCACTCTGCCGCTTTCCGGCACCGGCGATCATTGAGCGGCCATCCGGTGACCACGCTAGGCGAAAAACAAAGAAATCGTAATCCGTATCGGCAGTCGACAATAATGTTTTCCCTTCAAGCGTAGTAAGGTCGCCGACAACGATCTCGTCATCGTTGGTTTTCGGAATATGGCGGATAAACGCGAACTGCTCGCCGTCCGGTGAAAATGTGACAGCGCTGTCTACGTCCTGGATGATTCGTTTCGGTGTGCCGCCCAGCGTCGGCACCTGATAGAGCGTATGCAACGTAAAATCGCTGCTCGCCTCGGTGTAAAAGACATGATCGCCGCTCGGCGAAAAAACGACGGATGTCATATTCAGGTTGGTCGGGCCAACGAGGGATATCGTACTGTCGGTCGCGATCTGCCGAACGACCAGACTCCGGCTTCCGAGTTCGCCGCTGACGTAGGCCACATATTTGCCGTCCGGTGACATTGCCGACAGCATCACGCGGCCATCGGTATTCAACCTCGAGATCTGCGGCTTGACGAACGCATTGACGGCAAGGCCTTCGGCATCTCCGTACCAGTTGAGCATTCCGTATGCGACGACAGCCACTAAGATCATCGGCACAACGCCGATAACCGCCATCCGTCGTAGAGCACGGCCGCGAGTCACGGGCCGATCGATGTGCGGCTCGGATGTCAGTGCCCGGGTCTTTGCGGTCCGATGGTCGGTGCTGACGGTACGATGCAGCATTGTCGGATTCTCGCTAAAGCCCGGCGATGAGGTCGTATGCCCGTTGCGGCTGCCGCTGTTCGCATGTTCGATCTCGTGAATAAGATCCTTTATGTCGAGTGCGAGATCCTTGACGCTTTGATATCTTTCTTCGCGGTCCTTTTGCAGTGCCTTCCTGACTATCCGCTGCAGCTCGGGCGGCAGGTACGGGATATGATTGCCAAGCGGTTCGGGTTCGCGATAGACGACCGCGGCGATAGTATCTGCCGTCGATTCGCCATCAAACGGTGCTGTTCCCATCAGCATTTCGTAGAGCACAACGCCGAGGCTCCAGATGTCCGTCCTGTCATCGACCTCGATCCCCCGTGCCTGCTCCGGCGACATGTAACGGGCGCTCCCCATGACGGTCCCCGGCAGGGTCCTGTTATTTTCGCTGTTCTCGTCGGAATTGATCGGGAGCCTGGGTTTCGCGAGGCCAAAGTCCAGAACCTTAACGATCGAATCGTCGCGGACCATTATATTTTCGGGTTTAATGTCGCGGTGCACTATGCCAGCCTGATGAGCGGCCACAAGTGCATTGGCAGCTTGTTCGATGATCTTAAGCGCACGCGTAAGGCTAAGCGTCTCCCGTTTCATCAGGTCGCGGAGTGTCGATCCATCAATATACTCGGTCGCCAGAAAGCTGCCGTGTTCGTTCTCACCGATCTCATAGATCGTAATGATATTCGGATGATTCAGGGCTGAAACAACACGTGCTTCTTGCCTAAAGCGTCCGCGACGTTCATCGTCGCTGACAAATTCATTCGGCAGCAGCTTGATCGCAACGTCGCGGCCGAGTTCCAGATCGTGGGCAGAATAGACCTCGCCCATTCCGCCCTCGCCTAATTTCGAGCGGATCTCGTATCTGCCAAATTGTGTTCCCGCAAACATTGATCAAACTCCGACACGTCTTCGTAAAATGAAAACACCGTGCTCAACTGTTTTATGACAAAACGTGTGAGGCACGGTGCTCAAAGACCTATGTGTTTAAACCGCTAACTGGAAACAAAAGTTTCAATTACTTTATATGCAGCTTCGATCGCTTCATCGAGATT
>JBBQTV010000198.1:0-7222 GCA_038212935.1 Pyrinomonadales bacterium | reverse complement strand
TCGCGGATCAACGGTGCAGCTCCGTTCATGCGAGAAATGGTCGCAGCGATGAATACGCAGGGCGGCAGCCGCGAGACGGCTAGAGTGATCTACCAACAAATGCTCGCCCAGGCGGAAGATCAACAGTCGCGTTCGAACGCAGAGCTTCGGCTAATGGAGATCGATTCTCTCGACGAGCAAGACGCGATGAATACGGTGCTCGCGACGATGAAGGAACAGTCGGACAAATGTCCTTCAGATCTGTCCGCCGTCATCCCCGCCCTGCGAAACGTGGAGCTACCCCGCGGCCGGGATTTTAGCGTCGATGTGTCGGGCCGGCTGGTCGATCCGCTTGGCTTTCCGTACGTGCTAAACGAATCTGCGTGCCGCGTGGGGCTAAATAATGAATCGAAGATCCCGCGGAGCCTTTAGGTTGCGATATGACCAACATCATTGAGATAGAAAATCTTTCAAAGGATTACGAGACCGGCTTCTGGCGAAAGAAGCGAACGCGTGCTTTGGACGGCCTGAGGCTGAACGTCGAGCCCGGCCAGATCTTCGGCTTTCTGGGGGGAAATGGTGCAGGCAAAACAACGACCATCAAGATATTGATGAGCCTGCTCTTCCCGACCGAAGGCTCGGCACGGATTCTCGGGAGCGACATTTCCGACGTGGCGATGCGTTCACGGATCGGGTATTGTCCCGAAAATCCGTATTTTTACGATTACTTGACGGCGCATGAGCTTCTCGATTATTTTGGCCAGATCTTTGGCCTGGATTCGGCCAAAAGAAAGGCGAAGACAGATGAGCTTTTAACGAGAGTTGGCCTTGCTGAAAAAGATTGGAACCGGCAGCTTCGGAAATTTTCCAAGGGAATGCAGCAGCGTGTCGGCCTTGCGCAGTCGCTGGTAAATGAACCTGAGATCGTGTTCCTCGATGAACCGATGAGCGGCCTTGACCCCGTGGGACGGCGGGAGATCCGAGAGCTCATCGCTTCGCTCCGTGATGCGGGCACGACCGTTTTTATGTCCACGCATATTCTTTCTGATGTAGAAACGCTTTGCGATAACGTCGCAATTCTACGCGGCGGACGGCTTGCGGCGACGGGCAAACTCAGCGATCTGCTTACGTCGGGCGGCGATCAACGGTCGTTCGAAGTTATCGCAGGAAAAGTTTCGGCAGAGGAAATTCGTGGAGCGATAAACGCCATCAGCGGAGCAACAGTTGCGGCCAAACCGAGCGGGACGGCGATCGAGGTTTTGAGCGAACGAGACGTGGAATCCGCGATCCGAGCGATCCATGAAGCGGGAGGAACGCTTGTTTCCGTTTCGGCGGTCAAGCAGTCGCTCGAAGATCTGTTTGTCGCCTCATCTGAACCGCGGGATTAACTACCGGCTTGCGCGGTGCGTATCGCCGTCACCTTCCACCGGATATTCGAGCGATCGTCGGTCCGCTTCATGCCATCAATAGTAAGCGTAACCGGAATCGTAGAATCGGGCCCGAGAGCCGGCTGCTGTGTCGGGATCACGAGCACACGCTTGTCCTTTACCACCTCATTGAACTGATCGACCACCGCAACATTTATCTCAAGGCCATTTATGGTCTCGGTCCCTTTGTTTCGGATAGTGCCTGAAATGAACATCGAGATCCCTCCAAACGCATTCGGCGAAACTATCGTATTATCAACGTCGCGAGATATTATGATGTCTTTCGTGATGCGGTCAAATTCCGCAGAGCCTTCAGTGTAAGAGCCTTCGAGGACCGCGGTCCGCTGATCTTCCATCGACGGCTGAAGCGTCAGAAAATAGATACCCGCCGCCAATAGAACGGCTCCGATCGCACCGCCGGCAATTAGTGCTTTTAGGTTCATCGGCTTCTTCTCGTCAAGTTTAAGCAAAGTGTCCATACGTAGTTCTGATGCAGGATTTAGACAACAATTTCGGTAAAAAGTTTCAATAGGTTATCATTTTGCATACTCTAGCCGAAATGCCCGAAATCGACCCAAATCCGGAGCCGAAACACGTTTATATTGAGGCCGCACTTCCGCTGCCGCTGCGTCGTACGTTCACTTATCGAATCGCCGAAGTACCCGAGATCGGTGTTCGTATTCTCGTCCCGTTCGGTAAACGCAGCGTCACCGGCTACGTCGTCGAAGTTCACTCGGGCCTGCCCGCGGACATTGACGAAACGATCATTAAAGACGTGATCGAGGTGCTCGACAGTGAGCCTCTTTTGACCGGCGAGATAATGCGGCTCGCCAAGTGGACCGCCGAGTATTACGCCGCGTCGTGGGGCGAGGTTCTGAAAGCTGCGTTACCCGCCGGAATAAATGCCGTCGCCGCGAATATCTATTCCATAACCGAGAATGGCCGTAGTGCTCTGGCATCGGCCCGCTCCACGAAGGCACTGAAGTGGCAGGTCCTGCAGCATCTTGCCGAAAATGAAAAGGCATCGGAACGCGACCTTGAAAAACAGTTCGGTTCGGCCGGTGCCAAGCGTGCTGCTCGCGAGCTCCTCGGCCTTGGGCATATAGCTGCAGTCCGCCAACGCGTCGAAGCCAAGATCAAGGCAAAGCGACAGAAAGCCGTTCGGCTGATCGGCACCCACGCCGACGAGAAGCCGTTGACCGACGTTCAAACGGCCATCATCAAGTGCCTGACAGAATCCGGCGGCGAGATGCTTTTTACCGAGCTGCTCGAACGGGCTGACACCGGAGCGTCGCCGATAAATACGCTTGCAAGACGCGGATTTCTGGAGGTATCGATCCGAGACGTACGGCGCGATCCGCTGGCCGCTGCCTCGCTCCCGGAGCTAGATGACCTCGTATTGAACGCCGAACAGCAGTTCGTTTTTGGCGAGGTAGAGAAGGCTCTAGCCAAAGGAGAATACAAAGCCTTTCTCCTGCACGGCATCACCGGCAGCGGCAAGACCGAGGTGTATATCCGTGCGATGCGAATAGCGCTCGAGATGGGCCGATCGTCGATGATGCTGGTGCCTGAGATCGCGTTGACGCCGATATTTTCGCGTCGACTTCGGGCGGTTTTTGGTGACGCGGTCGCGATCCTGCATTCCAACCTGTCGCCCGGTGAACGCTTTGACGAATGGCATCGGATACGACGCGGCGAAGCCCGAATCGTTATCGGAACGCGGTCGGCTGTCTTTGCTCCGCTTGCGAATATTGGGCTCGTCATCATCGACGAAGAGCACGACACATCATATCGTCAGAGCGAATCGCCTTTCTACAATGGACGCGATGTCGCTGTAATGCGGGCACACAGCGCCGATGCAGTCATTGTCCTTGGTTCGGCGACGCCTGCACTTGAGTCGTACCACAACGCCCAGACGGGAAAATATCAGTACCTGCAATTGCAAAACCGCATCGGCGGACGACCACTGGCAAAAGCGGAGCTGATCGACATGCGAGAAGTCTTCAAGCGGTCGGGAAAAGATGTCATATTCTCGCCTGAGCTCATCGAGGCCATCGAAGAAACAAAGGCGAAGGGCGAGCAGACGATAATTTTGCTCAACCGACGCGGCTTTTCGTCGTTCGTCCTGTGCCGCTCGTGCGGCGAATCGTTGCGGTGCAAAAATTGCGACATCACGATGACGTATCACAAACGCGATGGGCGCCTCGTTTGTCATTATTGCAATCACTTCGCGGATACGCCCAACGTTTGTCCGTTCTGTAAGAGTGAGTTTCTGTATTTCATCGGCCAAGGCACCGAACAGCTTGAGGACGTTCTAAACAAACGCTTTGGCAAAATGACGATCGCCCGAATCGACCGCGACACGATGACGCGAAAAGGTGCCATGGCGAAGACCCTGCTCGCATTCGATAAAGGCGAGATAGATATTCTGGTCGGCACACAGATGCTGGCGAAAGGGCACGATTTTCACAATGTGACGCTTGTCGGCGTTGTTTCGGTCGATACGGGATTGGGGCTGCCGGATTTTCGGGCCGCCGAGAGGACGTTTCAATTGCTTACGCAGGTCGCGGGACGTGCGGGCCGCGGCGCATTACCCGGTAAAGTAATGATCCAGACGTATTATCCGGAGCATTACGCTCTAAAACACGCCGCAAATCAGGATTTCGAGGGGTTTTATGCGGAGGAGATCCGCTATCGCGAGCGAATGAGCTATCCGCCATTCGTCGTGCTTGCGTCGATAATGATAAAGCACCGCGACGAGGCCTATACCCGCCGCAGTGCTTCTATACTTGGGGCGGCTCTCGACCGTGCAAACCCTGAGAAAGCTTCACGTATCCTCGGCCCGGCGACGGCGTCGATCTCGCGCATCAAGAACGAATACCGCTTTCAGATCATCATCAAATCGCCCGACCGGCGTACGCTTCGGACGATGATCGACAACGCGTTGGCCGAGGCCGAAACGCTGGGATGCGACCGCCGGATCGTGCACATCGAGATCGATCCGGTGAATCTTCTTTAGTTGATAGCTTTTGACGAAAGTCCCGCGCTGCTGAACTTTACCGAAGCGTAGATCTCCTGCAGCGAGATCTTGGTGTTTATCGAATCAAGCGAAACTACATCGTCGCGTTCATTATAGATGCGGTAGATCCATTGTTTCTGGTTCTGACGGGCATAATGCTCGACTCGCATCTCGTCCTGTTTTACCAGAATGCATTCCTTGATGCTTTCCATCTCCAGAAAGCTCTCAAGCTTCGTCGTCTTCTCGATCGAATCGGACTGGCTCGAAAAAATATCGACGATCAGAGTCGGGTTTAGAAGGATGTCTGCTTTTTGATCAGCAAATTTCGGTTCGCCGGTCACTATCGCGAGGTCGGTGTAGCAGATCAAACCGCTCTTCATCTGGACACGCATGTTGCTGATGTACATCTCGCTTTTGTGGCCGTGCATGCGGCTGCCGAGGCCGATCGCGGTGTTTGACACCAGCAAATTGTGAAAGCGGTCAGAGCCGGAATGTCCGATCACTTTGCCCCGAGCCGAGCCATTGCGGTCAGCGGCAGCGAAATCTGTCGAAGAATTGCTTCGCGCAGGCTGATTGATTGCCTTTTCGTTCATAAAACTTTAATACTCCAGTTAGGGTTAATACTTCGATCGGAACCGCGGGCAACGAAAGATCGGGGTTTTGATTGGGGAAAGTACTCTGTTAAAACTAGTGTTGCATAGCACCCGACATTTTTACAAGACAATTTGTATGAAACTTGCTGAACTTGCCGAAAAGACGGCTTCAAAACTGGAAAACGGTTCGCCGGAGTGCGAAATCACGTCGGCCGCGGGCCTAGATATTGCGGGGCCCGGTGAGGTGACATTTCTCGCGAACATGAAATACACGCCGCAGGTGAAGGCCACAAAAGCTGCGGCCATTTTCGTGGGCGAAAGCGTCGAGGTCGGACGCGACGACATCGCCGTTCTGCGGGCAAAAGACCCGTATCTGGCATATACACGGGCTTTGCGGCTGTTCAATCCATCGCCGGGCATTCGTCCGTCGATCCATCCGACGGCGGTGATCGACGAAACTGCGTCGGTCGCGGATGGGGTCGAGATCGGTGCGCATGTCGTCATCGGTGCCGGTTGCCGCGTCGAGAGCGGCGTGAGAATCTATCCGAATGTCACAGTTTACGACGGAGCGTCGATCGGCGAAGGTTCTGTGCTTCATTCCGGCGTCTCTATCCGCGAAAATTGCATCGTCGGGCGGAACTGCATCATTCACAACAGCACGACGATCGGCTGTGACGGGTTTGGCTATGCGAAGGACGAGGAGAAACGTTGGCTGAAGATACCGCAGGTCGGCAAAGTCGTGCTTGAGGACGATGTTGAGATCGGTGCGAACACGGCGATCGACTGCGCGTCCGTCGGCGAGACGCGTATCAAACGCGGCGCGAAGATCGACAACCTCGTCCAGATCGGCCATTCGTGCACGGTCGATGAAGACGCGCTGATCTGCTCGCAGACCGGGCTCGCCGGCTCGAGCGTGATCGGCAAACGCGTGATACTCGCCGGCCAGGTTGGCATCGCCGGGCATTTGAGGGTCGGCGACGACGCCGTCATCACGGCAAAATCCGCGACCTCGCACGACGTCGAACCCGGCAAGATCATCTCCGGCATTCCAGGTTTCGACAACCGCGAATGGCTCCGCTCCACCGCCGCCTACCGCCGCCTAGGCGACCTCGCCCAACGGATCCGAAAGCTCGAAAAGAAAGTCGCGGACGCTGAATAGTAGTTTGCGATATCAGCCTGTTCGACTATTATTTAATTGAAATTCGGAGGTTTACCTATGCCGTCAGTAACTTTAAAAGCCCATTTCAATGGAACCCACGTCATACTAGATGAGTCGTACTCGCTTGAACCGAACACACGGTTGCTCGTCACAGTTTTGACCGACGACGAGAATGCTGAACGCGACGAATGGCTCAAATTTTCTGCGGAACGCCTTGATCAGGCTTACGGCGATGACGAACCGGAATACACCTTCACCGATCTGATCGAGGAGAATTCGTCATATGAACGGAGGTGATGTGATCCTCACACCCATTCGCCAAGCGGACGGACTCATCAAAAACCGTCCGGCCGTCGTTCTGCGGATAATGCCGGGCTTTGGCGACAGACTGGTTTGCGGCGTCAGCACCCAACTTCGGCACGAGATAAAGGGATTTGATGATCTGATCGACGATTCCAGCCAAGATTTCACCAAAAGCGGCTTGCAGCGAGCTTCGATCATCCGCTTAGGCTTTCTGGCCGTATTGACCGAATCCGATATCCTCGGCAAGATCGGATCGATCGATGCCGAAGGCCATCAACGCCTGCTTGAACGACTTTCACGTTTTCTTGCCGAACAATAAGTCAGAATTTCAGTCCACAGATGGACACAGATAAGCACAGATATTATTGAAAACCATCTGCGTGTATCCGTGTTAATCTGTTGTTATAAACATATGAGCAAATCAGAATTGGGATACGACATCACGCCGCTTGATGCGGATGCAATTGAGAATTTGGCGAGCGACCTGAACGACGAGGAGCGTCGCGTTTTGCTTGAACACGGCACGGAGGCTCCGTTTTGCGGGACCTTGCTGGACAACAAACTCGAAGGGACGTACGCCTGCCGGTTGTGCGGGCTGCCTTTGTTCACTTCGAAATACAAGTTCGAATCGGGCACGGGCTGGCCGTCGTTCTACGCCCCGATCGACAAAGAGCACCTCGCCCACATCGACGACAACAGCTACGGAATGCGTCGCACCGAGATCCGCTGTGCACGCTGCGGC
>JBBQTV010000197.1:0-7298 GCA_038212935.1 Pyrinomonadales bacterium | reverse complement strand
GAAAGCGGGAACCAGTCTCGCGTAGGTTCGGTGATGCCGACCTGATCGTGAACGTCGTGGGCAAGGTGAGCAAGCGTGTAACGCTGCTGCAGCCGACGCTGTTCCGTGATCAGCTCGTCGCGGCCGGTGAACGATACCGGCTGGAAAGCGATGAACGAGATCTTTTTGGGATTCTCGAGAGCAAAGCGGATGATCGTTCCGACCTGGTCGTTGTTGATGCCGTTGACCAGCGTTGTAACGAGGATGATGTCGACGCCGGCTTCGTGGAGGTTGTTGATCGCACGGAGCTTTACGTCAAACAGGTTGCCGATCTGGCGATGCGAGTTGGCGTCGTTGCCGATTCCGTCGAACTGCAGATAGACAAAGCGAAGGCCGGCTTCGGCTGCTTCGCGGCAAAATTCTTTTGATTTGGCGAACTCGATGCCGTTGGTCGCTGCCTGGACCGAGTTGTACCCGACCTTGCGGGCATAACGCACCGCATCAAGGAAATAAGGCGAAAGCGTCGGCTCGCCGCCCGAATACTGGACCGACATCTGACGACGCGGCTTGATCTGGATGGCGTTGTCGAGGATCTCCTGGACGTCTTCCATCGAAAGCTCGTGAACGAAGCCGACCTGGTTGGCGTCCATGAAGCACGGATCGCACATCATGTTGCAGCGGTTCGTAAGATCGACCGTCAAAACGGCACCGCGGCCATATTTGACCGACGAGGTGCCGTGGTTGTGAAGCTTTTCGTCGTTGTGCGACTCCATGTCGCGGCCCGGGAAGAGCGATTCGATATGTTGGAGGAATTTCGAATCGATCGCCATCATGTCTTCGAAATGGCCGTGCTTCTCGCAATCCTTGATCATCCAGACCTGGCCATCGCGTTCGATGATCTGAGCCTTGATCTCGCCGACATTCTCATTGATAAGCGTTGAAACGTCGCGGTTGCCGCCGAGGATCTCTTCGCGGGCCTCGATCACGCAGTTCGGGCAAAGCGAATCTGTCTGACGCGGGAAGCCAAGCGTTGGCTTCGATTTCTGCCAAGACTTCAAGATGGGCTTATCGGCCCATTTCGGGGTGAATGATGCGTTCGGTTTGAACTGGTTGACCGACTTGACGGCGTTGAACGCGCCCTTGGCAACGTAGGTCAGGCCTTTTTCAAAGTATTTAACAGGTCTCATATGATGTCTCCAACTAAAATTATGCGAACCTCAACCCAGCGTTCTCTTCAATTAATGCTGTCGCTTTTGGCGTAGGTATTGGGTGATGGGAGGTTCACGCTATCTTTGATAGTGCAGTGCAATTGATATGCCACTTTGACCGAAATACGGACACTTGGCCAGAGTGCCGATTTTACAGGCCCATTCGTAAAATCGCAGTGCCAATGGGTGCTCTACGGCTGGAGAATACTTGTGTCAAACAGAAACAAGTGATGTTTTGATACGCCACTTGGAGCAATTGTGACACACTTTACCGCGACGATCCTAAATCTTTCGTCTAAGAAAACGCGGTTTTCGGTTAGATGCAGACGGGTTGGCTTAAGCGCAGGGTAAATTCCTTAAGCGCCGAGGTTAATGAATACTTGAGATATCATCGCCTAACCTCTAGAAAGAAAAAGTGTTAAATAGTTAAAAAAGCGCTTTACAAACAAAATTGTTTTGTGTTACAGTTTTCGCACTTCAAGGAACATTGGGTTCAATCGATATTAAAAGCGTATGACGATTCGATTTGGGACGTCCGGGTGGCGAGCGATAATCGCCGACGAATTCACTTTCGCGAACGTCCGTAAAGTAACGGAATCCATTTGTAGATATTTGACAGTTGAAGAAAGCGGTACCGGCAAGACGCTTTTGATCGGCCACGATTCACGGTTCATGGGCGAGACCTTCGCTGCACTGGCTGCCGAGATCGCGGCTGAAAAAGGGTTTAAGGTGCTTAAGTGCACCGGGCCGACGCCGACGCCGACCGTTTCGCATGCGATCCGGAACCTGAAGGCTGTCGGGGCGATGAACTTTACCGCTTCGCACAATCCGCCGGAATATCAAGGCATCAAGTTTTCGACCGCGGACGGAGCACCGGCAATGCCGGAAGTAACGAAGCAGATCGAGGTTGGAGTTGAGGCCGACGCCAAGGCAGCGGCCGCGGCGGGCGGCGAAGTGGTCGATCACGACCCGCGTCCCGCTTACCTAGAGGATCTTGCCTCGAAAGTGAACCTCGCGGCGATAGCAAATGCGGGCGGCAGATACGCCTACGACGCAATGTGGGGCACGGGCCGCGGCTATCTGGATAAGATACTTCGCGATAACGGGCTAGAGGTCGAAACGCTTCGCGATTGGCGGGATGTAACATTCGAGGGGATCTCGCCGGAACCAGCCGAAGAAAATCTCGATGGCCTAAAGGCAAAAGTTGCATCCGGGAAATTGACATTGGGGCTCTCGACCGACGGAGACGGCGACAGGTTCGGCATTATAGATGCGAACGGTTCTTTTATAACGGCTAACCAACTGGTCGCATTGTTAACAGACTACTTGGCCGAGAGCAGGGAATGGAAGAAGGGCGTCGCACGCAGCGTCGCTACATCGCACCTGGTAGATCGCGTAGCCAAAGATCGCGGGCTCAAGCTTTACGAAACGCCGGTCGGCTTTAAGTACATCGGCGAATTGATAATCAAGGACGAGATAATCTTAGGCGGCGAAGAGTCAGCCGGACTTTCGATCCGCGGGCATTATCCGGAAAAAGACGGCCTTATAGCTTGTTTGCTGGCCGCCGAAGCGGTCGCAGTCAGACGAGCGAGCCTGACCGAGCAGCTCGACGATCTTTATAAACGCATCGGCAAGCTTGAATCCGGAAGGATCGGCGTAAGACTCACTTCCAACGTCGCCGCAGGGTTGAAAGAAAAGCTCGCGATGGAGCCGGCCGAGATCGGCGGACGCAGGGTCGAGAGCGTGAACAGATTGGACGGCGTGAAATTTCTTTTCGGTGACGGTAGCTGGATGCTGATGAGGCCGTCAGGAACCGAGCCGCTTGTCAGGATCTACGCCGAATCAGAAGACAAGGGCGACCTAGAAAAACTGTTAGAAGCCGGACGTGCTTATCTGGCGTCCTGAATTCGAAATGAAAGCCAGCCGCAAAACAAAGGAAAGAATGATCCCACGCTGGGCACCGTATGCGGCCGTCATCACACTAACGATGGCGATAATTTTGACGGTCAACTTTCGTGCTTATACCGAATACAGCAAGGAAGAGCAGCAGAATCAGCAGTTGAAAGAAAAGATCGAGGCGCTGCGCGAGGAAAATCTTTTGATCCAGGAAGAAACGCATTACCTCAAGACCGACCCGAAGGCGATCGAGCGTGACGCACGACGACTGGGCCTTCGACCCAAAAAAGATTCTAAGAAAGATCCGAAGAAGGAGAAAGTTTCCGAGCCGACGAAGTAGATACGCGGAGAAGTCTATCAGCCGGCATTTGCCAACCAATAACAAAACCGCCTTTTGCCTATCAACTCCGCTTAACCTACAGGAAAGCCTTCCGAAATCCGAGGCCGCGTTTCCCGAAAACGCCGGCCTCTCTTCTTTTATTTAAGCCCTTGCAGCCTTACGGTCGTCCGTGTCTCCGGAATTAACTATGAGGGATGAGAGCAATGTTCTCTGTTCTTCAGAAAGAGGGCTAAATTTCGCACCGAAGCCGATATGCGTGCGGGTTTGTGAAACGATCGAAGCTTGAAAATCAAGCGATCCGCCATCGTGGCCGCCTTTTGGTATCTCGATAATGATCGGTTGATCCATCTCAGCTTTCACTGCCGTATTCAGGTAACAGCCGCCTTCGCTGACGTCGCAAATATACGCCTCATGCCGGCCGGATCCTCCCCGCCAGAAGACAAGAATATCGAGCGGTTCGTTTACCCGCCGATCCTTTCGCCGTACGATTTGTCGCGTATTATTCATATGTTCAACGTGGTTAAGAGAGTCATTTACCAGGCGGCATCCGTCGAAATGTTACCGTAATCCCTGGGACCGTGCAAAACGGCGTGCTTTTTGACATTGCGGCGTAAGGTGTGTCAGTTTGATAGACTAATATCACATGGCTGACAAGGTAAGAATTGCACTGACAGGCTTTATGGGCGTAGGTAAGTCCAGCGTCGCCCGCCATCTGGCGTCGCTGCTTCGCAGCACCCGGATCGATCTGGACCATTTTATCGAACGTTCGACGCGTCGGAAGATCGTTGAGATCATCGACAACGATGGGCTCGAAGCATACCGGGCGATAGAAACGGATTCGCTGAAACGGGTCTTGCTTGATTCCAAGTGCCGCATATTCTCGCTCGGCGGCGGCACGTGGACCGTAGAGGAAAACCGCGAACTTATTCGCGAACACGGGCTGACGACCGTCTGGCTCGAATCCACGTTCGATCATTGTTGGCAGAACATACGGAAATCAAGAAAAGAGCGTCCGCTGGCACGCAATCGCGAGGCAGCCCTGAAATTATTTGAAGAGCGGCAGGGAATATACTGCCTTGCGGACTGGCACTATATCGTTCGGTCCGACCTAAATTCCTACGAGATAGCGAGCCAGATACACGAGCAGATCTTCCTTTAAGCATCCGGCTCATTTCAACTTTTTTAGTTGAAATAATTGTGCCAATACACCAAGATAGTCGGTAACGTTTTGTAATCAATTCTCCTGAAGTTTAGGGGAAGCTATGTCCGGAAACTAAACCGCGGCGGGCATTCATCACCCGGCGGACGAAATACTTTTCAACTAAACAGAATAGTTCAGGGAGGAACAATGAGAGTTAAATTTCTAACAATATTAAGCATCGCAGCCGTGATGTTCATTGCCGCGTGCGGTAAGAGCGACGCCGATCTGCAAAAAGCGGTCGCAGATAAGCTTGCCGCTGATGGCGTGACAGGTGTTACGGCAGCGGTCAATGGCGGCGTTGCTACGCTGACCGGCGAAGTTGCGGACATCACCGTAAAAAACAAAGCCGAAGCTTCGGCCCGTGCCGTTGAGGGCATTACGTCAGTAACCAACAGCTTGACGACGAAACCGATCCCGGTTGCCACGCCTGCCGCTGCTGATCCGGCATTGACCGGTAAGATAACCGAGAACCTCAAAAAGGCAGGCTGCGAAACAGCCTCAGTTACGGTTGTCGGCGGAAAGGTAACCGTTTCCGGCGAAGTTCCGGCAGCGAAATATGCTGAGTGTGTTCAGGTTATTATGCAATCGGGTATCACCGGCATCCAAAATAACCTCAAGGAAGGTAAATAACCAGGGAGGATTTTAAGATGTCATTACAGGAAAAATATCAAACGATTCTCGACCTTGCCAATCAAAACGGCACCACATATGAATTGACCGAAGGCGAAGGCGGCACGCTTATTGTCACCGGTTCGGCTCCGAGCGCGGAAGCAAAGCAGCAGCTTTGGGATGAATACAAACGCCTCGACCCGGAATTCAACGATGGCGATTTTGTGCTGAATATCCAAACCGCTGAAGCTCTTGCCGGCGGCGGAATGCACACGCACACCGTCGAATCAGGCGACAACCTTTCGAAGATCGCTAAAGAATACGGCATCCAATGGAAAGCCATCTGGGACCACAACCGCGACATCCTGACCGACCCGGACAAGATCTATCCGGGACAGGAATTGAAAATACCGATGTAGTTTGGATCAGTTTACGAAAACAAAATGCGTCGTTCGAAAGAAATTTCGGGCGGCGCATTTTACGATCGGAGGCCGGGAAATCGATTCTGGATGCGCCAGACGCCATTTACCTTTTCTAGGAGATAATGGTCCTCGCTATAGCACAATGGGGCACAGTCATAAACGAGGGAGACGAAGGCCGTGGTGCCGGATGGGCCGAACGCGACCTGTGAGAATCGTACAACGTTCTCATCAGGTGCCGGTTCGGATACAAAACGGTACGGCCGCGCAATTTTCAAAGGAATGCTGGTATCAAACGTTACTTCTACGGCGAATACCTTTTGAAATTCATAGAGGATAGCTTCATCGACGCCGGGATACACTTCTTGCAACAGTTCCACGCGCTCTGCTGGCGTCGTCCGATCAAGATAGTCCTCGCCCAATAACGCAGTATAGGTGCCGCCACGGTAATGCAATGACTTCGTGGCGATCGTCAATGAGGGAGCTGTCGAGGACGCGAAATTGTCTTCAATAACTGCCGAGAAAACCGCCGCAGTTTCCAACGACTTCTGTTCCGCCGACATCTGTCCGTTCTGGCAGCCTGCCATAGACAGCCAGATGAATAGAGATAAAAAGAATAAGCAGAATCGCTCCATACTCAGGCTAGAACATATCAAATTACCCTTTCTGCGACAATTACCTTTTCCGTCCGCGGATCAGTCCGGGTCGAGATCGCGGCTTAGTTTGGTTAGTACGTCGACGGAGTGGTTGGCGTATTTGTTGATCCAGCGGTCGTAGATGTCGCGGATGGGGACGGCGTTCAGGTAATTCCACTTGAAGCGTCCCTTTTTTTGTGTGATGACGAGCCCCGCTTTCTCGAGCACGCCGAGGTGCTGCATCACCGTGCAACGGTCGATCTTTTTGAAATGCAGGCAGATGTCGCCGGTCGTCATTGCATCGTCACGCAAAAGGTCGAGTATCTCGCGCCGCCGGGCGTCGGCCAGAGCCTTGTAAACGAGATCATCTTTTTTCGCGCTTGACATGTTATAAAAACATAACATATAGTAGCGCTCGTTTCAATTGAAACTGATTATTAATTTGTGAATTACTGATTAATAATTAAGAAAACAATATGGAGTTGATGTAATGAGATGGAAATAAAATTTAAGGTACAGACAAAGATCCTGCGGCCGGTGGCTGAGGTGTTTGACGCGGTTTACGATCCGAAGAAGCTGAGCGGATATTTTACGAACGGCGGGGCGAGCGCGCCGCTCGACGAGGGCACGACGGTGGAGTGGGCGTTTGCCGACAATCCGGGTGACGAGAAGTTCGCGTTTCCGGTCGTTGTAAAGACAGTGGTCAAGAACGAACTGATCGAACTCGGATGGGAAGGGACGAAGGGACTCGACACGCATATCCGGATGGAATTCGATGCGTCGGGCGACGACACGATCGTGCGGATAAGCGAGACGGGCTGGCGGGAAACGCAGGACGATCTGGACGCGTCGTACAGGAATTGCATGGGTTGGTCGCAGATGATCTCGGCGCTCAAGGCATACGTCGAACACGGCATCGACCTGCGGAAAGGTGCGTATACCGGGCTTTATAGCGCGAGCGACAATCACGGGACGACGGCGGAAAAAGCGGCGTAGGTTAACAGGACAGCG
>JBBQTV010000196.1:0-7328 GCA_038212935.1 Pyrinomonadales bacterium | reverse complement strand
GCTTGCAGCCGCAGAAAGCACTTTAACGGATGATGATCGCGAATATGGCTGCGCGATCGTAAACATCGGTTCAGAAATAACGAGCCTGATGATTTTCGGTCGCGGAGCCGTACAATATACGGCGGTCTTTCCCTTCGGAGGACTCCATTTTACAAAGGATATCGCGATGGGCTTACGTGTCTCAATGCAGGAGGCTGCAAAGATCAAGCATGATCATGGTTGCGTCGCTTCATTTTTAATAGACGATGACGAACGTCAGGAACTTATCGAGATAGTGCCTGTCGGTCGAAACGAAACACGTGGGCTTTCTAAGGAGATCCTATGTGACATTATGCAGCCACGGGCTATAGAACTACTTCAACATGTTGCCCATGAGGTTGCGGCCGCACGCGCCCAGATACCGAGCGGTGTGGTTCTGACTGGAGGAGGTTCTGGCCCACGGGGCATGGTAGAAATCGCCGAGCAGGTTTTTGATTCTCCAACCCGACTTGGCGTTCCCGATCGTACGCACTTCGGCGGCCTTGCGGACGATGTTGGAACGCCGGACTGGGCGGTAGCGTGTGGCCTGGCCCTGTCTTCTTTGCGGTCGCAAGCGCGTGATATCGGATCTGGCGGACGCGGATCGAATGTCGTCGCCACATGGTTAGAAACTTTTCGCGAAAAATTTCGCTAATATCTTCATCCTGACTGGATTTTTACCACAAAGCGTTGTATGCTCTTACGCCATCAGCACAATATATTGTTGATATCGAGAATCTCGTCTTTGCTCCATTAATCATTATTTTTGGTAGGTATGGCCCGAAATGGCCGGTTGTTTTTATTGCGGAAGGATTGGAAATGAGTAGTAACGGAATCAAAATGTTTATCGATGAGCCGCCGATCACGGGAGCCCGTATCAAGGTCATCGGTGTCGGCGGCGGCGGCGGTAACGCAGTGAACCGGATGATCGAAGAAGGGATCAAGGGAGTGGAGTTCATTGTCGCCAATACAGACCTCCAGGCGCTCAACGCCTCGAAAGCGCCTATAAAGATCCAACTCGGCGGAAAGTCCACGAGAGGACTTGGTGCCGGTTCGAATCCTGACATCGGCCGAGCAGCCGCCCTAGAAGATCACGAAAAACTACTTGATGTGCTGGAAGGCTCGGACATGGTTTTTGTCACTGCGGGTCTCGGCGGCGGAACCGGAACCGGTGCGGCACCGGTCGTGGCTTCACTCGCGATCGAACTTGGAGCATTGACCGTTGCTGTTGTCACCAAACCCTTTGGTGTTGAAGGCCGTAAGCGTATGGCCCAGGCGGAACAAGGCCTGGCCGAACTTCGCGGGTGCGTTGACACCATAATCACGATTCCCAATTCGAAGCTGCGAGAGGTCGAGGAAAATATTAGTGTTGTGAACGCGTTCCGCAGTGCCGACGACATCCTTCTTCAAGCAGTACGCGGAATCACTGATCTGATAACAACGCCCGGCATTATCAACTTGGACTTTGCTGACGTGACCACCGTAATGCGAGGGCGGGGCGTGGCTCTGATGGGAATCGGATCCGCAAGCGGTGAAGATGCTGCTTCTAAAGCGATGCGTGCGGCGTTGGATTACAAACTGCTCGAAGAGAATTCGATCACCGGAGCCAAGGCCGCACTAATTAACGTAACCGGAAGCTCAAATATGCCGCTTGGTGAAATGGAAGATGCGATCGGCATGATCGAAAGTGAAGCGGACGAGAACGCCGACATTATATGGGGTACGGTTATTCGTGAGGATATGGCGGATGAGATCCGCGTGACCGTTATCGCAACAGGATTTGATAGTGCGGTCCAATCTATCTTACCGCAACCGCGGACTCTCGAGATCCCAGCCGTTGTGAATGGGTCTGGAGCTGTGTTTTCGTCCGCGGAACCTAATCGCGAGGAGAACCTTGACGTTCCGACATTTATTCGACGACAAGCTGATTGATCGATCGATTACGATTTAGCACGGCAGGCGACGACAACGTAGCCCGCCGTGCTATATTTGTCTCATGGCCAGAACTTCCGATCATAGACCGATCATTGGTATTACGATCGGTGATGCCGCTGGCATCGGGCCGGAGATCGTTTTGAAATCGGTCAGCGACGCCGCGATCCG
This sequence comes from Pyrinomonadales bacterium, assembly GCA_038212935.1. Lineage (GTDB taxonomy): Bacteria > Acidobacteriota > Blastocatellia > Pyrinomonadales > Pyrinomonadaceae > OLB17. Next base: position 5,207 of record JBBQTV010000196.1, on the reverse strand, counting down.
GGATATCTGTGACCCTCTCCTAATTGGAGACCTCGAATTTCTACGGAAGACAGCACGAGAGCTTGATTTACCTATAAGTCTATTTCGTCACGAAAGCAATTCAACGGATGGTGTTCGCGTCGTTGATCTCGCAAACATTTCTCGCTCGGTTTCACTTGGAGAAGAATCAAACGAATGCGGCCGGGCCGCGGGGCAGTACATCGAAAAGGCAGTAGAACTCTGGAAAGAAGGGACGATTGACGCTGTCTGTACCGCTCCTATTAATAAACGCTCGCTCGCCCTTGGAGGATATGAATATCCGGGCCACACAGAATTTCTCGCGTCACTTACAGGAACAACGGAATTTCGAATGAGCTTCTTCGCTGGTGATCTGCGGGTGGTTTTGATTTCGACCCATATTTCTTTACGGGAAGCGATAGACCGCGTAAAGCATGAGTCGATTGTGGAAGTGATAGATTTCACTTCTCGTACGCTTTCGGAGCTACTCGGCCGCAAAGTCCGGATCGCGGTTGCGGGGTTAAATCCACATGCCTCTGAAGGCGGAATGTTTGGCAGCGAAGAAGCTAGCGAAATGGTGCCTGCGATCACACACTGCCGTACCGTGAAACAGATCAACGTCGAAGGTCCGTTTTCCCCGGACATAATATTCCTTCGCGGGTACCGGGGTGAATTTGACGCAGTTATCGCGTGTTATCACGATCAAGCAACCATTGCTGTAAAATCATTGTCCTTTGGATCGGCCGTAAACGTTACACTTGGCCTTCCGCTCATTCGAACCTCGGTGGACCATGGAACTGCGTTCGACATCGCGGGAAAGGGAATTGCTGATCCGTCTAGTATGAGTTCCGCAATTCGGCTTGCTGCGGAACTATGCCAAATCCAGTTCGAACGGGTGAAATTCGTAAATCCTTGACTGCTATGCATTCAAGTGTTAGTTTTCTCTCTCAAGGCTGCATCACACTTCAAAAGGAGCATCAGAACAGAGTGTCCAATCGCAAGTTATTACTCGCTGACGATTCCGTCACGATCCAGAAGGTCGTCAATCTAACGTTTGCCGAAGAGGGGATAGACGTGATCACCGTGGGCGACGGCGATTCGGCACTTGCGCGGATCAGCGAAGAATGGCCCGACATTGTGCTCGCCGACGTTAACATGCCGGGAGCTAACGGCTACCAGATATGCGAATCGGTCCGTTCCAATAAAGCTACAGAGGATATTCCAGTAGTGCTACTTGTAGGTTCGTTTGAACCCTTTGACGAAGCCGAAGCGACACGTGTCGGAGCCAATGCGTATCTAACCAAGCCGTTTCAATCGATCCGCCAGTTGGTAGCGCAGGTCACCGAACTGATCGACATGCGGCGTTCGTCCGTTGAGGATGTCGCACCTGATCTGGTCGAAGACCTTGAAGATGTTCCCGAAGAACAAGCGTCGCCGGACGACATTGACACCTTGTATGACCAGAGTATGACGCCTCAGGCTGAGGTGCCTGGAGAGATCGGATCATTCGACATAGACGACCAGGGGCTCGACGATGAGATGATCGAGACCAGTTACTCGAAAGACGCGAATACACTCGAATTCAGCGTTGTTGAGCAATCGAACGCACAGTCAACGTCCGATATGCCAACGGAAGAGTTTTCAACGTTTGAAGTTGAAACTCCATATGGTCAGCCGGAACCGCGCACGGCCGCTGAGAACTTCGGTGCTGATACCGAGGACGCGAGCGGAGACAATGTCGATAGTTCGGCCGATCAATTCGTCGAAACGCAAGATCTCGGGAATCATCGTCAGGAATCCATGGAGGATGATCTGAATGGTGCTAGAGCAGGGGACCTAGATGGCGGGGCTGAACCGCGGCAGGAGATGCACACAGCCCCGATCCCGCTCGGCCCAGGTTCCGGCCCGGAGCAACGTTCGAACGCTTGGCGAGATGAGATCAGTGAACCCCAATATGTGACTCAGGCAGGGCACGAGGCAGGTGAAGAACCGCCGGTTTCATGGGAAACTCAGCCTGACACGACGGCTAACTCCGATCAACAAACTATCGCAGCCTCAATTTCCACGCGCGTGTTTGAGGAGATAGACTTGCTTGAACTACCTCCGGTCGGTGAAGTTTCGGATCTCGAAGTCACGACACCAGATCTTGCACATGAGAAAGGCAGTGGAAAGCAGGCCGTCAGCCTTTCGCCGGAGTTAATCGATTTGATCGTACAGAAGGTCGTCGATAAATTGTCTGAGCGATCCTAACGTCATAACAACTGCGAAAATGATCGGCCGGTTTTCTTCCGTGAGATGAAAACCGGCCTGATTTGATTTAGAATTACGGTTTTATCTATATGGAAATCCCCAAAGCTTACGACCCCAAACAGGCCGAAGAGAATCATTATCAGCGCTGGGAAGCGAGCGGCTTCTTTACGCCTGAAATAAACCAAGATCCGAACGCCGAGAAGTACTCTATCGTAATTCCGCCGCCGAACGTTACCGGTTCGCTCCACATGGGCCATGCGCTGCAGCACACGATAATGGACGTCCTGACACGATGGAAGCGAATGCAGGGCTACCGAACGCTTTTTCTTGTTGGAGTTGATCATGCGGGCATTTCCACGCAACTCATGGTCACTCGGCAACTCAAGAAAGAAGAACATAAGACGCCACAGGACATTGGCCGCGAGGCGTTTACCGAGAAGGTCTGGCAATGGAAGGATAAATATGGCGGCGAGATAACCCGCCAAATGCGACGCGAAGGTATTTCAGTGGATTGGTCCCGCGAGCGGTTCACAATGGAAGAAAGCCTTTCCGCCGCCGTTCGCGAAGTCTTCGTTCGCCTTTATGACGAAGGCTGGATCTATCGCGGCACACGCATCGTGAATTGGTGTCCGAAGGACAAGACCGTTCTGTCTGACCTTGAGGTCAAAGAAGAAAAGGCGAAGGACGGAAAGCTTTATTATCTGCAGTATCCCGTAGTCTCCTCAAACGGCAAACGGCCCGTCGAATCTGGTTTTCAACACATCACCGTCGCTACGACGCGACCGGAGACGATGCTCGGCGATACTGCTGTCGCGGTCAATCCGGACGACGACCGGTACAAATATCTCATCGGTAAAAAGATCGCCTTGCCGCTGACGAACCGCGAGATTCCGATCATTGCCGATGAATACGTTGAATCGGAGTTCGGAACGGGGGCGGTGAAGATAACTCCAGCCCATGATCCAAACGACTGGGAGGTAGGCGATCGACACGGGCTCGAGAAGCTTGTGATCATGAATGACGACGCGACAATGAACGCTGCCGCGGGCGAGGAATTTGTTGGTCTCGACCGATATGAAGCACGCTCAAAGGTCATTGAGCGGTTCGAAGAGCTCGGTCTGCTGGAAAAGATCGTGGACCACGAGATGACGCTTCCGCATTGTGAGCGATGCAAGACGGTGATCGAGCCGCTCCTGTCGCTGCAGTGGTTCGTCAGGATGGACGAGATGCGCGATCTTGCTCTGGAACTGATGGAAAAACAAGGCTTGCCGCGTTTTTTTCCGGAGGTTCCGCATCGTAAGGTGTACACCGCGTGGCTCGAGAATTTGAAAGACTGGACCATCTCGCGGCAGCTTTGGTGGGGACATCAGATCCCGGCTTGGTACGACAGCGATGGAAACGTCACGGTCGCCCGTTCGCGCGAAGAAGCCGAAGAGAAGTCTGGTATCACGGGCCTAACGCAGGATGCGGACGTACTGGACACGTGGTTTTCCTCCGCCCTTTGGCCTTTTTCGACGCTTGGATGGTCGGGCGAAACCGACGAAACGCCGCCGGATCTACAGGCATTTTATCCGACGGACGTTTTGGTTACGGGCCGCGACATTATCTTTCTTTGGGTATCGAGAATGGTGATGACCGGGATGAAGTTCATCGGCAAAAAGCCTTTCGACGACGTGGTTATAACCGGTACCGTGTTGGATAAGAATGGCCAGCGGATGTCGAAGACAAAGGCAAACGGCGTAGATCCGCTCGATGTTTTTGAGAAGTTCGGTGTAGACGCTACGCGAATGACGCTGGCCGGTTCGGCTACGGGAGCCGACTTCGCTTGGCGTGATGAAAAGGTCGAAAGCTACCGTAATTTCGCGAATAAGATCTGGAATGCGATGCGTTTTTGCCTTTTGAATGTGGGGAATGAACGTTTGGAGTTCCCGCTTCAGCGGGCCGGCCTCGACAACGGAGCGCCGCCGCCTGAAGGCGGAACTCCAAACCTGGCTGATCGCTGGATCACTTCTCGACTCAACAAAACGGCGATCGACGTCAACCGCGCGCTCGCGAAGTACGAATTCCACACAGCCGTCTCGCTGCTCTATCATTTCTTCTGGGACGATTTTTGCGATTGGTATATCGAGTTGAAAAAAGATGAGATCAACGCGGGCGACATCGCGGCCAGCTCGAATATTCTCTCCATCCTCGAACAGGCCCTGCGGCTCCTTCATCCCTTCATGCCGTATTTGACCGAGGAGCTTTGGCAAAAACTTCCGGGCACGGGCAGCGGCTTTCATAATGCCGCGTACAAAGATGCCGACGCGACGATAATGCTGGCGGACTTTCCGCTCGGCGACGCGGCGCTCATCGACGAAGCGGCCGAGGCCGAGATGGCTAGCTTGATCGGTGTGATCTCAAAGGTCCGCAACATTCGCAGTGAGATGAATATTTCGCCGGCCGTTCGGTTCACGGTGCACATCGCGGGCGGTGCCGAGATCCGGGCCGTGTTCGCGGCGAATGAGGCGCAGATCTTAAAGCTTGCGCGGGCTGATAAGATAGTTTTGGGCGAATCGCTCGATGTTCCGAAGGCGTCGGCGAAGGCGGTCATCGCCAATGCCGAGATCGCGGTGCCGCTCGAGGGTCTGATCGACTTCGACAAGGAACGCGAACGGCTGAACAATCAGATCACCAAGCTCGACACCGAACACGAACGGCTGAACGGCCAGCTTTCCAACGCCGACTTCGTCCAAAAAGCTCCGCCCGAAAAGGTCGAAGCCCTGCGGGAGCGGAAAACAGAGATCGAACAACAAGTGAAGACGCTTAATCATAATCTGGAGGCTCTGGGTTAAATGAAAGTTAAATTAATTTCTGTTTTCCTTATTGGGATTGCCGCAGTCGGGATTGCCGACGCCCAAAAGACAGATTTCTCGGAAGCAGCATACCTTCAGGTCGAGGCTAAAGCCGCGGAGTTGCTA
>JBBQTV010000195.1:0-7355 GCA_038212935.1 Pyrinomonadales bacterium | reverse complement strand
TCCGGTTTGCGGGATGACAGTTAAGCCTGAATCGGCTGCCGGCAAGTTTGAGTACGACGGAACAAACTATTATTTCTGCTCGAAAGGCTGTATGAACAAATTCATTGCTGACAAAGAGCAGACGTCCGTGCCGGTAAAAATAAGCGGCAAGACCGAGACCTTCCAGCACGGCGAGATGACGGCTGCCCCAAAAGGAGAATTTGTTGATCCTGTTTGCGGAATGACCGTAAGTCCGGACACCGCCGCCGGGAAGTACAAGCATAACGAGATAACATATTATTTCTGCTCGACAGGCTGTTTGAATAAATTCAAACAAGATCCTCTAACGTTTCTTGCACCGAAAAAAGAGACCAAAGTTCCAGAAGGTGTTGAATATACTTGTCCGATGCACTCGCAGATTGTGCAGATCGGCCCGGGCAGTTGTCCGATTTGCGGCATGGCGTTGGAACCGAGAGTTATGACTCTCGAGGATGGTCCCGACCCGGAATACATCGACATGAAGCGGCGGTTCTGGATTTCGGCTGTGCTCACGCTTCCAGTTTTTGCTCTGGCGATGGCTGAGATGTTGCCGAATTATCACGAATACATCTCACCCAAAATTGCCCTGTGGATCCAGTTTGTTTTGGCAACGCCGGTTATCCTTTGGGGCGGGTTTCCATTTTTTCAGAGGGCCTGGGAATCAGTTAAGAACGTCAGCCCAAATATGTTCACTCTGATTGCCATCGGCACCGGGGCGGCCTACCTTTTCAGTCTTTTTGCTTTGTTTCTTCCAGATCTGTTTCCCGCTTCGATGCGAAATGAGCACACAGGTCTGATCTCCGCATACTTTGAAGCGGCCGCCGTTATTACAACCCTCGTTTTGCTCGGACAGGTGCTGGAATTGAGAGCGAGAAGTCAGACGTCTAGCGCAATCAGAGAACTGCTCGGACTCGCTCCCGAGACAGCGATTGTCGTCTATGATGACGGCACTGAGGCCGAAATCGCGCTCAAGGACGTGCAGATCGGAGCGAGTTTAAGAGTTAAGGCGAACGAAAAAATTCCGACCGACGGTTCTATCTTGGAAGGCGACACTTCGGTTGACGAATCGATGGTGACCGGGGAGTCGATCCCGGTAGAGAAGACGAGCGGAGACAAGGTCATAGGTGGGACGATCAACGGACGACGCGGTTTCGTAATGAAAGCGGAGAAAGTCGGCAGTGACACGCTTCTGGCTCAGATCGTCCGGATGGTTGGCGAGGCTCAGCGTTCGCGTGCGCCGATCCAGCGCCTCGTGGATATTGTTTCGGGCTATTTCGTTCCTGCGGTCATTGTTGTGGCGATTGTCGCCTTCGTCGTTTGGCTTATCTTTGGCAGTTTTGCTTACGCAATGGTCGCGGCCGTCTCAGTACTTATCATTGCCTGCCCGTGTGCCCTGGGACTTGCGACGCCGATGTCGATCATGGTCGGTACGGGACACGGCGCCCGCCATGGCGTATTGGTTAAGAAAGCGGAGGCTCTCGAGATTCTGGAAAAGGTCGATACAATTGTGGTCGATAAGACAGGAACGTTGACCGAAGGTAAGCCGCAGCTGCAAAGTGTATTTACGGATTTCGGACTAACAATCACGGACGACGAATTATTGCGACTCGCCGCCAGTCTTGAAAAGTCGAGTGAGCATCCGCTGGCCGAAGCAATCATCAAGGGAGCTAAGGATCGAAACATCGAATTGGCAAAGGTCGAGGATTTTGAATCCATAACGGGCAAAGGTATCACCGGAACAATCGACGGCAAGAGGATTTTGCTTGGCAACGCAAAACTGATGACAGAAAACGGGATCGATTTCCCGGAAGACGGTAAAGCCGATGAGCTTCGCAAAGAAGGTCAAACCGTGATGTTTGTCGCCGTAGACGGTCAGGCGGCAGGTCTTGTCGGTGTGGCTGACACCATAAAAGAATCGGCCAAAGAGGCGATCAGCGAACTGCACAAGCAGAACATCGAAGTCGTCATGATGACGGGCGACAATGCGATCACGGCCGACGCCGTAGCTAAAAAGCTAGGTATCGATAAAGTCTTCGCCGACGTTCTGCCAGAACAAAAGGCGCAAAAGATCAAAGAACTACAGTCGCAGGGTAAGATGGTCGCGATGGCCGGTGACGGCGTAAACGACGCCCCCGCTCTCGCTCAGGCTCAAGTGGGAATCGCAATGGGAACCGGAACCGACGTGGCAATGGAATCCGCCGATATTACACTTCTTAAAGGCGATCTTCGCGGCATCCTCCGGGCGAAAAAACTAAGCGAAGCGACGATGAAGAACATCCGGCAAAACCTGTTCTTCGCGTTCATCTACAACCTTGTCGGTGTCCCCATCGCCGCCGGCGTCTTATTTCCAGTTTTCGGATTGTTATTGAGTCCTATGATCGCAAGTGCCGCGATGACGTTCAGCTCGGTTTCCGTTATTGTCAACGCATTGCGTTTGCGGAGTTTAGACCTTTCAGGGCGATGAAAAACGGAGGCAACAAACCGGCACTGAGCCACTCGAAATTGACCGCCGAGCCTTTGGGAGTGAAAACTTTGTTCGATGTTAATACTAAGAATTTGTGTGGAGATAAATAAAATGAAAAAATGAATATTCGCCGCAGGTATGTTGAGTCTTATGGGTTTCATTTCGGCCTTTGCCCACGATCTGTTCCTAAAGCCAGACAGTTTTTTTGCCAAGATCAACCAGAAGGTTTCCATCAGCATTATGAACGGCACCTTTAAGGAGAGCGAAGGCGCTGTGAGCTTCGCCCGCCTGACAGACGTGAGCATAGTTTCGCCTTCCGGTGTTCGAATCAACCCGAAAGAGGCTGACTTTACAAAGAACGATACTACGGCCTTCCTGAATTTTACTCCTTCGGAATCCGGTAACTATGTAGTAGGTCTATCGACTGCCTGGCGCGAGAATTCGTTGCCGGCGAGCGAGTTCAACGAGTACCTAACTTTGGAAGGAATCCCCGATATCCTGGAGGACAGAAAACGCGATAAAGAGTTGGAGATCGATGGCAAGTACCGATATTCAAAGTATGTAAAAACCATCATCCAAGCCGGCGGAAAACAAACGGCCAATTATGCCACTAATTTAGGCTATGCGGTGGAGATGATCCCGCAGGCTAACCCATATAAATTGAAGGTCGGCAGCACGATCGAGATCGCCTGTCTAAAAGACGGAAAACCACTAATCGGGCAGACGGTCCTGACCGGGAACGAATCGAAAGGAAAACTGGCTACCGAAAGAAGCGTGCGGAGTGATGAAAAGGGTATCATCAAAATTAATCTGGACCGCCCGGGCAAATGGTATGCGAAATTCATTAATATGGTGAAAGTTGACGACCCGAAGCTTAATTACGAATCGAAATGGGCGACACTGACCTTCGAGATCAGATAGGGAGAACCATTATGAGAAAACGAATAACTCTTGCTCTAACAACATCGTTGCTGCTGGTCGTGTCGGTTCTTGGGCACGATCTTTTTCTTAAATCAGACAGCTTCTTCCTGGAGCCTAACGCAAAGTTCACTGTCAAGGTGATGAACGGGACCTTCCAGGCCAGCGAGGGTGCGGTTTCTTTCGCCCGGTTGAACGATGTCAGCGTAGTTTCGGGGGGCAAACGTACGCATCCACTGGAGGCAGATTTCACCAAAGATGAAACCACAGCGTACATGAATTTAAGGACAGGCTCTGCCGGAACCTACGTTGTTGGACTCTCAACTAAGACCCGGGAGATCTCACTAAAGGCCGAGGAGTTCAACGAATATTTGAAGGAAGACGGGCTGCCCGACACCCTAGAAGAACGCCGGAAAACCGGCGAACTGGGAAAGGATGCGAAAGAGCGATACGCCAAGCACGTCAAGGCGATCCTGCAAGTTGGCAAAACGAGAAGTGATGATTACAAAACGGTCCTCGGGTATCCGGTCGAACTCGTCCCGCAGCAAAATCCCTACAGTTTGAAGAAGGGCGGCTCGATCGACATCCTGTGCTTGAGGGACGGTAAGCCCTTAGCCAATCAGGTCGTGCTCGCCGGACGCGAGACTATGGGCAAGCTGGTATCATCGCCGGAACTTCGGAGTGACGAGAAGGGAATGGTACGGGTGCGGCTCGACGGCGTTGGCAAATGGTACGTCAAGTTCATAAACATGATGAAACTCGACGATCCCGATCTTAACTACGAGTCCAAGTGGACAACCCTGACATTCGAGATCAAATGAGCGGACCGGTTCCAACACGAAAGGCAAGGCTGTTGCTGGTCGATGATGACGACTCCGTGCGTCGCGTTCTTGAGTTCCAACTGGCGGAGGCCGGTTACGAAGTGACAAGCGAAGCGGATGGCGGCGAGGCCCTTCAGAAATTCTCTGCGGAAGAGTTTGACTGCGTGATCACGGACTGGCGGATGCCGAAGCTGAGCGGCTCGCAGATGGTGAGCCAAGCAACGGCGATTAACAGCGAGATCCCGATCATCGTTATCACCGCATTCGGCGACGTCGAAATTGCGGTGGAAGCGATGAGAGCTGGAGCATTTGATTTCATTACAAAACCGTTCAACCGCGAAGAGATTCTTCTCACAATTGAAAAGGCCCTGAAATATGGAAGTGCGCTAGCTGAAAATCGGCGTCTTCGCCGTCAGATTCACGAAGAGTTTAGGATCGATAATGTAGTCGGAAAATCCGAAAAAATGCTCGCCGTCTACGATCTGGTTGAACGCGTTTCGAAAAATAGCGTCACCGTGCTGATTGAAGGCGAGTCGGGCACCGGCAAGGAGTTGGTCGCGAAAGGGATTCATTATTCAGGATCCAGGAAAAGTCGCCCATTCGTGGCGATCAACTGTGCGGCGATCCCTGAAACCCTAATCGAAGCCGAACTTTTCGGATACAAGAGGGGCGCCTTTACAGGGGCTGTCGCAGACTCGAAGGGCAAGTTTGAAGAAGCCAATGGTGGAACCCTGTTTCTCGACGAAATCGGCTCCATGTCTCTGCAATCGCAGACAAGATTGCTTCGTGTACTTCTAGAACAGGAAGTGACGCGCCTCGGCGAGAACAACACGCGTAAGATCGACGTCCGGATCATCGCCGCGACAAACGAAAATCTGTTGGACCTTATTAAGGAAAATGTATTTCGCGAGGATCTATATTATCGACTCGCGGTTGTGCCAATTACGATTCCTCCTCTTCGCGAGCGCCGTGAGGATATCCCTGTTTTGACCGAGTATTTCGTGAATAGAACGGCAACAAAGCATGGCTACAGGCCGCCGAAAGTTGGCCGTGAGGTATTTAGGGCGTTCTTCGATTATCCGTGGATGGGGAATGTTCGCGAGCTCGAAAATCTTGTCGAGCGTATGGTGGTACTTTCGGACGGAGATGTTCTTACGATTGAAGACGTTCCGGCGAATGTTAAAACTCCTGCGCCCGTAAGCGGTGACCTTTGGTTTGGCCTACCTGCCGACCCAATAAATCTGGATGACATGGAGAGCGAGATCATCCGAGCGTCACTGGAGCGACACAGCGGCAACCAGTCACAGACTTCGAGGTATTTAGGTATTACGCGGAGCGCTCTTATTTATCGAATGCAAAAATACGGGTTGGAGTGATATGGACACAGAATCCTTTAACATCATTTCTACACGTAACCGATTGTACGTTTGGATCGCGATCGGAATTACAATCGTTCTCATCACGGTCCTACATTTCCTCACACCGACGGACCAAATTGTCTGGCACGAGATCTATCAGCGGCTTTACTACATACCGATCATCGCGGCCGCCTTGCTTTTCGGATTCAAGGGAGGGCTGGCAACATCGTTGTTCACAACCATCATTTATTCTCCGCACGTATATCTGCACTGGCAACACGGACACTTTGATTATTCGATCAATCAATACGCAGAGATGGTCATCTTCAATCTTGTAGGAGGGGTGATGGGGGCGTTGGGAGATCGGCTACGAACTGCGCGGGAGCGTGCCGAACGAAACGCCGAACAGAAACGTCAGGCTTTCGACGAATTACAGTCAACGTTTCAGCAGCTGCTACAGGCGGAAAAGCTTACATCACTCGGAGAACTGTCAGCTGGGATCGTACACGAGGTGCGCAATCCGCTCGCATCAATTAGAGGGGCTATTGAAATAATGGAGGACGAGCTTGAAGAGAAGAGTCCTCGACGGGAGTTCGCCCATCTAGCGAAAAAAGAGGTGGACAGGCTAGACAAGCTCGTTGGCGAATTCTTGCGATTTGCGAGACCGGCTCAACCGACCAAAGCCATCATAGAACCAAATGCGATTGTGGAGTCGGTAATCGCCCTAATTCAAAACCAGGCAGCGACTCAATCAGTCGCGATTGTAAAGGACTTTCGGAAAGAGATGCCTCGTATCCACGCCGATGCCGAGCAAATCAAACAAGTGTTGCTGAATCTGGCAATCAATGCGCTCCAGGCGATGGCTCAAGCCGATGCAAACGGAATCGATAAAACATTAACCTTTCGAACGCTTAAGAGCGACGGTAAGTGTTTGCTGGAGATTGAAGACACCGGCTCCGGTATCGAACCGAAGAATCTTTCAAAAATCTTCGACCCGTTCTTTACGACCAAAGACAAGGGCATTGGACTCGGTTTGTCTATTGCTCATAAAATTGTCAACCAGCACGGGGGTAAACTAGTCGCGGAAAACACTGATCGAGGTTCTCGTTTTTCCGTATTTCTCGACCAGTTGGCGACATAGACTGACTTTAAGCCGTATATTGCAACACGCTTGAGCAAAAAACTGGTTTGGTTGATCTTGCTTGGACTAGCAAAATCAAGTTTGAGCGTTACATTCGACTAAACAAGCCGTCCAATGGATATGAAACAGGTTATTAGGCGGTTCTAAGTTCGCGGTTTGCGTTTGAAAAGACGCGGAAAGCCGAACGTAGAAAAAGCACAACCAAAGCAAGGGCTATGAGAATGTCAGGCCAGCCGGATTGCGTAAACCAAACCGCACCCGCCGCAACAAAGACCGAGACATTCGACGCAATATCATTACGCGAACATTCCCACACCGAACTCATATTCACGTCATCCGTCTTATGCCGCGTAAGCAGATAGAGGCAGATCGAATTCCCTACAAGAGCGAGCACGCTAACCACGCCCATTATTTCGAAGATCGGAACCGTCGGAACGATCAGTTTGTAGATCACCTGACCAAGAACGACGAGCGCCGCGAGCAGAATCAAACCACCTTTGAACAATGCGACCTGTGCCTTCGCTTGAGACGACTTATAAACAACGTAAAGACTAAGTCCGTAAGTCATTGCATCCCCAAGATTGTCGAGCGAATCCGACAGCAACGCGCTCGACTGAGCGTAAATGCCCGCACCG
>JBBQTV010000194.1:0-7373 GCA_038212935.1 Pyrinomonadales bacterium | reverse complement strand
CGAATGGCTGCTTACCGAATCTTTCGGAAAGCATTGGGGGATATTCATACATAGCCGCCGTTCGCTAAAGGAAATGCGGCTCCATTTGCGAAAGCTTCTGACCGTGCGAAATGAGGCCGGCGACCCGATGATCTTTCGCTTTTACGACCCGCGTGTCATGAATGAGTTCCTGCCGACGTGCACGGCTAAGGAGCTAGAGACCTTTTTCGGCAACATCGATGCCTTTTTTGCTGAAGATCAGAAGGATCAGAGCATTGTGACCTTTACGCTGGAGAACGGCCGACTGAAGACCGCCGTTAATAAATAGAGAGTTATGCCGACAGGACCTGCAGCTCGAATTACAGATAATGTCATCCACCCGCTTCCGCCTGTGCTGACGCCCGGGCCTGGCAGTTTGAATGTTTTGATCGGGTTCTTGCCTGCGTGGCGCGGTATGCCGCTCGCTGCCGTCGCCGCACTCCAAGCTGCGAAAACAGTTGCCGACACTGCGATCCAGACTGCTGTTGCCGCTTCGACGGCAGCGATGGGAACACCCGGTGCCCCGGCTGCCAAGCTTGCAGAAGAAGCTGCTAAGGCCGCAGCTTTAGCCTCAATGTCCAGTGCGATATCGGCGGCTTCCGGCGGCGCCGACATCCACGCGTGTGTCACTCCTCTACCCGTGCCGCCGCATGGCCCGGGGTTGGTGATAGACGGCTCCGCGACCGTGTTGATCAATAACCTTCCGGCGTCGCGAATGGGTGACACGATCTTGGAGGCCATCGGCCCGCCAAACAAGGTCGCAAAAGGTGAAATGACGGTCATCATTGGCGGCTAGTGATCCGGGAGGTGTATGTGCTTGTAATAAGGAACGATCAGATCGAGAAATTCATCCGCGGCGACGAGGACACCTTCATCGAGCATCTGGTCGCGCACAGAAAAGAGGCAGATCCCGAGATCGTCACCGAATACGACGACGACCAGCTAGGCAACATGGCTCGTATCGGCATTAAAAAAGCAGAGGGCTATGGATTTGAAAAGTCGAAAGATCAATCCGCTTTTGTTGCGATAATGTTCGAGGTAGCCCCGAATTTCGATACGCAGCCGGAGATCAATGCCGTGCTTAAGGACGAAACCATTGACGCAGATGCAAAGTTCGAAAAGCTTTGGTCACCTGCAGTGCCGGATGAGGTGTGGGAAAAAGCAGCCGACGAATACGACGAAGCGGCATGGCAGAATCCGCCGAAGAAAGAGACGGAGACTAAGAAGTAAAATGCCCAACAAACGTCAACGAGCCAAGAAGAAAGCCGCGAAAGAGGCGGCGAAACAAGCTGCAGAGGCCGCACAGCAAGCGGCGCAAGCCAAGGCCGTCCAGCCATGTCCGCTAAAGGCGGCTGCCGATAAGGAGACGGAGCGGGTCGCCAAGAAATACGACGAGATCGCGCAGAACGGCCATGCCGTCCAGCGTCATGGCGAAGCGATAACGCAGCAACAACTTGAGGACCGAGCGGTCAAAGGATTTGACCCCGTCACGGGAACGAAGGATGACGGCTATAACAAAAAGGCAGACGGCACGCCTGCCGAACATCTCGCCGGACGCCACGCTACCAAATTCAAAGACAAGGCGGCACTCGTCAAAGCCGAGGAAGCCATCCGGGCAGGCCAAGATTATAAAAAGGAACTAGAGGAAGCCGAGAAGTCCGCAAGTAAGACCTTTGCTGTGAAGACCACGAAGCTGGAAGACGCGCTCGGGAAAGATTACAAAGATAAGGTGGCAGGCGTCACGCGGCAAGGTTCGGTTAAGAATCCGGCGGGCAGCGGACCGACCGATTTCACGGATGGCACCATCCGGGCCGTTTTTAAGAAAGACGACAAGGGAAATTGGAACGTCCACACAATGTTCCCCGAACCGAAACCTTGATACAATAACCCAAATAAATGAGCGAAAAGAAGATCCTAAAAAAGATACTTGAGACCGAATTCGTTGCAGGTGTTGAGACCGATTGGGACGAGATCCATCGGTTTATAAACGATCCTGAATTTCCGACGCGGAAACGCGATTTCAGAAATCAGCTTGCCGATGCGATCATGCACGGCACCATCTCACCCGAGGAGTTCGAAGAACTCACGGCCGTTGACCGCGACGATCAAGACGATGTGAATTCTTTTCTAAAAGAGACCATCTGGGATCGGCTTTACGAAAACGAGCCGGTATCAATAAGATAACCGACCCGATATAGAACTGCGATAAGCTACGAACTAAGGCCGCGTCATTTCCTCCGGTTTGACTAATTCGTCAAACTTTTCCCCATCCAAAATGCCCAGCTCGATCGCCGTTTCGCGGAGCGTACCGCCGCTTTTGTGCGCGTGCTTTGCGATCTTGGCCGCGTTGTCATAGCCGATGTGCTGATTGAGCGCGGTCACGAGCATCAACGAATCGTTCAGATATTTGTCGATCTGTTCACGGTTCAATTCGATACCGGCGATGCAGTAATCGACAAAACCGTGGCAGGCATCGTGAATAAGCCGCACCGAGTGCAGGAAATTATGGATCATCACGGGTTTGAAAACGTTCAGCTCAAAGTTTCCCTGAGAGCCGGCAAACCCGATCGCCGCATCGTTGCCAAATACCTGCACGGCCACCATCGTCATTGCTTCTGATTGCGTCGGATTCACCTTACCCGGCATGATCGACGAACCCGGTTCGTTCTCCGGCAAGGTCAATTCGCCTATCCCGCAACGCGGGCCGGAGGCGAGCCACCGGATGTCGTTCGCGATCTTCATTAGGCTGCCCGCAAGTGTCTTGAGCGCGCCTGAGGCGAAGACAACCTCGTCGTGAGCGGAAAGCGCCGCAAACTTATCCGGGTGCGATCTGAACGGCAGGCCGGTCAGCTCGGCGATCTTTGCTGCAGCCCGCTCGGCAAACTCGGGATGCGCGTTCAGCCCAGTGCCCACCGCAGTTCCGCCGATCGCCAGATCCATCAGGCCGGGCAGCACCATCTCAAGCCTTTCGATGTCGCGATCTATCAAGTTCGCCCAACCGTTGAATTCCTGCGAGACCGTCACCGGCGTCGCGTCTTGCAGATGCGTCCGCCCGATCTTTACCACGCCCTCAAATTCTTTCGCTTTTGCCTTAATGGCCTCACTCACTCCCCGCACTTCCGGTATCAAGGCGGTTAGACGCTCGGCTGCCGCGATGTACATTGCTGTCGGAAATGTATCATTCGAGGATTGCGATTTGTTCACATCATCATTCGGATGCACCGGCGATTTCGAGCCCATCTCGCCGCCCGCTATCTCGATCGCCCGGTTCGAGATCACCTCGTTGGCATTCATGTTCGTTTGCGTGCCCGAACCCGTCTGCCAGACACGGAGAGGAAAATGTGCGTCCAATTTCCCGTCGATCACCTCATCAGCTGCCTGGCTGATCAGCTTCATTTTATCCTCGGGCAATTTGCCGAGATCAAAATTAACGATAGCCGCCGCTTTTTTCAGAATGCCAAGTGCCCTGATAACTTCACGCGGCATCACATCGAATCCAATGTTGAAGTGCTTCAACGAACGCTGCGTCTGCGCGCCCCAATACGCGTCCGCCGCAACCTCTATCTCTCCCATCGAGTCCGTTTCAATTCGGGCCTTTTTACTATTGTCTGTCATAAAAAACGTTACACTTCTAATACTTTATTGCTCCTGGATTGGCCGGCCGTCTGCTTTCCACGCCGGAGTTCCGCCGATGATGCTGTGGACATCGGTGTAGCCGTTTGCCTGAAGAAAGATCCCGGCCTCGGTCGAACGCCTTCCTGATTCGCAGATCAAATACACCGGTTTGTCTTTAGATATCTTCGAATATTCGTCCATAAGCGATCCGAGAGGAATGTTTATGGCTCCCTTTGCGTGGCCGGCCGAATATTCTGCGGGCGTTCGAACATCAACAAACTGAACCTCTCCCGCCGCGATCTTTTCTGCCGCATCTGCGGCAGAAACTTGCGAAACGGTAACTTTCACTGGCTCGGGCGGCTCACCCTTTGCGGTATTTGCCGGGCCTTCATCAGCCGAACATCCGGCCAATGCGATCGACAACGCGATAAGTAAAAATGCAATATTGATCTTCATTTTTCTAAACTCTTATATACCGCAACGAACCTCTCAGGCTCATCCTCTTCTCCGGGCATCGTCTCAAAATGCGTTTGCCGGAGGCCGTGGGTTTCAAACCTGCTTAGCTCCCGCCGCGACATCGGCCATGGCAATTCGTCGGGCTCTTCGTCGTCCTCGCGGCCGCGAGTAACTACCAGAAGTTCGCCGTCCGGTGCAACGAAAGACGCTACCGCATCGATGGTCTGTTCCCTCATCGTCAGCGGCAGCGGCTGTATAGTGTAAACTTCGAGCACAAAGTCGAAAGCACCAACCCAGTCGCGAAACGGCTCAAAGAGATCCATCACCTCAAAGCGTATATCTGTCTCCGCGTGAAGCCGCTTTGCCCAGTCGATAGCCGTCGGCGAGATGTCGAAACCCGTAACCTTGAACCCAAGACCATGCAAATAGCCCGCATCGTCACCCAACCCGCAGCCGACGACCAAAGCCGTTCGGCCGTTTCCCGTAAGCTGAACTTTTTCGGCGAAAGTCTGCAGATATCTGTTCGGTTCGAGGTCCGCCCACGGGATCTTTTCGTTGTCGCCGGCCGCTTCTTTATAGAGCGCGTCAAACCATCCGAGCGAATCGCCGCGAGCCGCAAATTCCGCCTGCAATGCACGCGTTCGCGCCCGGCGTTCTTCGATGGTTTCTGGTGTCTCGCTCATTAAAACGGAATCTCCCCGTCCGTCGCCGCTCCGGCGTCGTTCCACGCCTTCCATCCGCCGTCCATCGAGAAAACATTCGTGTACCCCATCTTCTGGAGCATGTCCGCCGCCAGAGCGGATCGATAGCCGCCGCCGCAATACAGGATAAGTTCGGTGTCTTTATCGGGAAATTTGCCGACGATATCACGCTCGATGACACCGCGGCCGAGGTGGACGGCACCTTTCGCGTGGCCCCGCTTCCATTCGTCGTCCTCGCGTACGTCTATCAGGGCCGCGCCGCTTTCGGTGCGTTCGATAGCTTCGTCAACCGTGATCTCGCCGATCCTGCTTTTGGCGTCCTTAACGATCGCCAGAAATTCTTCCGAATGGTCCATACAAAATGTCCTCTTATCCCAACAGCTTACGTCTTTCTCCACGGGTTCATAATTCAATAATACAACCAGGAGACCATAAAAATGAAAAACGTATCACTAATGCTTTTGTTATCGCTCGCGATCTTCACTGTCGGCTTCAGTAAGGACGCCGAGGTCAACGCCTTTATCGGCGAGCTTGACGGCACAACGCAAGAGATCGTCGCGAAGATCGACGCAAATCCGACCTCCGCCGGGATAGATGAGGCGCAGAAGGCGTTCGACGCCCGACGCCCGCAGCTGACGGCGAAATGGGACGAGATAAAGACCGCGGTTGGGGCTCAGGTCAGCAAGGATTCCAAGCAAAACCTCGAGGAAAGCGTTCGTCGAAATATGAAAGCTCTCACCGAGGTCTCGATGCGCAACATGATGAAGATGACCGCCGACAAACAAGCTTCGGACAAGTTCAGGAGACTGGTAGAGGATTACGCGAAAACCTTTGCGGTCAGCAGCTAACCGTCGGGCAATTTAGGACGGCCTCTATCTTGTTTAGGACGGAGGCTGTCCTGATTAAGATCGCTCTACTTGACACCGCAAGTGAAAAGAAAATGCCTCGGACTAAAGGCAGTATTGGTCGTCCGAGCTTTCGATCGGTCCTACTTTCCTTTGCACGGGACTGATCCAATGCCTTTCGACTTCGCGTAACTGACTACTGCCGTTCGGATCATAGCTCTCGCCGTTTCAGCAGAAAGAATGCCGCGTAGTTCGACCTTTTTACGGCCCTGCGGGAGTGTTTTATAGGTGCGGAAAAAGAATTCCAGCCGCTCGCGTTCTATCGCCGGCAGATCTTCGACGTTTTTTATCGCTGCATACGTCGGATCCACCGCCTCCGTCGGCACCGCGATCACTTTGTCGTCCTCTTCCCCGCCGTCGATCATCTTCAGAATGCCGATGGGACGTACGGAAATGATCGCTCCGGCTTGGATCGGCGTCCGCGTATAGACGAGCACATCCAGATTATCGCCGTCGCCCGCTAGAGTCTGCGTAATGACGCCGTAATTTGCCGGATAAACCATCGGAACCGATTGGAACCGGTCGACCACAACGTGCCCCGTCGCTTTGTCGAGTTCGTACTTGATGTAACCTCCCGCCGGGATCTCAATGACGGCAACAACCTCTTGCGGGCAGCTTTTCGTTTGCGGAAAGTCGAACGGATGCACCCACGCCTGGCCATAACCTGCGGCCGATATGAAAAGCACCATCAGAATGGCGGCCGGCCCGCCGAAGTTTGCGAATGTTTTCTTCATTAGAATTATCACCCAAAAATCGAAAAGGTTTAGAGGCGGATGATCGCCGCCCCTAAACCGGTCAAGAAAGCTTCCAAACCTTAGTTTAGAAGACAAAACGGATGCCGAGTTGAAGCTGTCGCGGGCCGCCGAACCTTGCGGTCGAAGGTGCGAAAAGCGGAACGCCTGCATTTGCTTCGGAGGGCGACCCGTCGGGAAGCGGTTCACCGAAGAAGCTGATCGCATCGTTGCCAAAGTTCCTGTTGGAAGCCTTGGTTACGTTGAACACCTCGGCAGAAAGGTCCAGCCGCTTTGTTTCACCGAAGCGGAAATCCTTCAACAATCGCAGATCGAGGTTGAAGAACTTCGGTTGACGGAACGAATTGCGGTCAACCACGCGGCCGTTTACGATCGCTCGGTCGTTGTCATCATTGCCGTCGTTCTGGATGTCAAAGCCGATCACCGGCGTGTACGGAAAGCCCGACCGCGTGATCAGAACGCTGGAGAGCGTAAATCCGTAGCCGAGATCGACCAGCCCGCTGACGTTGAAATTGTGGCGGACGTCCTGCTTCGAATAACCGGCGTCCATCGTTAGGTCGAACGGGTTCAGAGCAGGCTCCTGCGAGAAGTTCCGTTCGTTAGAATCGTCGTCCACGCTGCGTGCCAGCGTGTAGTTCGCCTGGAACTGAAAGCGGTCCGCAAACCGACGCGTCAGGGTCAAGGTCATCCCGTCATAGGTCGAATGCGCACTCGATTCGTTGATCGAGAGCCAGTCAACATCAGGGATCGGGCGTTCGTCCGGAAAGATCGGCATGCCGGTCGCATCGATCGTCGGCGGGAAAAGGTTTCGGTTCAGACGACGCTGAAGGTTCCACGTCGAATTGCGAATGTAGCCCACCGAGAACACGATGTCTTCCGTCAGTCGCTGCTCAAGGGTCGCAGACGCCTGGAATGATCTCGGGTTG
>JBBQTV010000193.1:0-7422 GCA_038212935.1 Pyrinomonadales bacterium | reverse complement strand
CGGGCGTACTATTTCAGAAGATCCTCTCGCATCTTTATCAAATGACTTACGTCGTTAGTGATAACTGCTGAATTTCCGAGACCGATGGCTCTGGCGACCCATCGCGGATTATCGACAGTCCAGATAGCAACAGGGAGGCCGCTTTGCGCGGCCTTTTTCATTTACTTTGTATCACCCTTTCGAAAGCTGCGAAGGTGTTCTCCGCCGCAAGTGCACTAGCTCCCCGATGGGCGATGATCAGACGAGTATTGATACTGGATGCCATCGATCGAAACCAGTTAATCTGGCTAGGTTATTTCTTCTCGAGAAGGAAAACCGTCTTTGACCAGCTTATCGGTTCATTGAAAGGAAAGTTGTGATCGCCGACGATCTTAAAGTATTTCTGTGAAGTCTTCCGTACATTCTCGAGCGGATGGATCTTAAATTTATAAAAAAATTCGAGGACCGAGCCGACGAACGATGGCTTTACGGGGATGAAGACGAGCTTTCCGGTTCTTTTCAAGACGCGCGAAAGCTCCTTAAGGCCCTGCTCCAGCGGAACGTACTCGAGAACACCGCAGGATATTACTAGATCGAAGGATTCGTCTGAGAAGGGAAGAGAGAGTACGTTGCCCTGTATTGCCGCAACTTTTGCCTTTCGATTCTTTTTATCTTTTTGTATCTCCTCGGCTCCTACTTTCAGGGATTTGTGCGAGAGGTCAAAAGCTACAGTCGTGCCGACCTTCAATCCGGAATCTAGAAACCCAAGGGTAACGATTCCCGTGCCGCTTCCAGCATCCAAGACCATTGAATTCTCGTCAAGGTTGAGGTCAAGCTGGCGGAAAAAGTTTGCAACTGACTTCCGATAGCCGTTTATCTTAAGCGCAAAATTATGAACATCGGCAATGCGATCGTAAAAGGTCTGGGTCTTGGTTCTTCGGGTTCGAACACCGATCTCTTTCATTTGCTTATTCTTCGGCAAGGAGTTTTAGCACCATCGCCCGCATATCTTCTAAACGACTCGGACTCGATCCAGTCTCGAGATATCTTACAACACCCTTTCGGTCGATCAATACCGCGGTCGGCAGCGCCGTCGCACCGTACTGGATCTGAGCCTGCTGACTATTGGCTACAAGGAAGTCGTAGGGCAACTTGTACTTGGTCCGAAAGCGTTTTAAGAATTCTATCTCATTCGGTTCGTCGACCGAAAAACCCTCAGCTCTGCCGTAATATCGAGTAACACCAAGAATCACGAGTCCTTGGTCCCGAAAATCCTGATGCCACTCAGAAAGATGCGGAAACGCATCAAAGCAAGGTCCGCACCATGTTGCCCAAAAATCCAAAAGTATCACTTTTCCACGCATTGAAGCGAGCGTCGAACGATCTCCCGGAAACCATTTATCGATGCCGAGAAGTTCGGGTGTTGGTTCACCCATCATCTTATAATGCTTTTCGCGGGTCCGAACTCGCGTTTGGAGATCGGTAGCCATCTCCTTCGATCGAAAAGTTTTGCCGATGTCGATCAAGGTTGATAGGTATGTTTCGAGGCCAAGCGACTTGCGTCCGCTTTCTATCTGGTAAGTGATCAACTTATCGGCCGCGTAGTAGTAAAAGCTCGGTGAACCTACGGAAGCGGCGGTAGCCCGCATCTCTAAAAGAGCCCCATCGGCTTCGGTTTGTTTATTCTGGTCTCTATACGATTCAAAGACGAGCATTCCCGCGTCAAGCAGTTCGTCGAGGCCCCGAGCCATCGATGACGGGTCGGCAATCAGTGCCTTAGATGCCTTATAAGCTCGTTCAGCAAACGGGGCGGCATCGGCGAAATTCTTTTCAAACTGATATGCCTTGGCGATCTCGCTATTCATGCGAGCAGTCTCGGTAAGCCGCGACGGGGAACTTTTGGTATAGGCTTCGTAGACGGAAAGAGCGTCATCGAAATTCTTCTGCTTTGCGTAGATGACCACTAGGATCGACCTCGCGGTCTGTGATTTATCCGCCGCTGCATCAGGCATTCCAACGTACTCCGCAAGGCTCTTTGCGGTGCCATCCAGATTCTCGGCTATCCAGTGGAGCAAGCCCCGGTAATAGATTTCGTCTGCATCTAGGCCGGTGCGGGTTTCAGCAAGAGCAGCATATTTTGCAGCCAGTTGCTTTTTTTCCTGTTCGGTCCGAAGCCGCAGCTCTTCACTGAACTTAACCTTCTTTTCCTCGAACTCCGTAAACTTCCTACGACTATAGGAATTGGCATCATTGAATAGTTCGCGAACCGAACGGTCATCTGCCGTCGCCTCCGCATTCGGCAATTTGACCACCGTTCCCGGCGCCACGCGACGCGACTGACCGCTAGCTATAACGGTGATCAGGAGTATTGAAAGTGCTATTGAGAATAATTTCATTATAAATGACTACTTGGCGGCCGATCTTACGCAAGGAATAAACCGATCTGGCGAAAACGCTTTCACTCTTGCATCGGGCGGGCTGCCTGCGGCGATCTCGGCAACGACCTGAGCCGTGATCGGCGCCAACAGAATTCCATTGCGATAATGCGCGGTTGCCAAAATCATACCGTCAATTCCACTGATGCTGCCGATCACCGGTAACGCATCATCTTCATACGGCCGAAGGCCCGACCACTGATCCGACACCAATTGTCCCTTTAAACCGGGAATTATCTCTTCGGCAGCTATTCGCAACGAGCTCGAAGCGTCGACGGTGATCGCGTCATCGAATCCGACATCCTCGACCGTCGCACCCGCCAGCAGTCGCCCGTCCCTACGTGGCACGAGATACCCACGGCTGCTGCAAATGACCCGCCGCGCCAATCGGGCAAGCCCTTCAAATGCGATCATTTGACCCCGAATTGGCTTGACTGCGACCGGCATCCGTTCGGAACCCAGTTTGATGAGGGACGTCCAAGCGCCAGTTGCTAGAATTGTCAGGTCCGAAAGGACTATTTTGCTGCCGGTAGCAGCCCCAACAACTCGGTCCCCGTTCATAGCTAGCCCGGTCACCGTGACATTCTCGACGATCGAAATGCCATGCTGCCTAGCATAGAGCTCCAGAGCGTCCAATAGTTTCCGGTTTTCAACTTGGCGGTCGTCTGGGTAATAAAGTGCTTCGGCGGTGTTGGGCGAAAGATTTGGCTCGGCACGTATCGCTTCAGACGCGGACATTCGTTCGACTGAAATTCCGATCCTAGATTGCGCGTCGTATCGAGCGCCGAGTGCCTCAGATTCCGCCTCGTTCAAGGCGACGAAAATGGTTCCGTCATTGTTGAGTTCAATATCGACACCGGTTTCGTCGAGCAGTTCTTCTGTAAATGACGTGTAGAGTCTATTCGAAGTGGCGCATAGCCTGTAGAGATCATCAGTCGCAAGCGTCTCAGTTCCGGGTGCAAGCATTCCCGCCGCCGCCCATGATGCTTCACGGCCGACGAGCCCGCGCTCGATGATCGTAATTTCGTCGAAACCACGGCGATGAAGCTCGCGGGCTATACTTAGGCCGATGACGCCGGCACCAATGATGAGTACACTCATAAAAAGCCAGATAATATTATAAGATAGAAGCACTTGATAAAGAATATATGAAACACACGATCACATTGATCCCGGGCGACGGTATCGGGCCTGAGATAGTTGCGGCAACGGTGAGAATCCTTGAATCGACGGGCCTTTCGGTCGAATGGGAGACCCAGATCTTGGGAGCGCAAGCACTCGAAAAATATGGAGCCACGCTCCCCGATTCGGCTATCGATTCGATAAAGAAGAACAAGGTCGCTCTTAAAGGGCCGGTCATGACGCCAGTCGGTAAAGGATTTACCTCGGTGAACGTCGGCCTACGAAAGGCTCTCGATCTCTATGCAAACGTTCGTCCGGTGAAGGCCCTACCCAATGTTCCGTGCAGATATCCTGAACTTGACTTGGTGATCGTTCGTGAAAATACTGAGGGTTTGTATTCGGGCCTGGAACACATCGTTATACCGGGAGTCGTCGAAAGCCTTAAAATCATTACGGAAAAAGCATCAACTCGGATCGCCAAATACGCTTTTAACTTTGCTCGCGATAACGGCCGCAAGAAGGTGACGGCCGTCCACAAGGCAAACATAATGAAGTTGTCAGACGGCCTTTTTCTCGAATGTTTCTACAATGTTGCGAAGGATTTCCCGGATATCGAGGCCGATGACAAGATCATAGATAATTGCTGTATGCAGTTGGTAATGAGGCCCGAGCAATTTGACGTTCTGGTGATGGAGAATCTTTACGGAGACATACTTTCCGACCTATGCGCAGGCCTGATCGGCGGGCTGGGTCTGGCTCCGGGAGCGAACATTGGCGAACAAGGGGCGGTTTTTGAGGCGGTTCATGGTTCTGCGCCGGACATAGCCGGACAAGGTATCGCGAATCCTACGGCAATCTTAATGTCGGGGCTTCTCATGCTGCGGCACTTAGGCGAGACCGAAGCTGCCGACAAGGCCGAAAAAGCGATGCTCGCAGTTTTTGCCGAAGGCAAGCATCTGACGCGGGATCTTGGCGGTAACGCAAATACGGCCGAGTTCGCGAACGCGATAATTGCTCAAATGGGTTAACTAAGATGGTATTTCGGCGACAACCGTTCTTCCCGAATTGCTCACTAATCTGGGTGGAGGCCGTCGTATGCAAAAAATATTTAGGGTCGCGTTAATTGTCACGATTTTAGTCGTAGCGGGAACGATAATGGACACATCCGGGCAGTCAAGATCTGAACTGACGATCAAGCTGGGCGAGGATAAAAACGTCTGCGAAACTGAAATTTCGGTTTCATTTGTCGAACTGGTGGAGGATTCTCGCTGCCCTATCGGTGTTGAGTGCATTCAGGCGGGCAATGCAGTTATTCGTTTAAAGTTAGCTCAGGGGAACGGCGAACCCCAGACCGTCACCCTGGAGACCGCAAAAGAGGACGATAAATTCGATTTTCACGGGTACGAGGTCAGTTTAATCTCGGTGGATCCGTATCCGAAGGCTGATGTTGAAGTCGCGAAGGAAGCCCATTCGGTTCGAATCTCCGTAACAAGGAAGGGAGAATAATTCGCGTCACGCCGGTCGGGTGAGAAACATCAGCGCGATCATCACGAGAAAATACGGCACCAGAACCGCAGCACCTGCGTAATCCTTTGCCATGCGCTGACCGAAAAACAGTGAAAGGATCGATGCCGCGCCCAATACGGACGAGTAGAAGATCAGAATAGTCGAAGCTGCAGCAAAGTAGTAGACAATTCCCGCGACAGCCACAAGCCCGGTCCCAATCTCCATCACGGTGATAATGCCAAGTAAGACAGGCACTAACTTAGCAAGAGGGGACTCTGCAAAATGACCCGTTAACCACCCAAGATTACCTTGCCAGTCAAAAAGTTTATCGAGTCCTGATTGCAGAAAAAGAATCGCGGTGAACACTGTTGCAAACAGTGCCGGTATATTTTGCAAGATATCAGAATTCATTATTATTCTTTTCCACGAAAGATAAGTAGAGACAAGAGATAAATAGGCACGGCATAGAGAGCGACATTACCGACAAAAAACAAAAGCCGGGCAGCCAGGCCGCCTGCTGGATTTGCGGCCAGAGTGTCCTGGATAACATCTGGCGCAAATGCCTGAAAGGCCGAAGGGGGAAGGGATATTGGAGTATAAAGCACCGGATGAATGCTTAGCGGCGGCGTGTCTAAAACAAACGGACTGATCGCGTAAACTAAAAAGTGATAGCTGACCATACCGACGAGTGAAATTGAGATCGCGATAAGTATTCTCTTCATTTCTGTCAGTATTTTAGGGAATGGCTCTTACTTCCTATTACTTTTTGCCATCAATTCTTCTATCTCGTCGGCGTTCTTTGTTACTCCTGACGTCAGATTTCGATTTCCGTCCGCGGTCACCAACACATCATCTTCGATACGGATGCCGATCCCGCGGTATTTGGCGGGGGCTGATTTGTCATCGGGCGGGATATAAAGGCCAGGTTCGACCGTAAGCACCATGCCCGGAGCAAAAGGCTTCGAATCTTTTGCAGTCTGGTCATTGAAATAGCGACCTGCGTCGTGTACATCCAGGCCAAGGTAGTGCCC
This sequence comes from Pyrinomonadales bacterium, assembly GCA_038212935.1. Lineage (GTDB taxonomy): Bacteria > Acidobacteriota > Blastocatellia > Pyrinomonadales > Pyrinomonadaceae > OLB17. The sequence goes on along the minus strand of JBBQTV010000193.1, from coordinate 1,349 downwards.
CACGCCGTGCATATAATATTGTAAATATGCCTTCTTCTTGATGAGTTCCTTGGTCTTTCCTTTCAGAAGTCCGAGCTTCTTCATTCCTTCGGTTAGAAGTTCGATAGATAGGTCTTGCCTTTCCTTGACCGTGTTACCGGTTTTGGTGAAATCAATGCACTGAAGCTGAACGTCGAGGACGACATCATAAACCTCACGTTGAGCCGGAGTAAACTTGCCGTTGACTGGAAATGTACGAGTGATATCGGCGGCATAACCCTTAAATTGAGCTCCGGCGTCGATCAGGAGAAGATCGCCGTCTCTCAGCGGCATGTTGTTTTCGACGTAATGAAGGATAGTCGCATTGTCGCCACCGCCGACTATCGAATTGTACGCAACGCCGCTTGCCCCTTTGTCCTTCATATAGGCTTCCATCAAAGCCTCGACCTGGCCTTCGTTCATGCCAGGTTTTACCTTTTTCATGGCAAGAGTATGAGCGTCGGCTGAGATAGTTGCTGCTGTCTGCATCAACTCGACCTCGTAGGGCGTTTTATGCAGACGCATTTCACCGGTGATGATCGTCGGATCGATGATGATGTGCGGCGGATATGCCGTTTTCAATCTGCGAACGCGTTGGCCGGAGAGATATTGCAAGATCTGCCGGTCAAGTGCATCGTCAAGAGCGAAGCGATAGTATAGTTTTTCGTGTCCGTCAAGAAGTTTCGGCAGGTCGGATTCGAACTTATCGATCGAAACTGCTCGGTCCGCTCCGAAGTTCTTCTTCGCCCCTTCAATTCCCTCACGACGTCCGTACCACGTTTCCATCAGAGGGTCGCGCGGCCGAACGTAAAGTGTAAACGGCGTCTTCTTATTCGCCGGGTCTATTACTGCGATCGCGTCCGGCTCGGGAAAACCTGTTAGATAGTAGAAATCGGGATCCTGCTGAAACTTGAATTCCGTGTCATAGCTCCGCGTCTTCTCATGAGCGGCGGGAATGATGGCGACAGAATTGTCATCCATCTGGTCGATAAATCGCTTTAGCTGTTCTCGCATATTCACGTCAGTTTAACCTAAACTCAGAAAAAAGCTTAGTGCCAGATCACGGCTCGTCGCCACAGAATTGAGAAACAATGAGCGTTCGTGTAATTTGATTTATTCAGGCCGCTTCCCTTATGCATCTTCGGATCACCGAAATCTTTCTTTCAATTCAGGGCGAGTCGTCTCATGCCGGCCGGCCGTGCTCATTCGTGCGGCTGACGGGCTGCCCGATGCGGTGCGTATGGTGCGATAGCGAATATACTTTTACAGGCGGCGAAAAGTTGTCTTTCGATGAGATCTTTGCACAACTAGAGGAGTTCGGATGCAATCTG